>DASPWG010000266.1:0-42892 GCA_035621915.1 Streptosporangiaceae bacterium
CCAGTCACATGTGCCTGAAAGTCTCATTGGATCTCGCAACGAGATCCTGCGCAACCTCGGGGCGACGGCACTTGGCCCTGCGCGTTGATCAGTCGGCACGTCCCAGCAGTGGCTGCGGAGTTGATTCATGGTCATGGACGCGGCCTGTCCGCGAGTAGCCGCGCAGTCAGCCGTCGTCGCGGCAGAGGCCTAAGGGTGGCCGGCGAGGGTCAAGGAGGACCCGGGTTGGTATCCGGTCTCCTGCTGGAACATGAGAAAAAGTGCATCCCCCGGAACGGCAACGATCGTCGTTCCTGGCTCCTTGTGACCGATGGCCCACCCGAGGAGGCTGGAGGCAGAACCTCGCCAGAGCGCCCGGGTCAGGCTCCTCGATAGCAGCTCCCCGCCACATGCTTTCCGTTCGAGATCGGACCGTGCGCCTTTCCGTGCAGTGCCTACGTCACATGCGCACCTTAGAACCCACTGGCCGACGTTGTGCCTCCGGAACGGAGGTTCAAAGTAGCGGCCAGGCCACGCCCAGGCAACCGGAGCGGAATCGTCTTACCGTTGATCTATGAGCCCAAAGCCTACAAGCCGCTCTCAACTGCCAGCCCACAATGGGCAGGCGGAAGCACCGTCAATACGCCGTCCGACTCAAGTCGCCGCCCGGTTTAGGAGAGGGGCGGACGCTATGCCAGTACGATCACGCCAACAGCGTCGGTCAGGTGTGGAAATACGTCCAGTCACCGGAACCTTGCGCTACCACGTGAGTGTTGCTTGTGTGCACAGCTGCCGCAGTCGTTGCGGTGCCCGCCACGGTCGCTCCGGCCACACCTAAAGTCAGAATAGCGGGAATGACAATAGCTCGCCCGATGCGCATGACTCCTCCATGGCGATTTCCGAGGTCAGCGGCCACTGTGCGGTGCAGGGCAACCGGCAACGGCGCATCTCCGTCGGGCGGAGGTATTCCCACTGTCTGCTTGTTCAAAGCGCATTATTGGAAACTGAAATCGGCGATGAGATTGCCATTTGGGTAGTCCAGTTAATTTCACCCTGCAGTGCAGCAGAATGGCCCGGTGAAGATTCACGGAAAGGTTACGTGAAACTTTCACCGAAAGGCTCGTCAAACACAGGATGGCAATTTGACTGGGTTGCTTGGTTTTATTGGCTAGCTTTATAGTGATAAACTGCGCTTGTTTCCTTATTGCTCGGGTAGTAGAGTTCGGCCCGTGCCCTCCACGACGATGCTTCGTCCTCTGGTCGGCCGCGATAGCGAGCTGGCCACGCTGGTCAAGCTGATAACCGACGTAGCCGGGGGGCGCGGGCGTTCTGTCCTGATCGAGGGCGAGCCGGGCATCGGCAAGTCAGCACTGATACACGCCGCAGCCGCTGAGGCGGCAGATCTCGGGTGCGAGGTCTACCTGGGGGCTGGCGACGAGCTCGGGCAGGCTTTGCCGCTGCTGCCGCTGCTGGACGCCTTACGGGTTCGCCAGCCGTCTGCGGATGCCCGGCGCGGCAGGATCGTCGCGCTCTTGCGCGGCGAGCTTGCGGTCGACCCTGGCGCCGATGTGTCTGCGGCCCTGGCCGAGCAACTGCTGGCGCTGGTGGCCGAGCAGTCAGCAGCCCGCCCGACGATGCTGGTGATCGATGACTTGCAGTGGGCGGACCAGGCCACCGTGACGCTGTGGGGACGCCTGGCACGGTTAGCTCCGCATATGCGCCTCATGCTGGTGGGCGCGATGCGGCCGGTGCCCCAGCGTGACGACCTGCTGGTACTGCGGCGAGCTGTGCACGACACGGCTCACCTCCAGCTTTCCGGGCTAACCGAAGAGGCTGCTGCCGAGCTGGTGGCGGCTTTAGCGGGCGGCAAGCCTGACGGCAACCTGCTGCGGCTGGCGGAAGGCGCGGCCGGAAATCCGCTCTACATCACTGAGCTGGTCGCGGCGCTGGCCCGCGGCTACGGCCTGACCGTGACCGAAGCCGGCGCGGTCGAGCTGAGGACCGGGTCCGCGCCAGCATCCCTGTCGGCAGCCATCGCTGACCGCCTGGGCTTCGTGCCCGGCCAGGTACGCGAGGTGGTGCGCGCGGCTGCTCTGCTAGGCGTGGACTTCGCCGTTCCCGACCTGGCCATCGTCTTAGGGCGCGGAGTCCCCGATCTGGTTGCCGCCCTTGAGGTGGCACGTACCGCGGGCGTCCTGACTGAGTCAGGTAGCGATCTCCGGTTCAGGCACCCGCTGATCCGCGCAGCGCTGTATGAGGAGATGCCGCAATCCCTGCGCGCTGCCTGGCACCGCGACGCCGGTCGCGCGCTGGCAGCAGCCGGCGCGCCCGCCGACCGGGTCGCCCGGCAGCTGCTGTGGGCGGTTGGAAGCCCGGACGATCCGGTAGATGACTGGATGCTGAACTGGCTTGCTGGCGCGTCAGAACTGCTCATCGGGCGTGCCCCGCAGGTTGCCGTCGACCTGCTGCGCCGGGCCGTCGCGAGCCGCCCCGACCATTCGCAGCGGCACCACCTTCTGGTAGGCAGGCTCGCCGACGCGCTGTACCGAGTAGGAAACGTGCCCGAGGCCGAGCAGGTCGCCAGGCGAGCCCTCGCGCGTACCGATGACCCCGATCTGGTCGTCGACCTGCACTGGACCATCGCCCAGAGCCTGATGCGCAGCGGCCGGTCCGCCGAGGCCATTGCGATGCTGAACCGCGCCCTGGCCCGCATAACGATCTCGGGCCGGCATCGGGCGCGGCTGTTCGTGCTCATCGCGCGGGTGCACAGCAATCTCGGTGAGGTCGAGAAGGCGGGCCAGGTCGCCGCTACCGCGCTGGAAGCGGCCTCAGCTGCGGGCGATAACTGGGCCATGGGCTGGGCCCTGCACGTGCTCACGATCGTGACCGGGGTGCAGGGGAGGGCAGCCGAGGCGCTGCCCCTCTTCGAGCGGGCGCTGGGCGTGACGGAGGCTGATCCGGCACTGACAGACCTGCGCATCCTCTTGCAGCTCAACTACGCCGTCACGCTGAGCGGCCTGGGTGACTATGACGAGGCCTTCGCCGCGGCGACGCAGGCCCGGCAGTTGGCAGACCAGGCAGGCACTGTGATCCGGCTAGGGCAGGCGCACTGCGCGCTTGCTCAGTTGTACTTCGAGACCGGGAAATGGGACGACGCGCTGGCCGAGACGGAAGCGGTGCAGGAGGACCTGCAGGAGCCTGCCGTAGCTTGCTGCAATCTGGGCATAGCCGCCGTGATCCGATTCCATCGCGGCGAGATCAGCACCGCCCGTGCTCACCTTGCCGCGGCCATGCCTCATGCCGAGCGGGTCGGCAACCGCGTCGTCTCGGCGCTAGCGCTCGCGCGCAGCCTGGACTGCGAGCACGCGAACGCGCTGCCAGAGGCGCTGGCCCAGCTGACCGCCCTGGCGAGCGAAGCGGAAGAGCTGAGGGAGATCGAGGACCTGCTGCCTGATGCCGTCCGCCTGGCCACGGAGATCGGCGACCTGAATACCGCGGAAGCGCTTGCCGACCTTGCCGGGGAACTGGCCGCCGACTCTGCAGTCCCGCGTCTGCAGGCAGACGCTCTGTTGTGCCGGGGCCTGGTTGACGAGAATGCCGGCCAGTTGCTTCTGGCCGCTGACCGGTACGCGGTCGCAAGCCGGCCGCTGCTCAGCGCCCAGGCGCTGGAGGCGGCTGCCGGGAACCTGGTCAGGGCTGACGATCGTGAGCGGGCGCGGGAAGCGTTCACGCGGGCTCTTGAGCTTTACGGCTCGCTTGGGGCAGTGACGGACGTCGATCGGCTGGCGGCACGGTTCCGCGCGCATGGAATCCGCCGCGGCCCCCACTCCAAGCACCGGCGCGCGCGAAGTGGCTGGGACAGCCTCACTCCGACGGAAACGAAGATCGCCGCGCTGGTAGAGGATGGGCTGTCCAACCCGGAGATAGCGACTCAGCTATTCCTGTCCCGGCGCACCGTCGCGACGCACGTTTCGCACATCCTCAAGAAGCTCAACGTCCAGTCACGCACCGACGTGGCCAGGGAGGCAGCCCTGCGCACCATCGCGCCGAAGTGAATCGCCTCAGTCCGGGTCTGCCTCGAGCGCCATGGTGAAATACACGACCTTGCCTGCTGAGGTGGGGTAGCAGCCCCAGTCAGTGGACAAGCTTGCGACGAGCAGGAGGCCGCGGCCGTCTTCCGCATCGGTTGACGTCTCGATCGGCGTAGCCCACTCTGGCGAGGTGTCGTGAACGTAGACGCGCAGGTGGCCGCAGGAGCAGGTAACGAAGAGCTTGACAGACCCGCCGGCGTGCCTGATGGCGTTGGTCACCAGCTCGCTGGTGAGCAGCGCCGCGACGTACGGGTCCGCGCACAAGCCCCAGGCCTCGATTGCCGCCTGCACGTGACGCCGGGCCGCGGCCGCCGCTCTGGGACCGGCCGCGAGTGAGACGGAGAGCGAGCGCTGGACGGCCGGGCGGGCCGGGGCCATCTTGTTCATCAAAAATCCTTGCCGAACCGGTTACCGCAGCGCGGCGGCGCGACCAAGCGTGCGCGGCCAGCCTGCTCGATCAAGGTGGTGACCGAGCCAGCGGTTGCACTGCAAATGCTGTCGCAACTTTCACGACGAGACATCGGTCTGCTGACCGATATCGAAGGCGGCGCTGACCTGCGGTGCCAACGGAACCGTCAAGGCAACTGCAAGACAAGCGCAGAGGATGGAGGCACGCGACAGACGCGGGCATGCCGGGCTTCTTGGGAGGGACGGGTCGATGGACGAACTCGAATTCAGCTCGGGGGGAGATTTACCGGATGCGGGGCTCCCGGACAGCCACCTGACGCCAGAGATGACTGAGGTCATCCGGCGGATGGAGGTCGCGTTCATGGGGGCCAGCGAGTTGGCGGCCGACCGCGGCCGCAGCGTGCCCGCGGGGCTGCCGGGCGTCCCGAGGGTGCCAGCCGAGCGAACCAGAATCGAGGCCCGCAGCCGCCAGCGCGCGTTTGGCGTCGGGATGTTCATGCTGTAGGCCAGCGGGGCCCCGGCCCGGCGCGCCATGAGTGATCAACGGCAGGCGTGGTACCTCCGACCTAGCCCTGGCGGCCACGGGTTGGAGGTAGCAATGGTTGCGCGCACAGCGCGTCGCAGGACCTTTCGCGCCCGGAGGGCCGTGCGCCGGGCACCGCACAGCACGGCGATGGCCTGGCTTGCGCGAGCAGGCCTCGCGGCACGCGGCGTCATGTACGTCCTGATCGGAATCATCGCCGTCCAGATAGCCCTGGACGGATCGCACCAGCAAGCCGACCGCACCGGCGCCGTCCGCCTGGTGGCGCGGACGCCGTTCGGATCTTTCATCCTGTGGCTACTCGCCGCGGGTTTCGCGGGCATGACGCTCTGGCGCCTGTCCGAGGCAATCTGGGGCAGCAATGAGCCGGACGGGCACAAGCCACGCAAGCGAGTCACGAATCTGGGCCGCGCCGTGCTCTACGGCGTGATCACCTACGGCATCCTCAGGTACGCGCTCGGCATCGGGCAGCCCTCGTCGAGCGACAAGCAGTCGCAGGACCTGACCGCCGCCGCGCTGAAATTCCCGGAAGGCGGGCTGATCGTGGCGATCGCCGGAATCGTCATCGTCCTGGCCGGCCTGTATATCGCCTACAGCGCCTACCGGCTCAGGTTCCTCAGGCGGTTGCGGATGAGCGCCGCGTCACGGCGCGTGCGCACCATGGTTGAGCGCCTCGGCCAGATCGGCGGCATCGCAAGGGGCGTGGTGCTGGGCACCGTCGGGGTCTTTCTCGTGATCGCCGCCAAGGACTCAGATCCCCGTCAGGCCAAGGGCATCGACTCGGCGCTGCGCGCACTGGCGCACACCCCGGCCGGCCCCTGGCTGCTCGTCGTCGTGGCACTCGGCCTGGTCACATTCGGCGTCTTCTCATGGTGCGAAGCCCGGTGGTGCGAGGTCTGACGGGCCGCACCGCGGCCGTCGGCCGCCCGAGGGCGTCCAGGCCGGCCCGCGCGGACCGGCCTGGACATCTTGCTCAGGCCAGGTCGAACCGGTCGAGGTCCATCACCTTGGCCCACGCGGCTACGAAGTCGGTAACGAACTTCTCCTTCGCGTCATCGCTTGCGTACACCTCCGCCAGCGCGCGCAGCTCCGAATTCGACCCGAAGACGAGGTCCGCGCGGCTGCCGGTCCACTTCACCTCGCCGGTGGCGTCGTCACGGCCCTCGAAGGTGTTCGCGTCCTCCGCCGCCTGGTGCCACGTCGTGCCCAGGTCGAGCAGGTTGACGAAGAAATCGTTGGTCAACGACCCTGGGGTGGCGGTGAGTTCGCCGAGCTGGGACTGCCCGTGGCTGGCTCCCAGCACGCGCAGGCCGCCGACGAGGACCGTCATCTCCGGCGCGCTGAGCGTCAGCAGGTTCGCCCGGTCGATCAGCAGGTATTCCGCCGGCAGCCGGTTGCCCTTGCCGAGATAGTTCCGGAACCCGTCAGCGGTCGGCTCGAGCGCCGCGAACGACTCCACGTCGGTCTGCTCCTGCAACGCGTCCGCGCGGCCCGGCCTGAACGGAACCTCGACGTCGAAGCCGGCGTCGCGGGCAGCCTTCTCGACGGCGGCGCTGCCGCCGAGGACGATCAGGTCCGCCAGCGAAGCCCGCTTGCCCCCGGCCTGGCCGGCGTTGAAGGCGTCCTGGATGCCCTCCAGCCTGCGCAGCACCGTCGCCAGCTGGTCAGGCTCGTTGACCTCCCAACCGCTTTGCGGCTCGAGCCGGATGCGCGCGCCGTTGGCGCCACCGCGCTTGTCACTGCCGCGGAACGACGAGGCTGACGCCCAGGCGGTGAACACAAGCTCGGGTACCGACAGTCCCGAGGCGAGGATCTGCCGCTTAAGCGAGGCGATGTCCGCAGCGTCGATGAGCGCGTGCGTCACCGCGGGAAGCGGGTCCTGCCACACCAGCGTCTCGGCCGGCACGTCCGGGCCGAGGTAGCGCACGACCGGGCCCATGTCGCGGTGGGTCAGCTTGAACCACGCGCGGGCGAAGGCGTCCGCGAACTCGTCCGGGCTGGCCAGGAAGCGTCGCGAGATCTGCTCGTAGACGGGGTCTGCCCGGAGCGACAGGTCCGTCGTCAGCATGGTCGGGGCGTGCCGCTTGGACGGGTCGTGGGCGTCAGGAACGGTGCCCGCCCCGGCGCCGTCCTTCGGCTTCCACTGGTACGCGCCGGCCGGGCTCTTGGTCAGTTCCCACTCGTAGCCGTACAGGGTCTCCAGGAAGCTGTTGTCCCACGTCACCGGGGTTGATGTCCAGGTGACCTCCAGGCCGCTGGTGATCGCGTCGCCGCCCTTGCCCGTGCCGAACGTGCTCTTCCAGCCAAGGCCCTGCTGCTCCAGCGGGGCAGCCTCAGGGTCGGGCCCGACATTCTCGGCCGGGCCGGCCCCGTGGGTCTTGCCGAAGGTGTGACCGCCCGCGATCAGGGCGACCGTCTCCTCGTCGTTCATCGCCATCCGGCGGAATGTCTCCCGGATGTCGCGGGCCGCTGCCAGCGGGTCCGGGTTCCCGTTCGGGCCCTCGGGATTGACGTAGATGAGGCCCATCTGGACCGCGCCGAGAGGATCGGCGAGTTCCCGGTCACCGCTGTACCGCTCGTCGCCAAGCCAGGTGGTCTCGGGACCCCAGTAGACATCCGCGTCAGGTTCCCAGACGTCTGCGCGGCCGCCCGCGTAGCCGAAGGTCTTGAAGCCCATCGACTCCAGGGCCACGTTGCCGGCCAGGATCATGAGGTCGGCCCAGGAGATCTTCTGGCCGTACTTCTTCTTGACTGGCCACAGCAGTCGCCTGGCCTTGTCCAGGTTGCCGTTGTCGGGCCAGCTGTTGAGCGGCGCGAAGCGCTGCTGGCCGGACCCGGCACCGCCGCGGCCATCGCTGATCCGGTAGGTGCCCGCGCTGTGCCACGCCATCCGGATGATGAGCGGGCCATAGTGCCCGAAGTCCGCAGGCCACCAGTCTTGCGAGGTGGTCAGGACCGCGGCGATGTCCTGCTTCACGGCCGCGAGGTCGAGCGTCTTGAACGCCTCGGCGTAGCTGAACTCTTCGCCCAGCGGATTGGCCACGGCTGGGTTCTTGGCGAGGATCTTCAGGTTGAGCCGATTCGGCCACCAGTCACGGTTGGCGTCGCCCATGGTCGGGTGCGTGCGGCCGCTGCCCGCGACCGGACACCCTCCGCTCTCCGGGGTCGGGCCTTCGATGACTACCGGGTCGTGGTTCTCAGACATGCAAATCCTTCCGGACTAGGCGGATCGTGGTGTGATCAGGAACTGAGCGCGGTGGAGCAGCCGGGGCACAGGCCCCAGTAGATGACCTCGGCCTCGTCGATCGAGAAGCCGTGGTCATCGGACGGAGTCAGGCAGGGCGCCTGGCCGATCGCGCAGTCGACGTCGGCGACAGCTCCGCATGACCGGCACACGATGTGGTGGTGGTTGTCCCCCACGCGTGCCTCGAACAGGGCCGGGCCGCGGGCCGGCTCGATGCGGCGCACGAGTCCGGCCGCGGCGAGGGCGTTCAGGGCCTCGTAGACGGCCTGCAGGGAGACGTGGCCCACCCGGTCACGCACCCTGGAGGCGATCGCCTCGACGTCCAGGTGCGCGCCGTTCCTGACGGCGTCGAGTAGCGCGACGCGGACGGCCGTCACCCGCAGGCCGGCCCCGCGAAGGTCAGCCGCGGGGCTAGGGGTCTCAGGCGCGGTCATCGGACGCTAACTTACCGGCTGCAGACACGAATTGTCCAATAAATTGAACTATTCAAGTCTGTGGGCTCGCGAGGGCACGCTGGTACCAGGCGTGGAACGCCATCACGTTGTACTCCTTGGCCGGGGACAGCGGACCTGGCAGGTAGGCAGGAGACCGCACGCCGAGCTGCTGGCGGGCGCAGATCTGCCAGTCCTGCTCCGCGGTGAGCTGCCAGAACGGCAGCAGCGTGCGCAGGTCGTAGTCCGGCCCCTCCCGCGCTTCCGCGTCGACGAGCCACATGACCCGCGCTGTGGTGGAGCCAGGCCCGGACGGCGTAAGCCGGGTGATGACAGCGTGATCGCAGCTTCCGTGCTGCCAGAAATTCGGCAGCGTGCGCAGCCGCAGCACGCCGACGTCAGGGTCCGGATAGGAGCCCATCAGGGGTGCCACGCGCGCGCCATCCATGCTTTCGCTCGTATAGCCGGGAACGAGCGGTGTCCGGTTCGCCGAGTACCAGATGCTGCCGTCGGCGCTCGGAAACCGCGCAAGGCCGCCCTCGGCATGCGTGACGGCCAGGCCGCGGGCCGCCCAGCGCTCCTCGCTGCGCCGGGTGACTTCGGCAAGCTCGCGCGCCAGCGGCGCGGGCATGTCCCCGGCGTCGTAGCGGTCGTAGTTGGCGGCTACGTACTGCGGATGGCTGACGTCGCAGTGGTAGCACTCCCGGTTGTTCTCCAGCACCAGCTTCCAGTTCGCCGCGATCTCGTAGTCGGCTACGTGCGCGACCTTCGCCCGGTCCAGCCCCTGCGGCGCAGCCATCGCCGCGAGCAGCCGGCCAGCCTCGCCGAACTGCGGCGGCGTGGCTGCGAAGCTGATGAAGATCAGCCCGGCGATCTCCGCAGCATGCACCGGCAGCAGCGAGTGCCGGGGCTTGTCCAGGTCTGCCGGCATCGCCCGGCATGCGCGGAGGCTGCCATCCAGGCCGTAGGTCCACTGGTGGTAAGGGCAGGTGAAGTTCCGCACCTGCCCGGCCGGCTGGTCGGCCAGCAGGGAGCCGCGGTGCCGGCAGACGTTGTGGTAGGCGGCGACGCTGCCGTCCCGCTGCCGGACGAGGATCGCGGAGCAGGTGCCCACGGTGTACACGACGTAGCTGCCGGGCCCTGGCAGCTCGGAGGCCACCGCCGCGAAGAGCCACCCCTGGTACCAGATCCGGGCTAGCTCCAGCTCGTAGAGGTCGGGATGGGTATAGAACGTGCCGGGCAGCGCGCGGCCGACCTCGTGCGTTGCCATGATGTCCGGCAGCCAGGCAGCATCCCGAGCCGCAACCGAGGGCGGCGAACCTGCGCCGTCCGCGCCGACCGCCATGCCGCCACCGTGTCACGCACGGGCACGCAGGTCGCACGAAGTCTCCGAACGTTCACCCAGCAGGCTGAACTCCACCCGCAGTGCTGCTCTACCGACCGGTAACATCGCGATCATGAGCGCCAGCTTCTTCGAGCCGGCCGGACCGGCTCGGTTCAGCGCGACCCCGGCCACCGCGGGGCCGTGGGACGCGGCTGCTCAGCACGGCGGGCCGCCATCGGCACTGGCTGCCCGCGAGCTAGATCGGCACGAGGCAAGTGACAGCATGCGCCTGGCGCGGGTGGCGATCGACATTCTGCGTCCGGTCCCGGTCGGCGTGCTGACGGCGCGGACTCGGACTCTCCGGCCCGGCAAGCGGGTGGCACTGCTGGAGACCGTGCTGGAGTCTGGCGGCCAGGAGGTGCTGTACGCGCGCGGCTGGCGCATCGCCACCTCTTCTGCTGCCCCTGCCATCGCTGCAGCGCAGCAGGTGCCGGAGATCCCCGCGCAGAGCGTCGTGCCCAGGTTTCCCGGCGGGCATGTCTCCGGTTACCTGTCGCGCATCGAGTGGCGGATCGTCGGCGGCAGCTTCGACGCCCCTGGCCCGTGCAAGGTCTGGGCCAGGCCGCGCCTTCCGCTGCTGCCGGATGAGGACCTGTCGCCGATGTGCAGGACCTTGCTGCTCGCTGACTCCGGCAGCGGAGCCAGCATGGTGCTCGACCCGACAGTGTTCATCTTCATCAACGTCGACCTGACCGTGATCCTGCAGCGTGATCCGGTCGGCGACTGGATCCTGCTCGACGCGGTCAGCACGACCGGGGGCACGGGCACCGGGCTGGCGCAGACGAGGCTGTCGGACCAGTCAGGGGACGTCGGCATCGCCGTGCAGACGCTGCTGATCGCGCCTAGGTAGCGGCCGTTCCCGTTTAACTCGCGCGGATGCGCGACTGGCTCGACGGACTCAGCTCCCGGCGGCCGGGCGCGCCGGGCGCGCGAAGTGCCGGGCGAGCAGGTCGTCGAATTCCACGGCACGCAGCGGGTGTGAGAAGTAGAACCCTTGTGCCACCTGGCAGCCGAGCGCCCGGAGGCGCGCTACCTGCTCGGTCGTCTCGACGCCCTCGGCCACCGCCGAGATGCCGATGGCGTTGGCCAGGTCGATGACCGCCCGGACAATTGCAGAGTCCACCCGGCTGTCCGCGACGCCCTTGACGAACGCGCGGTCGACCTTCACCTCGTGCACGGGGAACTGCTTGAGGTAGGCAAGCGACGAGTGGCCGGTGCCGAAGTCGTCGATCGCCAGCCTGACTCCCAGCCGGCTGAGCTTCTTCATGATCTCCCTGGCGCCCGACAGGTCCTCCATGACCGTGGACTCGGTGATCTCGAAGATCAGCGACTCCGACTGCAGGCCGCTGGCGTCAAGCGCGCCAGCGACCTGTGTCAGCAGCCCGGTCCCCTGGAACTGGCGCGGAGAGAGGTTGATGCTGACCGGAAGCTCGATGCCGAGCCGGTCCCTTATCGAGCGCACCTGACGGCAGGCCTGCTCGAGAACGATCCGCCCCAGCGGCTGGATGAGCCCGGTCTCCTCGGCCATCGGGATGAAGCTCATCGGACCGAGCACTCCGTTGGCCGGGTGGTGCCACCGCACCAGCGCCTCCGCGCCCACGATCCGCCTGCCGTCGAGGGAGTAGAACGGCTGGTAGTACACCTCAAGCTCGTCTCGCTCCAGACCCTTGCGCAGGTCCGCCTCGATCTCGAGCCGGTGCGACGAGCGCGTTCCCATCGATGACTCGTCGAAGACCCTGTACATGCCGCCGCCGCCCCTGGCCTTGGCGTCATACATGGCCACGTCCGCATCGCGGAGCACATCGTCGGCCGTCTTGCCTGGCTCGGTCAGCGCGATGCCCACCGACACCGTCGCCACCATCTCGTAGCCATCAGGAAGGATCATGGGCTGGGCGACCGCCGTGCAGATGCGCCGCGCCGCGACGACGGCCTCGTCAACTCCCGCCACGTCCTCCAGCAGCACCACGAACTCGTCACCGCCGAAACGGGCAACCAGGTCGTGGCCCCTGACCACGCTCTTCATGCGCCCTGAGATCGCCATCAGGAAGTCATCGCCGGTGACGTGACCGAGGCTGTCATTGATGCTCTTGAAGCGGTCGACATCGACGAAGATCAGCCCGTGCGTCTTGCGGTCGAGGACCGAGCGCCGGAGCGCCTGGTCCAGGCGCTCCACCAGAAGCCGGCGGTTAGCCAGGCCCGTCAGGCTGTCGTAGCAGGCGTGGTGCTGGAGTTCGTCTTCGAAGGCCTTGCGCTCGGAGATGTCGCGGAACGCGATCACCGCGCCAGACGGTTTCCCGGCGGTAATGACCGCCGAAGCCGTGTACGCGACCGGGATGGCGCTGCCGTTCCGGCTACGGAACCGCGCGTCATCCTCGCGTATCGTGCGGCCCGTCCGCATTGCCTCGATGGCCGGGACCAGCAGGAAGTCCGGGGCGGTCAGGGCGACGCCCGCCAGTTTCTCGTCGGTCCTGGCGTCTACCACGGGTAACCCGATCATGTCGGCTGCAGCCGGGTTGACGAAAGTCAGGTCCCCGCCGGCGTCGATGGCGCAGACGCCCTCGCCGATGTTGAGCGTGATAGAGGACAGCCTCTCTCGCTCGACGCGGACCTGCTGGAACAGCCCGGCGTTGCTGAGGGCCCCGTTGCCGACAGCTGCCAGCGCGCGCAGCAGGCCCAGGTCGGCGTCATCGAAGGGTTCGCCGCGCCTGCGGCCCGAGGCCACCAGCCATTGCCGCTGGCCGGCGACCAGCATGGGCGTGGCCAGCTGATCCGGGCCTGGCTCGTGTGGCTCTAACGCGGCCTGCGGGCTGCGAAGTAGGTGCCGTACCGAGCCCAGGATCGTCTCGACCACGGCTTCCTGGCACAGCCCCTTGTTGGCCTCAAGCGTGATCTCATACAGCCCCGCCATGCGCGCGCGGTCATGCAGCGCGCCGAACCTGCCGGCGATGAGCCAGCGCTCCATGACCAGCGCGAGTACCGCCAGTCCCACCGCCAGCAGGTGCGCGCTGATCGCCAGCGCCAGGATCACCCCGACCAGGGCTCCCGCGGAGGCGAGCATCATCTGAGTCGGAAGGTCGCTGGTTAGCTCCCGCCAGCTTGTGCCCATCGTGACCATGACGGCGTCGACGAGCAGGCTGTTGACGACGATGTAGACCGTCACGCCGGCCACCGCCGCAGCGATCTCAGTCGCGGTCAGGGGCCGTGATGGCGCCGCGATGCTGTGGCTGACAGCCAGCCCTAAGCCCGCGGCAATCAGCACCTGCCCGACGTTGAACGCCGACTTGACCGCCGGCCGGCGGCGGACTACCTGCGCCACTAATGCGGCCGTCCCCAGCGTGCCAAGGGCGAGCAGCGGCGGCACTAACAGGGCAAGGATTACGACCAGGCCCTCGTCTATCTGGTACGCCGCCGACTCGCCGCCACGGAACACCACGACCGGCCGGACCCGCGCGCCAAGCGCCAGCAGGCCCATCGCGCCGGCGACGACGTACTGACCGGCGGTCACGTGCCAGGGAGCCGATTGCATCCGGGCCGCGACCAGCAGCGTGATCGCGCCGCCTAAGACGGATGCCGCGACGACTGCGCGGGTGGCCCGCGGCATCTTCAGAGCCCCACTGCCGGCGGGTGCGTCAGTTCCATGCGGAGCTGTCCCATGCAGAGCCATTCCAGGCGGCGCTGTTCCATGCCGATCCGTTCCAGGCCGTGCCGTCCCAGGCGGCGCTATTCCACTCCCAGCCGCTCCAGTCGGCCCCGGCCCAGGCGGCGCCGTTCCATTCCCAGCCGCTCCAGGCGAAGTTGTTCCATTCCCAGCCGGTCCAGCTCAGGCCGTTCCACTCCCAGCCGGTCGGCGGCGCCTGACTGCTCCACGTGACACCCGACCAGAGGCCGGCGTTCCACGAGTCAGCGGGGTTTCCGGCGGGCGATAGCGGCACGGTAGCGCGCAGCAGTGGCGGGAGTATCCCCGTGACCGACTGAGCGAGGTTCATCGGGCCGGCGGTGGCCGCCGCGTAGGCGTTGAGCGCGCCGTGCCCGTCCACGAACGGGTTGCCGACAGGGCCAGGGCTGGTCGTTCCGAGCAAGCGTGCCTTGAGCTCGTCCGGGGTGAGGCTCGGGTTGTCTGCCAGCACCAGCGCCGCGGCGCCGCTGGTGATCGCGGCGCTGAACGACGTGCCAGAGCCGACGAAATTCGCCGAGCCGATTCGAGCCGCCGGGTAGTCGTCGTCGACCGTCGAGCCTGGCGCCGCGAGGCTGACGACCGACCGGCCCGAGGTGACGAGGTCCGGCTTGACCCAGCCGTCCGGGGAAGTCGGCCCGGCACTGCTGAAATTGGTCATCTCGTCGGCGGCGACATCCGGCTGCGCCATGTCGTCCAGGGCGCCAACGGTGATCACCAGCGGATCATCGCCAGGCGAAAGGATCGTCCCGTTCGAGGGCCCGGCGTTCCCCGCCGAAGCCACCACCGCAATGCCCGAGTCCCACGCCGCCTGGACCGCCTGGTCCAGCGGGTTGATCGCGGTGGACTCGAATGGCTGGAAGCCAAGCGACATGTTGAGAACTCTGATGTTGTAGGCGAGCCGGTTAGCGACCGCCCATTGCACGCCCAGGATCACGGTTGCCAGGTCCGTCGTGCCGCTCGCACCCGCCACCTTGATCGACACCAGGTCCGCGCCCGGCGCCTCGCCCGAGTACTCGCCGCCTGACGAGACGCCGTTGCCGGCGATGAGGCCGGCCACGAACGTGCCGTGCCCGTAGTCGTCCTCGAAGGGGTTGCCTGCTCCGGTCAGGTCGACGCCGCCGATGAGCCGGCCAGCGAAGTCGGGTAAGGCGTCGATGCCCGTATCCAGCACGGCGACGGTGACTCCCTGGCCGGTGTCGCCCTGCGCCGCTAACTGGGTAGCGCCGGTCTGCTGCAGGAACTCGTCGGAGGGCGTGTGCGGGCCGGTGGACTCGACGGTGGACTGCACGCTCACAGACACGTCGGGGGTCACCGTGATCCCCGGCAGCGAGGCCAGCACCTGTTCAAGCGCGGTCGGGACCGAAGCCTCGACGCCGTCGATGATCGTGTACTGCTGCAGTACCGTGCCAAGCACGCTGAGCACAGCCGAGACCGGGCTGAGCAGCCCGCTCGAGGTGACGATGACTGTCTCGGTGGTACTGGCCGATGCCGCCGGCAGGCCGGCCATCGACGTGGCCGCTAACGCGCCGACTGCGGCACAGGCCGATGCGGATAACCAGCCCCTTCGCCGCCAGACTGATTTCGTTATAGGCCGCGGAACGGCGTGTGCGCCGACCGAGCGACCTCGCCGCATTCGCCTGCCCTCCCCCTGCATTCGCCAGAAACGCCACTACGGTACGCCGCACGTCCCGCCTTTCGGCGTGAAATTGCACGAAAGATAGACAGCGTTTTCAACGGCAAAGCGAACTATCGATCCTATGTAGGTCTGAAATGCCTCGGCCAGGGCGCAAGTTCAGAGGCAGACTAGGTAACCGTCGTGCAGAGCCTGCAAGCCGTCGGGAGAGACATGATCGCGGCGTGGTACGACCGGCAGGGCACTCCGTCGGACGTGCTCGAGGTAGGCGAACTTCCGGCAGCCGAGCCAGGCGCCTCGGAGGTGCGGGTACGCCTGACGGTCTCCGGCGCCAATCCAGGGGACATGAAGAAGCGCCAGGGCTGGCTCGGCAGCCCCATGGCGTTCCCGCGGATCGTCCCGCACAGCGACGGAGCCGGCTTCATCGAGGCCGCCGGAGCCGATGTGGATCCGGCCAGGGTGGGCCGTCGGGTGTGGGTCTACGGCGCCCAGTCCTACCGGCCCTTCGGCACCGCGGCGCAGACCACGGTCGTGCCTGCCGAACTCGCGGTCGACCTCCCCGACGCGGTTGGCGACGAACTCGCGGCATGCCTCGGCATCCCCGGCATTACGGCGCACCGCGCGGTCTTCGCCGACGGGCCCGTTTCCGGGCAGACCGTTCTCGTGCAGGGTGTCCGCGGCTCGGTCGGCGCCTTCGCCGGCCAGCTGGCCCGCTGGGCCGGCGCTACCGTGATCGGCACGGTCCGCAGTGACGCCGAAGTTCAGCAGGCTGGCGCAGACAGCGCCGACCATGTCATATCGCTGCAGTCTGACCCAGTCGCGGCGATCTGGCAGCTGGCTCCTCGCGGGGTTGACCGCGTAGTCGAAGTCGCGCTATCGGCCAATGCGGATCTCGATGCAGCGGTCGTCAGGAACGGCGCGGTGGTGGCCGCTTACGCGAGCCCGCAGGAGCGCCCGGCGCTGCCGTTCTGGCCGATGCTGTTTAACAACGTGACTATCAGGCTGCTCGGGAGCGACGACTTCCCCGCCGAGGCGAAGACCGCAGCAGCCCGTGACCTGACCAGCGCCGCGGCGGCCGGCGCGCTGAAAGTCCCGGTCGGCCGGGTGATTCCGCTGGCGCATATTGTCGCCGCCCACGAGCTGATCGAGTCAGGCCGCGCGTCCGGCCGGGTGCTGATCTCGATTCCCTAGCCGCCGTACCCAGCCCACTAGGCGGAACTCGCACGAAGCCGGGTGCAGCAAGGAACGCCTCAGCCGGACTGGCTGATCGCGGCGACCTCGTCGGGGGTCAGCTCGATGCTCGCGGCCGCGACGTTCTCCTCGACATGCTCGGCAGAGCCTGTCCCTGGTATGGGCAGCATGCTCGGTGACCGCGCCAGCAGCCAGGCCAGCACGATCTGATGGGGGGTCGCATTGTGGTTCTTTGCGGCCTCCGCGACTGCGGGGTTCTTGTCGGCCTGCTGGATCGGCGCCCACGGCAGGAAGACCAGTTGCTCCTGCTCACACAGGTCGACCATCGACTCCGAGGACCGGTCGGCGGCGTTGTAGCGGTTCTGCACCGACACGACCGCGGTTACCCGCTGGGCCTCGCTGAGCTGAGCCTCGCTGAAGTTCGACACGCCGATATGCCGGATCTTCCCTTCGTCCTTCAGCGCGGCAAGAGCGCCGATCGACTCCGCGATCGGCACCCGCGGATCCGGCCGGTGGAACTGGTAGAGCGGGATCTGATCCAGGCGCAGCCTGCGCAGGCTGCCCTCGCAGACCTCGCGGAGATGCTCGGGCCGGCCGTCCGGCTCCCACCGGCCAGGACCGGGGCGCAGGTAGCCGCCCTTGGTCGCAATCACCAGGTCCTCGGGATAGGGGTAGAGCGTGTCGGCGATCAGTTCCTCGCTGACGTGCGGGCCGTAGGAGTCCGCGGTGTCTATGAAAGTGACGCCGAGCTCAACGGCTCGCATTAGCGCCTGCTTGGCACGGTCGCGGTCTGGCGGCTGATCCCAGACGCCAGGCCCGGTGATCCGCATCGCGCCGAAGCCCAGCCGGCTGACGGTGAGGTCCCCGCCGACGTCGATGGTGCCCGCTGCTGCCGCGGACAGCCTTCTGGCCATACAAGCTCCAATCACCGCGGCCACGAACTGCTCTCCCTGCTATCAGACCACGGCCGGCCCAGCCGGCCGGCCAGGCGCCCCACTGGTACTGCCCCCCAAGCACTGCCCCGGTTAGCCTGTTGGTGGAGCAGCAGCAACGCCGTCGGCTAGTGGCATCAGGGAGAAGTGACGCCGTCCAGCGATTCCAGTCCGCCACGCGCACGGGACCATGAGAGCGGCCCGCGCGTGCGGGTCGTGGGCTGCAGGCACTGCGGGCATAGCAACCGGCTGCCAGCCGCTGGCCACGGGATCCCGAGGTGCGGGGACTGCCACCAGCCGCTGCCCTGGATCACGGCGGCCGACGACGACGACTTCGCCGAGATAGTCGACAACCCGTCGATGTTGGTACTTGTCAATATCTGGGCGCCCTGGTGCGCGCAATGTGCGCGGGCCAATCCGGCCATGGAGCACCTGGCCGAGACGCTGGCCGGCCAGGTCAAGCTGGTGGAGGTAGACGTGACGCGCGCTCCGCGTCTGCAGCGCCGGTTCGTGGTCGAGTCCGTCCCGACGCTCCTGCTGCTGCAGGGCCCGCTCGTCGCCGCGTACCGGGCCGGATCGCCGCCCGAGCCGTCGCTGCGAGCCTGGCTCGCGCAGGCAGCTGAGCACGTCCGCGCGTCCGGCGATCCGCTTGCGGCGCCCTCGCCCGCGGCGGCTCCAGCCTTCGCAAAACCGCTCAGCGAGTAAATCCGGGGCGTTTCGGGCTGGGCTAGTCAGCTTGAAATTCCGCGGCGTTCCGGGCTGGACTAGTCAGCTTGACGATGTCTGCATGGGCTGGCCGCGCAAGTCTTGGGTATGGGGATAACAGCGTGCATATCAGGGGGACGCAGTCTCAGCCGGCGGATCCGCTGGGTTAGCTCGGGGAAGCCTGGGGCCCGCAGGGCCAGCCCGACTCGATGTGCACCGATGTGAACGGGTGACTTCCAGCGAGCCCGGTCAGAAACGGTGGCCGTCGGCCAGGACGCACCACATCCCATCGGGAGGCAGGGATGGCAGTCGCAGTAGGCATCGACCTTGGGACCACCAACTCGGTGATCGCCGCAACGGAGGCGGGGAAGCCGGCGGTCATACCCAACGCCGAGGGATCACGGACGACTCCGTCGGTGGTGGCCTTCACCCCGCAGGGCGAGCGCCTGGTCGGGCAGCTGGCCAGGCGGCAGGCGATCCTTAACCCGAAGGGGACCATCTACTCGGCCAAGCGTTTCATCGGGCGGCGCTATGACGAAGTGCAGTCCGAGATCAACGCCGTCTCGTTCGACGTGGTCGAGGGTCCTGACGGCAGAGCCAGATTCCAGGTGCAGGGCAAGCAGTATGCGCCGGAGGAGATTTCCGCGCTCGTCCTGCGCAAGCTGGCCGAGGACGCGTCGAAGTTCCTGGGCGAGAAGGTCACCGAGGCGGTCATCACGGTGCCCGCCTACTTCAACGACGCTCAGCGGCAGGCCACTAAGGATGCGGGCCGCATCGCGGGCCTGGAGGTAATGCGGATCATCAACGAGCCCACCGCCGCGGCCCTGGCCTACGGCCTGGACAAGAAGAGCAACGAGACGGTGCTGGTCTACGACCTCGGTGGCGGCACCTTCGATGTGAGCATCCTGGACATCGGCGACGGCGTGGTCGAGGTACGCGCCACCGCGGGCGACACCCACCTCGGCGGCGATGACTTCGACCGGCGGCTGGTCGACTACATGGCCGACGACTTCCAGCGCGAGAACGGCATCGACCTCCGCGCCGACCCGCAGGCCCTGCAGCGCCTGTTCGAGGCGGCCGAGAAGGCAAAGGTCGAGCTGTCCGCGGTCACCCAGACGACAGTGAGCCTGCCGTTCATCACGGCCGACGCGACCGGCCCCAAGCACCTGAACATGACGATCATGCGGTCCACCTTCGACCAGATCACGGCGGACCTTGTCGAGCGGACTACCGGCCCGGTGCGGCAGGCCATGGACGACGCGAAGCTGACGGATACCGACATAGACGAGGTGATCCTGGTCGGCGGCGCCACCCGGATGCCTGCCGTGCAGAACCTCGTGCGGAGGCTGACCGGCGGCAAGGACCCGAACATGACTGTCAACCCGGACGAGGTTGTCGCGCTCGGTGCCGCAGTGCAGGCCGCGGTCCTGAAAGGCGAGGTCAAGGACGTCCTGCTGCTGGACGTCACGCCACTGTCGCTGGGCATCGAGACCCTCGGCGGCGTGATGACCAAGGTGATCGAGCGGAACACCACGATCCCGGCGCGCCGCGCCGAGACCTTCACCACTGCCGAGGACAACCAGTCGGCGGTCGATGTGGTGGTGCTGCAGGGCGAGCGCGAGCGGGCCGCGGACAACCGGGTCCTTGGCCGGTTCCGGCTGGAGAACATCCGGCCGGCGCAGCGCGGGGAGCCACAGGTCGAGGTCACCTACGACATCGACGCCAACGGCATCCTGAACGTGTCCGCGAAGGACAAGGACACTGGCGCCGAGCAGCGCATCCCGATCAGCGAAAGCTCCAACCTCGACCAGTCCGAGGTCGAGCGGATGGTCGCCGACGCCGAGCAGCACCGTGAGGACGACCACCGGCTGCGCGAGCTTACCGACGCCCGCAACGAACTGGACGCGGCTGCCTACCAGGTAGAGCAGATGCTCGCCCAGCGCGGCGACTCGGTACCGGTGCACGAGAAGGCGCGGGCGGACAGCCTCGTCGGCGATGCGCGGCAGGCGCTGAAGGAGCAGGCACCGCTCGACCGCATCCGTAGCCTCACCGGCGAGCTGCAGCAGGTCTACCAGGCCCTCGCCGCAGCGGGCGCGCCACCACCGCAGGGTCAGCAGGGGCCGCCGTCGCAGCCGGGCGGTGACGACGACGTCATCGATGCCGAGTTCACGACGGACGGGTGAGGCAATGATGGGGGAAACGGGCCCCGGCGCCGGGCCTGACGAGGACGCCACCGAACTGCCGGCCGAGGTACCTGCGGACGAGCAGGCAGCGGCCAGGATCGAGGAGCTCGAGGATCAGCGGCTGCGCGCCCTGGCCGAGGTCGAGAACGTGCGCAAGCGGTGCGCCGGCCAGGTCGCCAGGGTCAGGGACGAGTCCAAGGCCGACGTGGCCGGCCAGTGGCTGCCAGTGCTCGACAGCCTTGACCTGGCGCTGCAGCATGCCGGCGCGGATCCCGGAGCCATCGTGGAAGGCGTCAGGGCCGTCCGCGAGCAGGCTCTCGGGGTCCTCGCCCGGCTCGGGTTCGCCCGCCGGGAGGACCTCGGCTCCGCCTTCGACCCGACGCGGCACGAGGCCGTCGCGGCCCGGGCGGATCCTGATGCGCCTGACGGCTCGGTCGTCGAGGTCGTCCGGCCCGGCTACGGCGACGGTGAGACTCAGCTGCGGCCCGCCCAGGTGGTCGTCGCCAGGGCGGAGTAATGGCGGCCGACCGGGACTTCTACCAGATCCTGGGCGTGTCCTCCGATGCCAGCCAGGACGACATCCAGCGGGCCTACCGCAAGCTGGCGCGCGCCAATCACCCGGACGTCAACTCCGACCCGGCTGCCGAGGAGCGCTTCAAGGACATCTCGCAGGCCTACGACGTGCTGTCGGATCCGCAGACCAGGCGCCGCTACGACGCGTTCGGCCCTGACTTCCGTCAGGTGCCGGGTGACGTCGACCCCGAGACGTGGCGGCGGGCCAGGGCAGGCGCAGGCGCCAGGGCCGGGGCGGGCGCCGGCGCCGGGCGTCCTGGCGGTGGCACCCGCTTCGGCTACGGCACCACCGCCGACTTCGACATCGATGACCTGCTCGGCGGCATCTTCGGCGGTCGCGCCGACGGTGGCTTCGGCCGCCGCGGCGGCGCGGGCTTCGGGCCGGTCCCCGGCGCCGACCAGGAGGCGGAGGTCGAGCTGTCGGTGCAGGAGGCTTACCACGGGGTCCGCCGGTCGATCAGGATAGGCAGCGGCGCGGTGGCCCGGACCATCGACGTCACCATTCCGGCCGGCGTAACCGATGGCCAGCGGATCCGGCTTGCAGGCCAGGGTGGCCAGGGCAGTGACGGGGCGCGCAACGGCGACCTGTACCTGGTCGCCACGATCAGGCCAGATGCCAGGTACCGGCTCGAGGGCCGCAACGTCCATGTCGAACTGCGGCTGGCTCCCTGGGAGGCCGCGCTCGGCACCTCGGTCGGCCTGTCGACGCCCGGCGGCGAAGCGACGGTCAAGGTCCCGGCGGGTACCTCGAGCGGCAGGCGGCTGCGGCTGCGCGGCCGGGGCCTGCCCAACCCGAAGGGCCAGCCGGGTGACTTGTTTGCCGAAGCCAGGGTCATGGTGCCGGGCAGCATCTCGGCGGCCGAGCGGGAGCTGTTCGAGCAGCTCGCCAAGGCGTCGGACTTCGATCCCAGGAGGCACCGATGAGCTACGCCCTCGTTCGGGCCAGGCGGCTTGACCTCAGCTCTTTTGCCGCCGCCGGCGGGCTGCACCCGGACACGGTGCGCAGGCTCGTAGCGCTCGGCGTGCTGGACGCCACGGCGGACGCTGCCGGGAACTTGTGGTTCAGCCCCGCCGATCTGGCGGCCCTGGCGCGGGTGCAGCGCCTGCGCGCCGCGTTCGGGATCAACTACGCGGCCGTCGGGCTGGTGAGTGATCTGCTCGACCGGATCGCCGTGCTGGAAGCGGCCCTGCGCAGGGCCCGGAGGGCAGGAGGGTGATCGCATGGACCCGGCTCGCCTGACGCAGAAGTCGCAGGAGGCGCTGCACGACGCGCAGGCCAGGGCGCTGCGGCTTGGGCACACCGAAGTTGACGGCGAGCACCTGCTGCTTGCGCTGCTTGACCAGGCTGACGGCCTCGTGCCCGGGCTGGTCGACAAGGCGGGCGGCAACGCGGATCAGCTGCGCGCCGCGCTCGAGGCGGACCTGGCCCGGCGGCCGCGGGTCAGCGGGCCGGGCGCCGCGCCCGGCCAGGTCAACGTGACCCAGCGGCTGGCCAGGCTACTGGACAGCGCCGGGCAGGAGGCCGGGCGACTTCGGGACGAGTACGTGTCGGTTGAGCACCTGATGCTCGCGCTGCTGTCGGAGGGACAATCGTCGGCGGTGGGCCGCCTGCTGCACGACCAGGGCCTGACCGCAGACAAGTTCCTGCAGGCGCTGACGGCCGTCCGCGGCAACCAGCGAGTTACCTCGGCCATGCCGGAAGCCGGTTACGAGGCGCTCCAGAAGTACGGCCGTGACCTGGTGGCCGACGCTGCCTCCGGCCGTCTCGACCCGGTCATCGGCCGCGACGGCGAGATACGGCGCGTCACGCAGATCCTGTCCAGGAAGACGAAGAATAACCCGGTGCTCGTCGGCGACCCCGGAGTCGGCAAGACCGCGATCGTTGAGGGCCTGGCGCAGCGGATCAACCGAGGCGACGTGCCGGAGGGCCTGCGGGGCAAGTCGATCTTCGCCCTGGACCTGGGCTCGCTGATAGCCGGCGCCAAGTACCGCGGCGAGTTCGAGGAGCGGCTGAAGGCGGTGCTCTCGGAGGTCACCGCAGCGTCCGGGCGGATCCTGCTGTTCATCGACGAACTGCACACAGTGGTCGGCGCGGGCGCGGCCGAAGGCGCGATGGACGCTGGCAACATGCTCAAGCCGATGCTGGCCCGCGGCGAGCTGCACATGATCGGCGCGACTACGGTCGACGAGTACCGAAAGCAGATCGAGAAGGACGCGGCGCTGGAGCGGCGATTCCAGCCGGTCACGGTGGACGAACCCTCGGTGGAGGATGCGATCTCGATCCTGCGCGGGCTGCGGGAGCGGCTGGAGGTCTTCCACGGCGTGAAGATCGCGGACAGCGCGCTCGTCGCAGCCGTCACTATGAGCCACCGCTACATCTCCGACCGGTTCCTGCCAGACAAGGCGATCGACCTCGTCGACGAGGCGTGCGCCGTCATCCGCACCGAGATCGACTCCATGCCCGCTGAGCTGGACGAGCTCACTCGCCGGGTGATGCGGCTGGAGATCGAGGAGGCCGCGCTGGCGAAGGAAGAGGAGACCGCCAGCCAGGCCCGGCTCCAGGTACTGCGCAGGGAGCTAGCCGACCTGCGCGCGGAGGCCGACTCGCTGCGTGCTCAGTGGGAGGCGGAGCGGCACGCGCTGCGCCGGGTACAGGCACTGCGCGAGGAGATGGAGCAGGTCAGGCAGGAGGCGGACCAGGCCGAGCGTGACTACGACCTGAGCAAGGCCGCCGAGCTGCGGCTCGGCAGGCTGCCTGAGCTGGAGCGCAGGCTGGAGGCTGAGGAGCAGCGGCTGGCCGACCGCGCGGGAGGCCAGCGGGTGCTGCGCGAGGTCGTCACCGAGGAGGAGATCGCGGCGATCGTGTCCCGCTGGACGGGCATCCCGGTGACCCGGCTTGAGGAGAGCGAGCGCGAGAAGCTGCTCCGGCTCGACGAGATCCTGCACGAGCGCGTCGTGGGCCAGGACGAGGCGGTCCAGCTCGTGACCGACGCCATCATCAGGGCGCGGTCCGGGATAAAGGACCCGCGCCGGCCGATCGGCTCGTTCATCTTCCTCGGCCCGACCGGAGTCGGGAAGACTGAGCTGGCCAAGTCACTGGCCGCAGCCCTGTTCGATACCGAGGAGAGCATCGTCAGGATAGACATGACGGAGTACCAGGAACGGCACACGGTGAGCCGGCTGGTCGGCGCGCCGCCGGGCTATGTCGGCTACGAGGAGGGCGGGCAGCTGACCGAGGCGGTGCGGCGCAAGCCCTACTCGGTCGTCCTGTTCGACGAGGTGGAGAAGGCGCATCCGGACGTCTTCAACACCCTGCTGCAGGTACTCGACGACGGGCGGCTGACCGACGGGCAGGGCCGGACCGTTGACTTCCGCAACACGGTCATCATCATGACCTCCAACATCGGCTCTGAATACCTGCTCGAGGACGCCACCGCGGGCGGCGAGATCAAGCCGGATGCCCGCGACCGGGTCATGGCGGCCATGCGCTCGCACTTCCGGCCCGAGTTCCTGAACCGCCTTGACGAGATCGTGCTGTTCAAGCCACTGACCGAGGGCGAGATCGAGCACATCGTGGAGCTCATGTTCGATGACCTGCGGTCACGGCTCGCCGAGCGGCAGATGACGCTGGAGATCACCCCGGCGGCTCGCCGCTACATCGCCGAGCGCGGCTTCGACCCGATTTACGGCGCGCGGCCGCTGCGCCGCTTCATCGCCAGGGACGTCGAGACCAGGATCGGGCGCGCCCTGCTGTCAGGCGACGTCCAGGACGGTGCCGTGATCACGGTCGAGTACGCCGATACTGAACTCGTGGTCAGCTACCAGAACCCCGAGTGAGCGAAGGGCGCGCGCAGGCATGTCCGATCAGCTAGTGATCAAGTGCCCGCACTGCGGGCGCAAGAACCGCGTGCCGGCCGCAGCGACCGGAACGCCGCGGTGCGGCAACTGTCACCGCCCACTGCCCTGGATCGTGGACGCGGGCGACGGCAGCTTCGCCGAGATCGCAGAGAAGGCATCGGTGCCCGTGCTCGTCGACCTCTGGGCGCCCTGGTGCGGGCCGTGCCGGATGGTGAGCCCGGCCCTGGAGCAGCTAGCGGCAGAGAACGCCGGCCACATGAAGCTCGTCAAGGTCAACGTGGACGAATCCCCGGCGCTCCAGCAGCGCTTCGGTGTCCAGTCGATCCCTACCCTGCTGATGCTGCGCGGCGGCAAGGTGGTGTCCCGCCAGACCGGAGCGCCTCCGCCGCCCGCTCTCCGCGCCTGGGTCGACCAGGCACTGCAGGCGTCCTGAAAATCTCTCGCCTTGAGGAAACGACGGATGACCGGCGCTAGCGTGCGTTTCGCAGGCTCAGCAGCCACCTGGCCAGGGTGATGAGCACGGCCAGGACCGTTGCCGCGGTCATCGCAATGAATCCGCTCGCGGTCCACTGCACCGCGCTGAGGACCAGCGCGGTGTGCGTGGTATCGACCGCGCGGTCGTGGATGGCCCCGGCGGCCGCGGCCGCGACCGTGTAGGCCAGTGCCGGAACCGGGATGATCGCGTAGGCCGAGCGGGCCCGGATGGTGGTCGCCGCGACCACCGTGCCGGCGACCACGAAGGTGCCGAGCATCCGGCCTGGTTCGCGGTGCGAGGCCACCGTGTACGCCAGCCCGAGAGCGGCGGCGGCCAGCACCGTAAGGATGCCGGCCCAGGCCGGAAGGCGGCCAAGGCCACGGCGCCGGCCAGCGGGCGGATCAGGCTCGGCCGCCTGCTCCGGGCCCCACGGCCCGGCCGCCGGCACGCTGGCGCCGGTCCCTGGCCCGCCAGCGTCAGCATCCGGCCAGCGCGTGCCAAAGCCAGCCTCGGCACCGCCGTCGGCGGCCCGGCCTGCCTTGCCCTGGCCCGGTGGCTCCAGCATCAAACGTCCTTCGGCCCCGCCACCCCTCCAGCCACGTCATGGCTGGTCAGCCGGCTCGCCGTGCGGCTCCGTTCAGGCTGCGTTCAGGTTCTGGCGGGTAGTCTTTTCCGCAAGCGTAATAGCAGGCCGTACCGTGACAGGCCGGACGGGAGGCATGAGGGGACCGTGGCCCAAGATCGCCGCCGGTCCACCCGGCCCGGCCAGCCTGCCAGCGCGCGGACGCGCAGGCAGGCGACGCTGGGCCGCCGGATCGCCAAGGGGGCCGGCTTCGCGGCCAGCTGCGCAGTCGCCGCGCTGGTGCTGGTGACCAGCGGGCTGTCTTACATCACGGTGCGGAGCGTGCAGAGCATCGGCAGCTCGCACGCGATCGTCAGCGGGCCGTCCATCGGTGCGCAGAACATCCTGCTCATGGGCCTGGAGAGCCGGACCTACTGGAACGGCACGATCCTGCCGCCTGACATCCTGGCCAAGCTGCACGCCGGCAGTGAGCAGGCGGTCGCCAACGGCACCGGCGGCAACGACACGAACACGCTGATCCTGATTCACATCTTCGCCGGGGGGAAGAAGGCCGTCGGCTTCTCCATCCCGCGCGACGACTGGGTCCAGTTCGCCGACACCGTCGGGCCGGAGCAGGACGGCAAGATCGACCAGGCCTACGGCGTGAGCATGTTCTACACCGAGCAGCAGCTTGTCCAGCAAAACCCCAACATGTCCCAGGACCAGGTGGCGTTCCTCGGGAACGAGGCCGGGCAGGCAGCCGCCGTGGCGACCGTCGAGCAGCTCACCGGGGTGCACATCGACCACTTCGCGGCGGTCAACCTGTACGGGTTCTACGAGCTGGCCAAGGTACTCGGCGGGGTGGAGGTGTGCCTCAACCACCCGGTAGACGACCCGAACTCCGGCGCCGACTTCCCGGCCGGCTATCAGCACCTGGACCCGTCGCAGGCGCTGGCCTTCGTGCGCCAGCGTGATGGCCTGCCCAACGGCGACCTGGACCGCACGCACCGCCAGCAGGCGTTCCTGGACTCGGTCATGATGCAGTTGCGCGAGGACGGAGCGCTCGACGACGTCACCAAGATCGCAGCGCTGCTGAACGTCGCTGAGCACTACGTCATCACCGACGCCGGCTGGAACCTGCTCGACTTCGCCACCCAGATGCGCAGCCTGACCAGCAAGGACCTGGTCTTCTACACGCTGCCGATCGTGGGCTACCAGACGATCGACGGCCAGGACGCGAACGTGGTGGACCCCGCCTACATCCAGTCCATCGTGCATGCCGCGTTCTATCCGCCGCCGGCTCCGAAGACGGGCCATGACGCTGCCGCGCGCAAGACGACGGTGGACGTCTTCAACGGCGGGGATACCGCCGGGCTCGCTCACCATGTCTCCGCGACGCTGGTCGAGGCCGGTTACCGGGCTGGCCAGATCGGCAACACCAGCTACCGCACGACCACCGCGGTCCTGTACGGCAAGGGGGCCGCCGCTAGCGGCCGGGCCATCGCCAGGCTCTTCGGCGTCAGCGCCGCCGCCAGCGCGTCGGTACGACGCGACCATGTCGAGATCCTGCTCGGCGCGAGTGCCACAGTGCCGGTCATCAGCCTCCCCAGCCCGTCACCGTCGCCGTCGCCGACGGTCCCCATCCCGACCACCGGTCCGCAGGGCGGCGCGGTCAGCTCGGACAACGGCATCCCCTGCGTCAACTGATCCCTGTGCCGCAGCTGGTGACCTGCGGCGAAATCAGCAGAACATCGCCAGCGCACAGGCCTGCCCGATGCTTTGGATAGCGGTTTAGGTTCTGGCAAGGCACGCGCGCACGACGCGCGTGCTGGCGCGGCTCGGCGGTATCGGCCGCGGGCGCAGAGCCGCCGTCGGTGACAAGGGCAGCCCGGCATGGCTCGGTCCGGGCTGCCCTGCCCGATCGCAACGGGCAGCGGATCGCCGATGCGGCGATCGCCTCAGGCAGTCGGTGCTGTTCCGGTCGTGCCCGACGAGGGGGCGGGCACGGCCGGCCAGCCCAGCTCGGCGGCCGGCCCCGCACTCTGCCGCAGCAGCGGACATCGCCCGGCCCGGCCGACACGCGCGGTTGTCGCTCGGCGAGGATGTCGGCCGCCGCTGGTAATGTCTCGGCCTTGTGACCGTCCCCCTCCCCGCTACCGATGATCACTCCCGCGCCGTGACGGCCTTGGCCAGGCCGGACCTCCTGCAGTCGCTGCGCCACTGGCAGCAGGAGGCCTACGCCGCCTACTTCTCCCGGCCGAACCGCGACTTCCTGCTGGTGGCAACGCCGGGCGCCGGCAAGACGGCGTTCGCGCTGACGGTAGCGGCGGAGTTGCTGGCCAGGCGCGAGATCGGCGCGATCACCGTGGTGGCGCCGACCGAGCACCTCAAGCATCAGTGGGCGCAGGCCGCGCACAGGCTCGGCATCGCGCTCGATCCCGAGTACCGCAACGCGCAGGGCCGGGCCTCGGCCGACTTCACCGGGGTCGCAGTCACTTACGCGCAGGTCGCCGCGCACCCGGTGCTGCACAGGCAGCGCACGCTCAACCGGCGCACGCTCGTGGTCTTCGACGAGATCCACCACGCGGGCGATGCGCTGTCCTGGGGCGAGGCGGTCAGGACGGCCTTTGACCCGGCCACGCGCAGGCTGGGCCTCACCGGCACGCCCTTTCGCAGTGACACCAACCCGATCCCGTTCGTCAGCTATGCGCGCGGCGCCGGCGGCGCGCTGCGCAGCAGGTCGGACTACGTGTACGGGTACGGCCCTGCGCTGGCCGACGGCGTGGTCCGCCCGGTCATCTTCCTGGCCTACTCGGGCGAGATGCGCTGGATTAACCGGGCCGGCGACGAGCTCGCAGGCACGCTCGGCGCACCGATGACAGCCGATCAGCTCGCCGCGGCCTGGCGGACAGCTCTCGACCCCGCCGGAGCGTGGATCGCGCGCGTGCTGGAGGCGGCCGACCGGCGGCTCACCGAGGTGCGCCGCGGCGTGCCGGACGCGGGCGGCCTAGTCATCGCCAGCGACCACGACGACGCGCGGGCTTACGCCGGCGTGCTGCGCCAGGTAAGCGGGACGCGCCCGGTGCTCGCACTGTCCGACGACCCCGCGGCCAGCAGGAAGATTGCCCGCTTCGCCGCATCCGGCGACCGGTGGATGGTGGCGGTGCGGATGGTGTCGGAGGGTGTCGACATCCCGCGGCTGGCCGTCGGCGTCTATGCCACCAGCGTGGGCACCCCGCTGTTCTTCGCCCAGGCGGTCGGGCGGTTCGTCCGGACCCGCCAGCGCGGCGAGACCGCGTCTGTGTTCCTGCCGTCGATCCCGCCGCTGCTCGGCTACGCCGCCGAGCTCGAGGCTGAGCGCGACCATGTGCTCGAGCGGCCCGGCCAGCCAGCGGATGACGCCGGGCTGCGCGAGCTCGAGCAGGCGCAACGCGAGCGGAATCTGCCCGACCAGCTCGCGACGTCCCCGTTTCGCGCACTGGAGGCGTCAGCCCACTTCGACCGCGTCCTGTATGACGGTGCCGAGTTCGGCGTGACGGCCGAGGAAGAGGAATTCCTTGGCCTGCCGGGACTGCTCGCACCCGACCAGGTGGCGCTGCTGCTGCGCAAGCGGCAGGCCAGTGCCCCGGCGCCGCGGCAGCCGGCGCCAGCGCCGGCACAGTTGCCCCGCCAGGCAGCCGCGGAGCCTGCCGCGCCCTCGGCCGGCGAGTCGCTGGCCGCGCTGCGCAAGGAGCTCAACGGCCTCGTCGCGGCCTGGCATCACCGCACCGGCCAGCAGCACGGCGCCATCCATGGCGAGCTGCGCCGTGCCTGCGGCGGACCGCCGCTCGCGCAGGCGACCGGTGCGCAGATCAGGGCGCGGATCGAGATAATGCAGAGCTGGTCTAGGCGCCGGTGAAGCGCGGCGGGCGTTTCTCCGCGAACGCCGCGACGCCCTCGGCGAAGTCCGCCGAGGCGGCCATTTCCGCCTGCAGCTCCGCCTCCAGCTCCAGCTGCTCCTCCATCCGCCCGTACAGCCAGGAGTTCAGCGCCCGCTTAGCGCCCGCATAGGAACGGGTCGGCCCCGCCGCCAGCCGGAGGGTCAGTTCCTCCGCCGCCCCGGCCAGCACATCGTCGGGGACGACGCGGTTGATCAGCCCCCAGTCCAGCGCCGCAGGGGCCGGCAGGCGCTCGCCGAGCAGCGCAAGCTCGGCCGCGCGCGCGAAGCCAACCCTGGTCGGCACCAGCAGCGACGATCCGCCGTCGGGCACGAGCCCGATGTTGACGAACGCGAGCAGGAAGTACGCCGACTCGGCTGCGACGATGAGGTCGCAGGACAGGGCGAGCGAGCAGCCGATCCCGGCGGCCGCGCCATGCACCGCGGCGACCACCGGCTTGGGCATGCCGCGGATGCCGGTGATGATCGGGTGGTAGCGCTCGGTCAGCGACTTGCGGACGTCGGGATGGCCGTCCGGCGTCCGCTCGCGGTTCTCATCGCGAATGTCGGCCCCGCTGGAGAATCCGCGTCCGGCACCGCTGATCAGCACGGCCCGGACGCCAGCATCGGCGCCGAGTTCCTGCACGCTGTCACGGAGTTTCTCGCCCAGCTCGGCGTTCCAGGCGTTCATCCGCTCCGTCCGGTTGAGCTCGATCTTCGCCGCCGCGCCGCGGCGATAGATCCGGATGACGTCAAGGTCGCGGTCCAGTTTGAAACCGCCCAGCTCGAAGCCTGTCTCAGTTGCCATAACCGCAGCGTAAACCGAATGGGGTTCTAAAATCTCGCGGACCACGGCCGGTCCGCTCCTGCTGGGCCGCGCTGATGGCGGTAGCCTCGGGTTATGTGCCGCAGTATTAAGACGCTCCGCGAGCCGTACACAGAGAACGTGACCGAGGCCGAGATGCGCGCGGCCGCGCTTCAGTACGTGCGCAAGATCAGCGGGTTCCGCACGCCGGCCGGGCATAACGCCGAGGCCTTCGATCGCGCCGTCGCCGCAGTGACCGAGGCGACCAGGGACTTGCTTGACCACCTCGAGGTGCGCGGGCAGCGGATCGCTTCCTGAACACGCCGCGGGCCGCACTGGCTGCCGCGGTCTTCACATCAGCACGGGAGAGATATGAGCGACTGGAACGCGGGCATTATCGAGGAGTTCCGCGCCAACGGCGGGAAGGTAGGCGGCCCGTTCGACGGAGCGCCGCTGCTGTTGCTGCACACCGTGGGAGCCAGGACGGGGCAGGAACGCGTGAACCCGATGATGTACCGCAAGGTCGGCGACAACTACGCGGTGTTCGCCTCCAAGGCGGGCGCCCCGACAAATCCTGACTGGTACCACAACCTGGTCGCCAACCCGCGCGTCAGCGCCGAGATCGGTACGCGGACGCTGCCGCTGGTCGCGCGCGTAGCCACCGGCGCCGAGCGCGAGCAGATCTGGACTGCGCACAAGGCAGCGAACCCCGGATTCGCGGAGTACGAGGCCAAGACCACGCGCCAGATCCCGGTGGTGATACTCGAGCCGGCCGACTGACGAGGGGAGCTCAGCCGGGCGGCAGCAGCGCGCAGTCGGCCCGCTGCAGCCGCTGGCCGTGGCCATCTACCTCCACGGTCAGGCTGACCTTGCCGTCGGGTCCGGTCAGCTCGAGTGAAGCGGTGGTCGCGCCGTTCCCCGCCAGCCACGCGCCCGGCACGCATCGGCCCGCCCAGGCCGCGGCCAGCCGCAGCTGGCGCAGCACCTGCGCCGTGCTGACCGCCGTATCCAGCTCGGGCGGCCAGTCGCGGCCGCCGTCGTTGAGCTCGGTGCTGAGCAGCCGGATGGCCAGATCCAGGGCCGAGCCTGGACCTGGCGGGACCGCCAGCACCAGCTGCTGAACCAGCGGCTTCCGCAGCGGTGCCAGCCTGATCTGCACGCACGCCGTGCCGTGCTCGCCGGTCAGCCACCACCGGCAGTGCGCGGGCGAGTCGAACTCGGCCGGACGGCCGGGGTCGGGGCGGAACTCGCCGATCCGCTCGCGCAGCAGGGCGACATCGGCGCGGCGCTGCGCCAGCGGCCGGTCGAGCGCAACGTTCGGGGCGAACAGCCTCCCGGCCGCGCTGTCGTCCCAGTCCGCCAGCAGCTCGTCGACCGCCTGGCGGGCCGCCACCGTCTCCGGCCAGGGACCGCCGGGTGCGGGGGCACTCCCGGCGAGCCGGCCCGATACTGGCCGGGTCGCCGCCGCCCCGCGATCGGCCAGCAGCGCGGCCAGGAGTTCCGCGGCCAGCGCACCGGCACCGGCGTAGGTGCTGTTGGCCAGCACGACCGCGCCGAGGCCGGTCTGCGGATGCCAGCGCATCTGGCTGCCATAGCCCGGATACCCGCCGCTGTGCTGGATGATGGTGCCGAACGCAGGGTCCTCCATGCTGAACAGCCCGAACCCGTAGCTCACCGACGCTGGCCCGCCGATCCGCACGGCCGGCGCCGCCAGCCCGTCGGCGACCGCCACCTGAGGCAGCTGCATCTCCCGCCTGGTGGCCCGGCTCAGCGGATGCGGACTGGCATCGGCGCCGTCGCGCGCCGGGAAGGCCGCCGCGAAGCCCGCGACCCAGCGCGCCAGGTCGGTGACACAGCTGAAGATGCCGCCCATCGGCGCGAATGCGCCAGATGGATCCGGCTGGACTTCCAGCCAGCCGGAACCATCCCACCGGTATCCGCCGGCCAGCGTGGCCGGGTCAAACTCGCCAGCCTCGAATCCAGTGGAGTCCATCGCGAGCGGCCGGAGCAGCATCCTCCTGGTCGCCGTCTCGTAGCCCGAGCCGGTCACGGCCGCTATGACCCGGCCGAGTATGGCGTAGCCGAGGTTGGAGTACTCGAACCTGGTACCCGGCGCCCAGCAGCACCGCACCTCGCCGCCGGCCAGCAGCGCCGCGAACGCCTCGGCCGCGAGCCCCTGCTGCCTGTCACCCCACGGATCGTCGGTCGGGAACCCGGCGGTCATCGTCAGCAGCTGCCTGATGGTGACCGGCGGGCAGTCGGCAGCGGGCAGCTGCAGGCCACGCAGTTCCGGCAGGTAGGCCTCGGCCCTGTCGTCCAGCCGGAGGTCGCCAGCGTCCCGCAGCGCCAGGATGGCCGACGCGGTGAAGCTCTTGGTCATCGACGCGATCCTGAAGACGGTACCGACGTCCGGCGCCGGGCCGCCGGCGAAGCGCTCGCCAAGTCCGCCCCCGTGCACCAGCTCGCCCCCGGCCACGATGCCGAACGCGACTCCCGGCTGACCGCCACGGGCGGCAAACCGCGCCGCGATCTCGTCGATTCTCGAGGTGCGCACGGGGTCAGCCCGCGGACCCGGCGGACTGCAGGTCCTCGCTGACGGCATGGTCAGGCAGGTCGAGCAGGCGGCATCCGACCTGGATCTGGAACCTCGCCTGGGCCGGCGTGGCCACTCCGGCCAGCCACCGTCGCGTGGCCGCGCCGAAGATAGCCAGCACGACCGGGAGCAGCCGCCGCTGTTCGGCGCTGATGGGCCGCCCGGCGCCGGCCACGTGCTCGAGCATCTGCAGGTGCAGCTGCTCGGTGCGCTCCAGGATCTCGCTGTAGCTGCGGCTCGTCTCGCTGATGACCCGCACCAGCGCGGCGGTCAGCCGTGGCTCCCGCTGCTGAGCCCGGAACTCGCGCAGCAAGTGGCTGGCGACCCGTTCGCGGGCAGTCGCGCCACGAGGGACCCGGGCTGTCACCCGCGCGAGCGCCGCCGAGTAGCGGCTGTGCAGGATCGCCAGCAGCACATGGTCCTTGGCAGGGAAGTACCGGTAAAGGGTTGCCACCGACACCCCGGCCCGCTGCGACAGCTCCTTCATCTGCAGCGCGTCCTCGCCGCCGGCCTCGAGCATCGCCGTGGCCTCGGCGAGGATCCGGTCGTGCCGGCCATGCTGGGCGGCAGTCGACGGAATCGCCGGCCCGGCCTGTGGCACCGCTAACCCCGCTTTCTGGATCCCGGTTCTTGCGCTGCGGTTGTGATACCGCTAGATACCGAGCTGGCCGGCCAGCCGGTCAAGCTGCTCGCCGGGCGCACCGAACAGCACCTTGTTGGACAGCCCGTTCTTGTAGTACAGGTGCGCGTCGTGCTCCCAGGTGAAGCCGATTCCGCCGTGCAGGTGGACCGTGTCCACGCTGGCCTCGGCATAGGCGTCGGACAGCAGCACCCTGGCGACGGACGCCGCCACGCCGAACCTGCCGGGCTCCTCGTCGCCGGCCCGCGCCGCGTCCCGCAGCGCCGCGTACCCGAGTTCCCACGACTTGGCCATGTCGGCCAGCCGGTGCTTCACCGCCTGGAATGCCCCGATGGGCTGGCCGAAGGCCACCCGGATCTTGGCGTAGCCGCTCGTCATCTCCAGGCAGGCGCGCATGCCGCCGGCGGACTCGGCCGCCAGCGCCAGGTTTGCCAGGTCCTGCGCGGCGGAGAGCGCGGCCGCCGCGTCGCCGGCCAGCGCCCGCGCCGGGGTGTCACGCAGCTCCACCCTGGCCAGCGAGCGGCTGTGGTCGATCGCGGTAAGCCGCTCCCGGCTGAGCCCCTCAGCCTGGCCATCGACGAGGTAGATCGCGTCGCCGGCCGGGATCAGCAGGACGTCTGCCTCCGCGCCGTTCAGGACAGGAGACACAGTGCCGTTCAGCCTCGCGCCGTCCGGCGTCGCGCTCACATGGCCGCCGAAGCCGCCGGTCAGGGCGAGCGTTGCGATCCGCTCACCAGCGGCGATCTGCGGCAGTAGCTCGGCGCGGGCCGCCTCGTCGTCCAGCCGCAGCAGCACCTGCGCGGCCAGGATCGACGCGAGCAGCGGCGAGGCCACCAGGCCTGCCCCGAGCTCGGTCAGCGCGACCGACAGCGCCGAGACCCCGGCGCCGGCGCCGCCGTATTCCTCGGGAATGGTCAGGCCGGCCAGCCCGAGCTGCGCGCTCAGCTGCTTCCAGACCTCGCCGTCGTAGGGCTGGCCGGAGGCGATCAGCTGGCGCAGCGACGTCAGCGGGCTGCGGTCCGCGACGAACTTGCGCACCGAGTCGGCAAGCGCCTGCTCTTCGTCGGTCAGTATCAGTGCCATCGGAACTCCTCAGCTCTGGCGCTGCGTGCCGACGCGCAGCTGGTTGAATGGCGTCGCCCGGTCGACACCGGGATCCTTAGCCAGGCCGAGCACCCGCTCGCCGATGATGTTGCGCTGAATCTCGCTGGTACCGCCGGCGATCGCGCTGCCCGGCGCCGCGACGATCGACGTGGTCAGCGCCTCGAGTTCAGCGGAATCGAAGCCCGCAATCTGGTCGCCGAGCACATCGGCGGCGACGTTCCCGGCAAACCTGGCGTAGTCCGATCCGGCCAGCTTCGCAACCGAGCCGCGCGCGCCTGGCAGCTTGCCAGCCTGCGTCTCCTGCCGCAGCAGCAGTGCGAACAGCGCGACGGCCCTGCCCCTGGCATACAGCTCCGCCAGCTCGCGGCGGACGCCCTGGTCGCTGGTCCGGCCAAGGCCTGCGGCCAGGTCGCGCAGCGAGTCGTAGCCGAGCGAACTGCCGCGCGAGGAGCCCATCGTGCCGATCGCGATCCGCTCGTGCCGCAGCATGACGACCGCGGCCGCCCAGCCCTGATTGACTTCGCCGATGACAGCGTCGGCGGGCAGCCGAACGTTGTCGAAGAACACCTCGTTGAACGGCGAGTGCCCGGTCGCCACCTTCAGCGGCCGCACCGTCACGCCCGGCGCGTGCATGTCCACGATGAACATCGTGATGCCGTTGTGCTTGGGCTGAGCCGGGTCGGTCCTGGCCAGGATCGCGCCGTAGTCGCTGAACTGTGCACCCGACGTCCAGACCTTCTGCCCGTTCAGCACCCACTCATCGCCGTCGCGGACCGCGCTGGTCTGCAGGCTGGCCACGTCCGACCCGGCGCCAGGCTCGGAGAACAGCTGGCACCAGATCTCCTCGCCGCGCAGCATCTTCGGCAGGTAACGGCTCTTCTGCTCCTCGGTGCCGACCTCCAGGATCGTGTTGCCCGGCATCGACAGCCCGATGAAGAACGCCCCGTTGGGCAGGTCGTAGTCGCGCGACTCCTGGCTCCAGGCGATCTGCTCGGCGCCGGTCAGGCCCTGGCCGCCGTACTGGACCGGCCAGGTGATGCCGGCGAACCCGGCGTCGTGCAGCCTGGCCTGGAATGCCTTCTGCTCGGCGATGACCTCGCTCTCGCTCCTGCTGTCGTCCTCGGCGTCCTCGCTGGCCGTGCGGCGCGACGCGTTGGCCGCTAGCCACGCCCGTGCCCTGGCGCGGAAGTCCTCGCTCATCGGCGCACCTCTCCTGGTCTGCGCTCGGCGGCCCCGTGGTTAGTGCCACAGCTGCCGCCAGGCCGAAAAACTGAAATCAGTTATACTTATTGCCCTGGCTCAGATGCAAGCTGGCGCCAGGCCCCATGTCAACCCGAGCGTACGGAGCGCGGATGCTGGTTACCGGGACACTGCAGCGCGAGTCCTGGCAGCGGGCAGAGCTTCCGCCGGTGGAGAAGGTGGCCGGCGGCGTCTGGTCGGTGCCGGTCCCGATTCCGGACAACCCGCTGCGGTACGTGCTCAGCTACCTCATCGAGCACGACGACGGCTTCGTGCTGATCGACCCTGGCTGGAACCACCCCGACAGCTGGCGGGCGCTCACCCAGGGCATGGCGGCGTGCGAGATCCCGCTGACCGCCGTCACCGCAGTGCTGGTCACCCACGTTCACCCCGACCACCACGGCCAGTCCGGGGTGGTCCGCGAGCACTCAGGCGCGTGGGTTGGCATGCACCCGGCCGAGGACGCTTTCCTGGCCTACCGCGGCAACCTCAGCATGATGCGCGAGGGAATGCAGGCCTACCTGCGCTGGTGTGGCGCGCCCGATGCTCACCTGCAGCAACTGGTGGCCAGCCGGCCGCACTCGGGCCAGACCGCGCCCATGGTCAGGGCCGACCGGCTGATCGAGCACGGCGACCTGATCGACGTCCCCGGCATCCGGCTGCGCGCGGTGTGGACCCCCGGCCACACTCCCGGCCACCTGTGCTTCCACGACGAGGGCCGGGACCTGCTGCTGACCGGCGACCACATCCTGCCGCGCATCACGCCGAACGTGTCGTCCTATGACATGTCCTCTAACCCGCTTGAGGACTACCTGTCCTCGCTGGAAAAGCTGCGCGGCATCCAGCCCGCCGAGGTGCTCCCGGCGCACGAGTACCGGTTCGCCGACCTCGACTCCCGGCTCGATGACCTGGCCGAGCACCACAGGGAGCGGCTCAGCGAGACCAATGACATCGTCGCGGCGGCCGCCGCGCCCGGCCTGACCGCCTGGCAGGTCGCCACCGGCGTGACGTGGTCACGGGCGTGGGCGGACCTGGCCTCGTTCCAGCGGCAGGCGGCCATCGGCGAGGTGCTCTCGCACCTGCGGCAGCTTCAGTCGCGCGGGCTGGTGAAGCAGACCGAAACCGACGGCACCGGCCGCTGGACCGCCGCCTAACCCTCCGCAGCGTCCGCCCGCGCGGCATGCTGTCGGGGTGACCTCCATCGAGATCAGCGCCGGCGAACTTCACCTGCGGTTCGAGGACGACTCCGCCGGACGCCTTCGGCAGATCGGCTTCAGGCCCGTCACGGCGGCCGACGCCGGCATAGAGCGCGGCCCGTTTCCCGCTGAGGCGTTTCCGCTCGCCTACCCGGCGTGGGGCGAGGAGAGCAGCGCGCCGCCTGCCCTGCGCCTTGACAGCCACGACGGGCGGGCAGGCTGCTACCTGACGCTGACCGGCTACGAGCACGCCGGGGCCGAGTGCCGGATCCGTCTCACCGACGCGCTGGCCGCGGTCGAGGTGACCCTGTGCCTGCGCAGCTGGGAGGACGACCAGGTCCTCGAGCAGTGGACGGAGATCCGGCACGACCAGCCTGGGCCGGTAATGCTGCACGAGGCTGCTGCGGCGGCGCCTGTGCTGCACGCGCCGCGGCCGTGGCTGCTGCGCTACGCCGGCGACTGGGGCAGCGAATGGCTGCCGGTCAGCGGCGAGGTGCCGTTCGGCAGTTCGGTGGTGGAGTCGTTCGGCGCGGTCCGGCCGCACCTGCAGGCTGTGCCCTTCTTCCTGGTCGGCCCCGACGGGCAGCCGGCCGAGACGCAGGGCAGCGTGCTGGCGGGCTCGCTGGCCTGGGGCGGCGGCGTCCGGCTGGCCTTCGATCGCGTGGTCAGGCAGCCGGAACTGCTGCGGCTGCGCTGCGGGCACAACCCGGCCCACGGCGGTTACCGGCTGGACCCCGGCGTCGTCTTCCGCACTCCGGCGGTGATGTGGGCGTGGTCAGAGCGCGGATGTGCGCCGCTGACGCACCGGCTGCACCGCTGGGTGCGCGCGCACGCAGCCCGTGACGGCTCCCGGCTGCGGCCGACTGTGTTCAACACCTGGGAGGCCGCCGGCTTCGGGTTCGACCAGGAGCGGCTCATCGCGATGATGGCCGGCGCCAGCGGCCTGGGCGCCGAGCTGTTCCTGCTGGACGACGGCTGGTTTGGCAACGAGTTCCCGCGCGATGACGACGATGCGGGACTCGGAGACTGGCAGGCCAACTCGGCCAAGCTGCCTGGCGGGATTGCGGCGCTGACTGCGGCGGCGGGGCAGCAGGCGTTGCAGTTCGGGCTGTGGATCGAGCCGGAGATGGTCAACCCCTCCTCGGTGGCATACCGAGATCACCCGGAGTGGGTGGTGGGCGAGCCTGGCCGGCCGCGCCGGGAGGAGCGCAACCAGCTCGTGCTGGACCTGTGCCAGCCGGCGGTGCGCGACTTCGCGGCCGGCGTCGCGGGCAGCCTGCTCTCCGGCAACCCGGGGATCGGCTACCTGAAGTGGGATGCGAACCGGGATATCTCAGAGCCCGGCTCGGCCGCGCTGCCCGCGGACCGCCAGTCCAACTTGTGGATTGACACCGTGTGGGCGCGGTGGCAGGTGATGGCGCAGGTCGCGGAGCGCTGGCCGGATACGTTGCTGATGCTGTGCGCGTCCGGCGGCGGCCGCACCGACCTCGGCACGCTGCGCTTCTTCCATGAGGTGTGGCTGTCCGACAACACCGATGCGGTGACCAGGCTGGCGATGCAGTGGGAAGCGTCGCGCTTCCTGCCGCCGCAGGTGATCGCCGCGCACGTGACCCGGTGGGGTGACCAGGACCTGTCGTTCGCCTGCGCGGTGGCGATGAGCGCGCGGTTCGGCTTCGACCTAGACCCGGCCACGCTGAGCGAGCAGGAGCACGCGGTCTGCCGCCGGGCTGCCAGCCTCTACCGCGACGTGCGGGACCTGGTGCAGCACGGCGAGATGTTCCGGCTGCTGCCGCCTTCCGGCAGCGACGGCCGCGCGGCGCTGGCCTACGCCGACTCAGGCCGGCAGCGGTGCGTGATGTTCGGGTACCAGCTGGCCGACGCGGGCGGACCGGGCGGACCGGGCGGACCGGGCGGCCGGTGCCCGGCCGCGGGCCTCAGCGCAGATCTGGACTACGCCGTGCGCCGGCTGACCCTGGCCGGGCCCGAGCAGTCACTGGGCGTCGTGCCTGGCCGCGAGCTGCTTGCCACCGGGCTGGACTGGCCGCTGCGCCGGCAGCGGACAGCCGTCTTCTGGCTGCTGGAGGCTCAGCCGCAGGCCGGCCGCGGCTAGGGCCTGGCCTACGGCTGGCTGCCGTACACCGCGATCAGCCGGCCCCGGCTGTCCGCGCCGGCGGCCCACAGGCTGCCCGAGCCTGGCACCGGCGCCACGGCCTGGAAGCTGTACCCGGATACCGAAGGGAACGGGTTCGCAGCCGGGTACCCGTTGATCCAGCGGCTGCCGGTCCAGTGCAGGTACGGGCCGACCCAGACGCCGCCGCTGCCGTCGTAGGTCAGCGCCGGCGGCACGGAGATCGCGCTGCGCAGGCTGCCAGGTATGGTCCGGTCCGTCCAGCGCGCGCCGGTCCACTGCCGCAGTACCCACTTGTCGCCGTGCAGCGGAGCGGCCAGCAGCCAGAGGCGGCCGTCTGGCTCGGCCGCGAGCATCGGCGGAACCCCGGTGGCGGGGTGCGCCGACGCGAACGCCTGCCAGCTGCCGCCGGTGAACTCATACAGCGCGGCTTTCCCGGTCGAGTTGGTCGTGACGTCCGGGCCGGTGATGCCCGCGGCCCAGACATGGGTACCCGAGCCAGCCACCGTCTGGATGAGAGCGTCAACTGTGTAGGAGACCCACTGCGCGCCCGTCCAGTGCAGCAGCTGCGTGGTGCACTGCCCGGTGCTGTCATCGCAACCGCCGCCGGTGCCGATCATCCACGCGTTGTCGGCGCCGAGCACGGCGATGGTGGTCGGGCTGATGTCGCCGGGCGCTGCCAGCAGCCGCCAGTGGCCCTGCACCAGGTGCAGTGCTTCGGACGTCGATCCGCTCTCGCCGAAGAACCAGATGTCCGATGTCGAGGTGGACTCCGCTACCCATGGCCGGAATCCGCCGGTCCCGGCAATGGTCTTGGCCTGCCAGCGCTTGCCATTCCAGTGCACGTAGTTCGCGCTGTAATGGCCGCTCTTGGATGTGCTGAAGCCGACTGCCCAGGCGTCCTTCCTGCTCGGCGCCGTAATGCCGTACAGCGAGGTCACGCTCGTGGTGCGAGCCTGGTAGACGAGATGCCAGGAGGCGGACGTCGCAGTGGCCGCGTCCGCGCTGGCGGGTGCCGTGAGCGCGAGGCCGAGCACTGCGACGGCGGTCGAGAAATATCTGATCATGTGTTATCCAGATCATTTTCATACTAAAGACCGTCTAGCTGAGACATTAGCACCGGTGGTTCCGCCTGGCACAGATCGGACTCACCGCACCGGGCCAGGAATTCCGGGCTTACGGCCGGTGCTAGCTTGATCATCGTTAGCCGCGTCGGAAGGAGGGCCGTCCCAGCTTTGTCCGATCGCCTGCAGTGGGTGGAAGAAGGCACGTACTGCGTCGCGCCGGGGGTGCACCGCATACCCCTGCCGCTGCCGATGGACGGCCTGCGCGCGGTCAACGTGTACGCGATCGAGGCAGCCGACGGGCTCGTGCTGATCGACTCGGGCTGGGCGCTGGCCAACTCGCGCGACCAGCTTGAGCGCTCGCTCGCGGTGATCGGCGCTGGCCTGCCGGACGTCCGCCGCTTCCTGGTCACCCACCTGCACCGCGACCACTACACGCAGGCCGTCGCGCTGCGCCGCGAGTTCGGGACGCCGGTCCTGCTCGGCGCCGAGGAACGGCACTCGATCGACAAGCTACTCGGGCCGCACTTCCGGGCGCTGAATGCGCAGCTCGCCCAGCTAGCCGCGGCTGGTGCCGAGTCAGTGGCCAGCCAGCTGACCGCGCTGACAAGGAACGAGCCCGGCATGCGCCCCGCCGACTTCGGCTACGACCGGCCGACCGACTGGGTGACGGCCGGGTACGTCTTCGACCTCGGTACGCGCACGCTGGAGGCAGTCGCCACGCCTGGTCATACCCGCGGGCACTTGGTGTTCGCCGACACTGCCGCCGGGCTGCTGTTCGCCGGGGATCACGTGCTCCCGCACATCACGCCGTCGATCGGGTTCGAGGAGGCACCGGCGGCGCTGCCGCTGCGTGACTACCTGGAGTCGCTGAACGTCGTGCGCCGGATGCCGGACATGACCTTGCTGCCCGCGCACGGCCCGGTGTCACCGAGCACGCATGCCAGGATCGACGAGCTCATCGATCACCACGACGCCCGGCTGGGTGCCATGCGGAACGTCCTGTCCGGCGGCGATGCCCTGACGGCCTACGAGGTCGCCACCGAACTGCCCTGGACATCGCGCGCCCGCCGGCTGGCCGAGATGGACGTCATGAACCAGATGCTCGCCATCTGCGAGACCGCCTATCACCTGGACCTGCTGGTGGCGCGTTCTGAGGCCAGCAGCGCCGTGCAGGACGGCATCCGCCGCTACCAGGTCAGCGCGGCAGTGCGGCGCCAGCCTGCCAGCAGCGCAGAGGGCCCCGGCGGTTAGGCCAGGGCCCTGATGACTGCGGTCGAGCGGCCGGCGGTTACCGCCCGTCCTCGTGCGGGTGGCTCTCGATGATGTCGCCCTCGTCCAGGCCGGGCTGCCCGCTGCCAGTGCCCATGTCCGTCCGGCTGCCGGTACCCTGCTCTGCGCCAGCGGACGGCTGCCGCGCGGCTGTCCCACCTGAGCCCGCGTAACCCTGGCCGGTACCGCCGCCGGTGTTCATCTGGCCGCTGCCCGCACCCGCGCCCGCAGGCTCGGGCCGGCTGGTCACGCCGGGGCCGGTCGCGACGACCAGCGTCCTGGCCAGGTGGTCACCGATCCGCTGACGGTACCGCGAGCAGACAATGACGATCAGGCCGAGCAGGCCGGTGAACGGCCACACCCACGGAAACGCGTCGAAGATCAGGCAGACCCAGCGGACCAGGAACTGTGTCATGTTGGCCGGGCCGCCGCTCTTGCTGATGACGCGCACGCCGAACCACTTCATGGCGAAAGTCTGCCCGTTGTGCGCGTGCGGCCTGATCACCCAGTACCAGACGCTGATCACTATCCACAGGACGGCATACACAACTGCGCCCATGATGTGCAGGAATGTGCTGCTGCTCCGGTCGAACGGAATCGATACGAGTTCCGGGACGATCGACACGAAGAACATGTCGATCCAGAACTGCACGACGCGGCGGAAGGTAACCCTGGTCTCGGCCTTGTCTACGGGGCTCCAGTTGCCCGGCCGGCTGCTCCACGGCTGCTGTTCCCGCTGGTCGCTCGGCGCTCCCCGCTGGCCGGCCATCGCGCCTTGCTGACCAGGGATGCTGCCGGCTGGCGTGCGGCCATAGTTTTCCTGGCCAGGCATCGCGCCGTGCTGCGTGCCGACGCCGCTGCGCTCGCCGGGGCCTGCAGCCTGGCCGCCCGGCTGCCCAGGCTCGCCGCTCTGAGGCATGCTCATCTGATCCCCCGATCCACGCCCGCCGCGACGGCGTAGGCGGCAGCTTCCTAACGGGCTGCCGCTAGGCGTAACGACGTTCGTACCCTCGCCACCACGCTAGACACATCGGCAGCACAGTGCTAATCCTGCCCCTTCCGGCGCGTC
>DASPWG010000267.1:0-65990 GCA_035621915.1 Streptosporangiaceae bacterium
GAGCATGCCAACACACTGGGGTACAGCGTGATCGCGCTGGCGTTCCTGCTCGCCGACCCGCAGCTAACCCGCTGAGGTCTTGCCTCGGATGAACGCCGCGCCCGTGTATTCCGTAACGGCTGCAGCGCTTTCCCGCAACTCTGCGCCGCCTTATCCTGCTTTACGTGCGGACGAATCGGTCACAATTGGACAGCTAACTGCACGTAATGCAGGATAAGGCGGCGTCAGCCAGCCAGCCCTTAAAAAGCGTGCTAGCTGCCGATCTCGTCGGCGACGACAAGCCAGCGCTCCTCGAGCTCGGCCCTCTGCTGCTGGACCCCGCGCAGCTGCGCACCTAGATCGATCAGCCGGGTGTAATCGGAGGCGCTCGCGGCCAGCTCTTCCTCCAGGCGCGCCTCTGCCTCGGTCAGCCGGGCGATCTGCCGCTCAAGCCGGGTTAGCTCTTTCTGCCCGGCGCGCTGCTGTGCCGCGGGCACCGCCGGCCTAGCCGGGCCTGGCGCCGCGGGGTCGTCCGGCTTGGTGGCCTCATCCGCGCGGATGCGCAGGTACTCGTCCACGCCGCCGGGCAGGAACGCCAGCCCCCCTCCGGTCAGCGCGAGATCGCGGTCGGTCACCCGCTCCAGGAAGTACCGGTCGTGACTGACCACCACGATCGAGCCTGGCCAGCCGTCGAGCAGGTCCTCCAGCTCCGTCAGCGTCTCGATATCCAGGTCGTTGGTGGGCTCGTCCAGCAGGAGCACGTTCGGCTCCGCCAGCAGGAGCATCATCAGCTGGAGCCGCCGCCGTTCCCCGCCCGAGAGTTCGCCGACCCTGGTCCACTGCCGGTCCGCGCGCAGCCCGAGCCGGTCGAGCAGCTGGCTGACCGACAGCTCCCGCTTGCCGATCCGCGCCATGCTGCGGATCTGCTCTGCAGCCTCGAGTACGCGCAGGTCCGGATCGACCTGCGGCGGCTCCTGAGTCAGGTAGCCAAGCCTGACGGTGCTTCCTGTCACCACATGACCGGTGGTGCGCACCGGCCCGTCATCGGGCACCGGCAGGATGCCTGCCAGCAGCCGCAGCAGCGTGGTCTTGCCTGACCCGTTGACGCCGATGATGCCGACCCGGTCGCCTGGCCCGAGCTGCCAGGTCACCCGGTCCAGCAGGGTGCGCTGGCCCGCGGCGGCGGTCACGTCCTCCAGGTCGATGACCGTCTTGCCGAGCCGCGCCGCGGCCAGCCTGTGCAGCTCTACCTCATCACGCGGCGGCGGCTCGTCGGCGATCAGCGCGGTCGCCGCCTCGATCCGGAATTTGGGCTTGCTCGTCCGCGCTGGCGGTCCGCGCCGCAGCCACGCCAGCTCCTTGCGGAGCAGGTTGCGGCGCCTGGCGTCGGCCGCCGCAGCGATCCTTGCCCGCTCGGCCCTGGCCAGCACGTACGCGGAGTAGCCGCCGTCGTAGGAGTGCACCTGGCCGTCGGCAACCTCCCAGGTCTGGTCGGTCACCTCGTCCAGGAACCACCTGTCGTGCGTCACCACGACCAGGCCGGCGGCGTACTGCTTGAGATACCCGGCCAGCCAGGTGATCGCCTCGATGTCCAGGTGGTTGGTCGGCTCGTCCAGTAGCAGCAGGTCGTATGTGCGGCGCAGCAACGCCGCCAGCGCGGTCCGCCGCCGCTCACCGCCGGACAGCTGGCGGACGTTTGCGCTGAAGTCCAGGCCGCCGAGCAGGGCCGCGATGACCGAGCGGCTCCTGGCATCGGCGGCCCATTCGTGCTCGGGAGTCGAGCCGAACGCCACCTCGCCGACGGTGCCGGCCAGCTGCTCGGCCTGCGGCAGATAGCCAACGGAGGCGTGCCGCGCCCTGGTGGCGCGACCGGAGTCCAGGTTGCCAGCGCCCGCCAGCGCGGCGAGCAGGGTGCTCTTCCCCGCCCCGTTGCGGCCCACGACGCCGATCCGCTGGCCGGCCGCGACTCCAAGCGAGACCTGGTCGAGCAGCACATGCTCGTGGTAGGCCTTGGCCGCCAGCTCAAGGTTCACCAGGTTCATGGTGCGCGGCCCGGTTTGACCAGGGTCGCACCAGGCGCTGGCCCGCTAGCCCTGGCCACGGCCCGGCACACGCCCGCGCCGGTCAGCGCCACCGCGATCTCCCGCGCATGCGCAGCGTCCTTTGCCAGGAACGCGCACGTCGGACCGGAGCCGGACACGATCGCGCCAAGCGCACCGTACTCGCGGCCAGCCGCAAGCGTCCGGCGCAGTTCAGGTTGCAGCGACAGCGCGGCGGCCTGCAGGTCGTTGCTGAGAAGCGGGCCCACGGCGGCCGGGTCACCAGACCGCAGCGCTGCCATGAGCTCCCGGCCGAGGGCAGGCTCGGGGACGGCCGGGGGCCGTCCGCCCGCCGGGGCGCGGGCAGCCCGCAGCCGGTCGCATGCCGCATAGACGTCGGCCGTGGACAGGCCGTCCGCCGCGAAGGCAAGTGCCCAGTGGTAATTGCCCGCGGCCAGCGCCCTGGTCAGGTCCTCGCCCCGGCTTCGCCCGACAGCTGTACCGCCGAGCAGGGCGAACGGGACGTCGCTGCCTAGCCCGGCGCCGATCTGGCGCAGTTCGTCGGCCGACAGCCCGGCCTGCCACAGCTCGTTGCACGCCACCAGCGCGGCCGCCGCGTCCGCGCTCCCGCCCGCCAGGCCCGCTGCTACCGGGATCCGCTTGCTGATCGCGATCCGCACCGCGGCATCACGCTGCCTGATGCCCGCCGCGGAGGCGAGGGCGGCCGCCGCCAGCCAGGCCAGGTTTGTCTTGTCGGTGGGCACGGCAGCCGCGGCGTCGCCTGTCACGACCAGCGACGTGCGGCCCGCCCTTTCCACAGTGACTTCGTCGAACAGCGTGACGGCGTGGAAGACGGTCACCAGGGAGTGGAAGCCGTCGGCCCGGGCGGGCCCGACGGCCAGCTGGAGATTCACCTTCGCCGGCACGCGGGCGGTGACGGCCGCAGCGGGCTCGGTTACGGGAGTCACGATGTGATCATCGTACGCGGATCGTCCGGCCGCCTAGCCAGCGCGACTTCCGCCGCGCTGTGCTGTCCGGCGCTAGCCATCGGCCAGCGCTGCGCGGGCGGCCGCGATCCTGACAAACTCGGTTATCCCGAGTGCCTCACCCCGCAGCCCGGCGTCGACGCCAGCCCGGCCCAGGATCTGTTCGGCGGCAGCGGGCGATCCCGCCCAGGCCGCCAGCGCCGACCGCAGCGTCTTGCGGCGCTGCGAGAAGGCCGCGTCGATGACCGCGAAGACTGCCTCGCGGCTGACCAAGCCCGTCCCGTCCGCGGCACCGGGCGGCCCGCCGTCAGGCGGCTGGTACCTGGTTAGCCCGACCAGCCCGGAATCCACCCGCGGAACGGGCCAGAAGACACTGCGCGGCACTGAGCCGGCCTTCCGCGCCTGCCCGAACCAGGCCAGCTTCGCCGACGGCACCCCGTAGACACGGCTGCCTGGTGGCGCGGACATCCGGTCCGCGACCTCGGCCTGCACCATCACCAGCGCGCGGGTCAGGGACGGCACGGTCGCGAGCAGGTGCAGCACCACGGGCACCGCGGCGTTGTAGGGCAGGTTCGCCACCAGCGCGGTGGGCGGGTCGCCGGGCAGCCCGGTGACCCTGGCCGCGTCGGCAGTCACCACCTCCAGCTTGCCGGCCAGCCACGGGGCGCGGTCGGCGACTGTCACCGGCAGCTGGCCGGCCAGCACCGGGTCTACCTCGATGGCCAGGACCCGGCCCGCGGCGTCCAGCAGCGGCAGGGTCAGCGAGCCGAACCCCGGGCCGACCTCGAGCACCACGTCCTGCGGGCCGACTCCCGCCAGTGCGGTGATGCGGGTTACCGTGCCGGCGTCGACGACGAAGTTCTGCCCGAGTCGCTTGGAAGGCCGCAGGTCCAGGCGCGCGGCAAGGTCCCTGACCTCGGTCGGCCCAAGCAGCTGCGCGGGGCTCAGGCTCGTCACGGCCCGCTGTGCTTGCCCTCGGGCCGCCCCGAGGGCGGCCCGAAGATGCGCTCGCCGTTCGCCTCGATGACTGCGCACAGCTTCGCCACGTCCATCTGCCGCGCCGCGGCCAGGGCGCGCACGGTGTTGGCCACCTGGGCCGGAGAGTTGGACCTGCCGCGATTCGGCGACGGCGTCAGGAACGGAGCGTCGGTCTCGGCCAATATGAGCTCGGCCGGGATGACGGCGGCGGCTTCCCTGAGGGCGTGCGCGTTCCCGAAAGTCACGGTGCCCGCGAAGCTGAGAACGTAGCCGACGGCTGCGCACTGGCCAGCCAGCTCGGCGTCGCCCGAGTAGCAGTGGAAGATGACCTGCTCGGGCGCGCCGTCCGCGGCCAGGATGGCGAGCACGTCCGCGTGCGCGTCCCGGTCGTGGATCATGAGCGGCTTGCCGACCTGCTTGGCGATATCAATGTGCGCGCGGAACCACTCGCGCTGCAGCTGCGGCGGAGCGTCGTCGCGGTAATAGTCCAGGCCGGTCTCGCCTACGGCGCGGACTTGCGGCAGCGCGGCCAGCCGTGCGATCTCGGCCAGCACCTCCTGCCGCTCCGCGTCGCCGCGCGCGGCCCTGGCCGTCTCGTTCGGATGGATCGCGACCGCGGCATCTACCCCGGTGAACGCCGCCGCGCAGTCCGCGGCCCAGCGCGCCGACGGCACGTCGCACCCGACGGTGACGACCCGCGCGATGCCCGCCGCCCGCGCCTGGTCCAGCACATCAGCGACCGGCAGGTCGATCAGGTCCAGGTGGCAGTGACTGTCGAGTGCGGTGCCCGGCAGCGGCTCGGGCGCCGGCGCAGGCGGCCTGCCGATGCCAGGTCCGGGCCCGAAGTCCGCCGCGTGCACCGGCCGGCCTAGCCCCCCGCCGGCCAGCTGCCCGCCGCCGGCCAGCTGTGCCCCGTCGGTCACCTGCCCCCCAGCCGGTCCAGTTCCTCGTCGACGACGGCGGGATCGAGCTTGGCGAACAGCGGCGAGGGCGGGGCCAGCGGCGTCCCTGGCCGGATCGGCGCGGATTCCCACCGCGCGGCGGCGGCGGCGTAGTCCCCGGTGACGACCGGGTATGCCGGGTCCCCGTCCTCGGCCACCTCGTCGATCCTGGGCATGCCCGACCAGGTGCCGTTTCCCCCGAGCATCTCGAATACCTGCTGCGACGACCGCGGCAGGAACGGGGTCAGGAGCGTCTTGCCGTCGTCCACCAGCTGGAGCGCCACGTGGCAGATCGTCCGCATCCGCTCGGGATCGGACTCCCGCAGCTTCCACGGAGCCTCGTCGGAGAGGTACTTGTTCGCCTCGGCGAGGGTGCGCATCACCTCGGTGCTGGCGGCCTTGAACCGGCAGCGGCCGAGCGACTCGCCGACCGACGCGAACGCCGCCCTCGAGCGGTCAAGCAGCGCCTGGTCGGTCGGCGTCAGCGCCCCGGCGGCCGGGATCTCGCCGATGTTGCGGGCGGCGAAGGAGACGGTGCGGTTTACCAGGTTGCCCCAGTTGGCTACCAGCTCGTCGTTGTTGCGCCGGACGAACTCGCTCCAGGTGAAATCGGTGTCCTGGCTCTCCGGGCCGGCTACCGCGACGTAATAGCGCAGCGCGTCCACGTCGTAGCGGGACAGGAAGTCGCGCACGTAGATCACGACCGAGCGGGACGAGGAGAACTTCCTGCCCTCCATGGTCAGGAACTCACTCGACACCACCTCCGACGGCAGGTCGAGCGCGCCGAGCGAGCCGGGCGTGCCGCCGCGCGCGCCCTGGCCGCTGTAGCCGAGCAGCATGGCGGGCCAGATCTCGGCGTGGAAGACGATGTTGTCCTTGCCCATGAAGTAGTACGACTCGGCCTGCGGCGACTGCCACCAGGCCCGCCACGCGTCCGGGTCGCCGGACCGCCTGGCCCACTCAATCGAGGCCGACAGGTAGCCGATCACCGCGTCGAACCACACGTAGATGCGCTTGTCCGGCAGGTCGCGCCAGCCGTCGAGGGGGATCGGCACGCCCCAGTCCAGGTCGCGGGTGATCGCGCGCGGCTGGAGCTCGCCGAGCAGGTTCAGGGAGAACTTCAGCACGTTCGGCCGCCACTGGCCGCTCTTGCTCTGCAGCCAGGTGCCGAGCGCGTCAGCGAACGCCGGCAGGTCGAGGAAGAACTGCTCGGTCTCCACGAACGCGGGCGTCTCGCCATTGATCTTCGATCGCGGGTTGATCAGGTCGACCGGGTCGAGCTGGTTGCCGCAGTTGTCGCACTGGTCACCGCGCGCCCCGTCGAACCCGCAGATCGGGCAGGTGCCCTCGATGTAACGGTCGGGCAGCGTCCGGCCGGTGGACGGCGAGACCGCGCCGAGCGACTTGCGCGGGAAGATGTAGCCGTTGGCGTACAGGCCCAGGAACATCTCCTGCACCACCGAGTAGTGGTTGCGCGTGGTCGTCCTGGTGAACAGGTCGTAGGACATGTCCAGCCCGTACAGGTCCTCGGCGATCACCCGGTTGTAGCGGTCGGCAAGCTCGCGCGCGGTGACGCCCTCAGCGTCGGCCTGCACCTGGATCGGCGTGCCGTGCTCGTCGGTACCGCTCACCATGAGCACCGGATTGCCCTGCATTCGCTGGAACCTGGCGAACATGTCACACGGCAGGCCGAAGCCGGAGACGTGACCGATGTGACGGGGGCCGTTGGCGTAGGGCCACGCGGCGCACGCGAGGATGTGGCGGCTGGTCATAGCTACTCAGCCTAGGGGGTGCCGGGGCGCACCCACGTTCGCGACGGCCGCACCGCGTCACTGCCAGGTGACGCGCATCCCGTTCTGCCACGTTTCCAGCACCGCGCTGTCTCCGCTGACCTGCACGCCCGCCGCTGACGCCTCCGCCCGGTTCCACAGCAGCAGGTAAAGGCCGGGTGCTGGGCCGGCCAGCGTGCACTGCGCCGGGCCAGATGGGGCCAGGCCGCCGCCGCGCCGCACGGTGGCGGCCAGCTTGCCGTCGGCGGTGAGGTCGAGCACCCAGCTGGCCCCGGTGTCGGTGGCCTGGACGAGCAGCGCCTGCCGCCCGCCCGCCTGCTGCTCCGCAGAAAGATCTTCGGCGTCCCTGCCGAAGAAGCCCATGATCAGCTCGTCGATTCCGTCGCTGGCGAATTCAGCGGGAAACGGGATGGGATCACCGCTGGCCAGTTCCGCATCGACGCGGTGGATGGCCGTCTCGTGCGCCTGGCGGCGCGCCCAGAACGCCAGCGGGGACGGCGCGTCCAGGAACGTCCAGCACGTCATGGCCGGGTCGGCCATACTCAGCGCCGCGACCAGCGCGGCATGGCCGGCCCGGAACCAGTCAACGAGTTCGCCGTCAGGCGGGCCGCCCTGGAGTATCTCCGATTCGTGCGGCCGCCCGCGCAGTCGTTCCTTGCGCTGCTCGACGACGTAGCCGGCGGCCCACCTGTGCACGTAGCTGATATGCCTCAGCAGGTCCTTGACCTGCCAGGACGGGCAGGACGGTATTTTTGCGTCGAGCCCGGCCCGCTCGGCCGCCGCGGCCAGCAGTTCGCCGTCGCGCTGCAGCGCCGCTATGTGCTCGCTGGTCTCCATGCCAGTCATCATGACCGACCGCCGTCAGTGCGCGCACCGGCATAAAGCCGACACCCTGTCAGTTTCAGTCATGACCACGTCCGGTATCTCCCGGTTTGCGCGACTGAAACTGCCAGGATGTCAGCGGTCTGCCGCCATCACCGCGTTGTAGAGCTCGCGCCTGGAGATCCGAAGCTCGGCTGCGACGGTCGCGATCGCGGTCCGGCGCTGCTCGCCACCGCTGACCAGGTCCGCCACCTGGCGGACCGCGACCTCGATCGGGACCGGCGCCTGTTCTGGTGCCCCGGCGACGACGAGCGTCACCTCGCCGAGAACGCCGTCCGCCGCCCACTGCGCCAGGTCGGCCAGGGTGCCCCTCCTGACCTCCTCGTGGGTCTTGGTCAGCTCACGGCAGACCGCCGCCCGGCGCTCCGGGCCGAAAGCCTGGCTCAGCTCGGCCAGGATGGTACCCACCCGCCGCGGCGACTCGAAGAGCACGAGGGTGCGGCGCTCGGCCGCAAGCTCGGCGAGCCTGCGCGCCCGGTCGCCAGCCCGCCTGGGCAGGAACCCCTCAAACGCGAACCGGTCCGTCGGCAGGCCGGATACCGCCAGCGCCGCCGTCACCGCCGACGGCCCTGGCAGCACGGTAACCCGCAGGCCAGCCTGCGCAGCCGCCGCTACTAGCCGGTAGCCAGGGTCGCTGACGCCGGGCATCCCGGCGTCGGTGACAAGCAGGACATCCCGGCCAGCCTGTAGTTCGGCGAGGAGGGCTGGCACCCGCCGCGCTTCGACGTCGTCGTAGTAGGACACCAGGCGGCCGGCAATCTCGACGCCAAGTTCGGCCGCGAGCCGTCGCACCCGGCGGGTGTCCTCCGCGGCGATGATGGGCGCATCGCGCAGCGCCGGGCCGAGCCGCGCTGAGGCGTCGGCCGGCCGGCCAATCGGAGCGGCCGCGACCGTCAGCGTGCCACCCGCGCCCGCTGACTGTGGCTCCGGGCCCACCGCGACCTCCGGGGCCGCCGCCGCTGAGCCCGCGACAGCACCCGAGCCCCCGACATCACCCGGAGCCGCGACAGCACCCGAGCCCGCGACAGCACCCCAGCCCGCCGCGCCAGGCGAGCCCGCGACAGCACCCGAGCCCGCCGCGACCTGTGTGCCCCGCGCACGACCCGCACCAGGCGCGGCAATATGGGCCGCCGCGTCTTCATCGGCGGCGTAGCCGTCACCTCGCGCTATAGGGGGATAAGCTGCGCGTTCGTCTTTCGCTTGTTCCATTTCCAGGCCCAGGTTAGTGGCGCACGCCCCTAACATGGCTGTCGATGAAGGCTTACGAGAGTCTCCCCGCGTCCGACCTGGCGGACGCCGATACGGGACCGCTGCGCCCGGTCGGCCGGCGGACCTTCGGCGGGCTGTCCGGCACGTCGCTGTGGCTCAGCAGTTCCTTCTGGGGCTGGGCGGGACCGACGCTGATCATGATCTTTGGCGGCTTCCTGCGGTTCTACCGGCTGAGCCAGCCGGACGCGGTGGTCTTCGACGAGACCTATTACGTGCCGGACTCCAACTCGATCCTGCATCACGGCGTGGAACTTGAGCACGTCTCGAACGTCAACAAGCTGCTGGTCGAGGGCAACCCGAACTTCCTGGTACGCGGCACGACCGCGGCACAGTGCGCGCCGCTCAAGGTGCCCTGCTACCTCGGCGAGGTCGTCGCGCACCCGCCGCTCGGCAAGATCATGATGGCCGTCGGGCAGTGGACGTTTGGGCTCACCCCGTTCGGCTGGCGGTTCACTGTGGCCGTGCTGGGCACCGTCTCGATCCTCATGCTGGCCCGGATCACCCGGCGGATGACCGGATCGACCATGCTCGGCTGCGTGGCCGGCCTGCTGATGGCGCTGGACGGGCTGGAGATCGTGCTGAGCCGCACCGCCATTCTCGACATCATCCTGATGTTCTGGATCCTCGCCGCGTTTGGCCTGCTGGTAATCGACCGGGACCGGACCAGAGCCAGGCTGGAAGCGGCGGCCACCGCGGGCTCCCGGCTGTCTGGCGGGCCGGACCTGGGCATTCGCTGGTTGCGGGTGGCTGCCGGGCTGTGCATCGGCGCGGCCGTAGCCAGCAAGTGGAACGGGCTGTGGTTCCTATTCGCCTTCGCCGCCCTGGCCCTGGCCTGGGACCTTGGCCTGCGCCGGGCAGCCGGCTTCGAGGACTGGCTGCCTGGCGGGCTGCGCAGTGAGGTCAAGTGGATGCCGGTGTGGTTCGGCCTGGCCCCGCTGGCCGTCTATGTCGCCTCGTGGAGCGGATGGTTCGCGACCGACGACGGCTACGACCGGAACTGGGCGGCGCAGCACGGCAACCACACGCCCATCTGGTCCGCGATCGACTCCTGGTACCAGTACAACCACTGGATGCTCCAGTTCGGGCTGGGCCTGACCGCCTACCAGTCCTACCGCTCCAATCCGGTGGGCTGGCTGGTACTGGCCAGGCCGATCTCGTTCTACTGGGCGGAGCCTGCCTGCACCGCCAAGGGCGGATGCGCCGCCGAGGTGCTGGCCATCGGCACGCCGCTCATCTGGTGGGGCGGCACGCTCGCGCTGCTGTTCTGCCTGTTCTGGTGGCTCAGCGGCCTCATCGGCGACCTGGTCTTCGGCCGGACGCCCAGGCGGGACTGGCGGGCCGGCGCGGTGCTGCTGGGCCTCGCGGCCGGCTGGCTGCCGTGGGTCTGGTACGCCTGGCACGACAACCGCACCGAGTTCTACTACTACGCGATCGCGTTCGAGCCGTTCATGCTGATCGCCATCACGCTATGCCTTGGCCTGATCATCGGGCCGTCCCGGGCCGCTCCTGTCCGGCGGGCCCTAGGCTCGCTGGCGGCGGGCTCCTACCTGGTGGCGGTGTTGCTGAACCTGGCCTACCTGTATCCGATCCTGACAGCCGAGGTGATCCCGTACACCGACTGGCTGTCCCGGATGTGGTTCCATCGCTGGATCTAGGCAGGCTCCCCTGGATCCTTGTCGGATATTCCCGACGTCGGCCGGGATTACCCTGCCGGCCTTCCCGGCACCGCGAGACAGCGCAAGCAGCCCGCGGCAAGCCGCTTAGCGCAGGCGATTCCGGCCCTGAGCAGACCGCCGGGCAGGGAAGGTCATCAACGCGCCTCGCATCGGCTCGCTGCGAGCGGCCGTTATCGTGATGACCCATGCTATTCGTCGCAAGTCCGGCTGCCGGGGCCGCCGTGCGCAACGCCGGATTCGGCCGTTCTCCAACTCGATTTAGCCGTGTCTAGCTGCACATACTCCGTTGCGTAGTGGCTCTGTTACCCAGATCACGCATCGGGTTACGCGTCAGTTACGTCTTAGGGATATCGATTGCACCGAGAGGAGCGAGGCAGCCATGAGGATGACGGACCAGATGCCGGACCGTGACGAGCGATTCGAGCAGGACGTGGTTCCGTTCATGGGCCAGCTCTACCCTGCGGCGCTGCGCATGACGAGGAACCCCAGCGACGCCGAGGACCTGGTGCAGGAGACGTTTGCCAAGGCCTACGCAGCCTTCCACCAGTTCCAGCAGGGCACGAACCTGAGGGCATGGCTGCACCGGATCCTGGCCAACACCTTCATCAACAGCTACCGCAAGAAGCGCCGGGAGCCGATTCAGGACCTTGGCGCCGATTTCTCCGAAGACTGGCAGACCGGAAACGACCCGCTGACTCCGCCGGTCAGGTCCGCTGAGGCCGAGGCGCTAGAGCGGCTCGCCGACTCCGACATCCTCCAGGCGCTGCGGAACCTGCCTGAGGAGTTCCGGGTTGCGATCTACCTGGCCGACGTCGAGGGATACCCCTACAAGGAGATAGCCGCCATGATGGGCACGCCGATCGGCACGGTTATGTCCCGGCTGCACCGCGGACGTGCCAAGCTCCGCGTCCAGCTTGCCGCGCACGCCGGCAACCGCACGCTCGCCACTACGTCCCACTGACCTTCGCCAGCTCGGCACCGACTCCCCCCAACCCGGTCGGTGCCGGGCAGGCCGCCGCGGCCAGCCAGCACCGGCTTCCCCCCAACCTCCGGTGCCAGGCGGGCCACCGGACCAGCAGCCGACGACGAACCTCCCCCTAACGTCGGATCCGCTCGGTCCCTCCGAAGCCCCGCAGCTGCTTTCCCCCCGGCAGCTGCGGGGTTTCGTTTAACTGGGATATCCGCTCGGTACCCCCGAAGCCCCGCCGCCGCTTGCCCCTGCAGCCGCGGGGTTTTCGTTTAACTAGGACATCCGCTCGGTACTCCCGAAGCCCCGCCGCTTCCCCCGGCAACTGCGGGGTTACGTCTAACTGGGACATCCGCTCGGTAGGCCCGAAGCCCCGCCACCGCTTCCCCCGGCAGCCGCGGGCTTCGCGTTGCCGGGACCTGCCCGCCGCTGGCTAAGCCCGGTGCCTGATTAGCTGCCGAAGACCCGGTCGCAGGCGCGAGCGCCCGCCTTGCCGTCATCGAGCGGGCAGAACTTGGCCGCGAACGCCTCGTACTTCGCCTGGTAGTGCCCGGCGACGGCATCCAGGTCCCCGATCGCCGCCACGACCTCCGCCGAGGTGGCCAGCAGCGGCCCAGGCGCCTCGGCCTCGAGGTCGAGGTTGAAGCCGCGCAGGTTGTCGCGGTAGTCCTCCAGGTCGTAGGTGTAGAAGACCATCGGCTTCCCGGTCGCCGCGAAGTCGCACATCATCGACGAGTAGTCGGTGACCAGTGCGTCAGTGACCAGGAACAGCTCGGACAGGTCCTGGTAGGCGGTCACGTTGACGACGAAGCCCGGCCGGATGTCATCGGGCACGTCCTCGGCCATGTGGTGGTGCCCGCGGACCAGGAAAACGTAGTCGTCGCCAAGCTGCCGGTAGGCCTCCTGCAGGTCGAGGCGGAAGTCGAAGCGATAACGCCCCGCCGCGTAGTACTGGTTATCCCGCCAGGTCGGCGCGTACATGACGACCTTCTTGCCGGCCGCCAGCCCGAGACGCTGCCTGACCACCGCGGCCAGGCCGCCGGTGTCCCCGCTGCAGAGCACGTCGTTACGCGGGTAGCCGGACTCGAGGATCTCTCCGTCGTAGCGGAACGCCCTGCGCATGTGCGGCGTGCTGAACGGGTTGGGCGACAGCGCCAGGTCCCACTTGGCCACGTCCCTGGCCAGGTGCTCGTTGTACTTGCTGCCGCCGACGAACTGCGGATTCTCCACGTCGAAGCCGATCCGCTTCAGCAGCGTCCCGTGCCAGGTCTGCACGTACACCTGGCCCTGCCGCTTCTCGAACCTGGCGGGCATGTCGTCGTTGGAGATGATGTAGCGGGACCTGGCGAGTGCATCCCAGTAGGCCTCGGTGTTCGCCAGCACGGACTTGGCACCGTCGGGCACCGGCACGGACCAGTCGTTGACGACCCAGATATGCTCCCGGTCGTCGCCGCGGCGCCGCAGTTCCTGGCTGATGCCGAGCGGGTTGTCGCTGCAGGACTTGCCCTTAAAGCTGATGAACACCACGCTGTCACGTACCTGGCGCCGCTGCTGCAGCGGGTAATACATGTCCCTGAGCACCTTGCGCTGGATCCGGCCGTGCTCGGCCAGCCCGAGCACCGGCGCGACCACCAGCATCGGCAGGTCGTACTCGGTCGTGGTGAAGACGTAGGTCTTGCGGCCGAATTCCGTCTTGCGGTCGGTCACCTCGGCCAGCTTGCCGTGATCGTAGAAGGGCAGCGTGGGCTCGGTCCCGGGGCGGCCTGCCGGGCGCATCTTCATGGTCCAGATGCCGTCGCGCAGCGGCTGCGTAGTCCCGAAAAGCGGCATGGCAGCGGCCGGAATGTCCAGCGTGAACCGGTCACCGTCGCGCCGTACCGGGATGATCTGTACCTCGGCGGCCGCGCGCCTGGACAGCAGCACCTCGCAGTCCTGGCCAGGCAGGTCCGCGTAGCTACCGCGCAGCGTCAGCGTCCCGTCCGCTGACCAGGAGTGCTCGTCGATGACCGGCCGCTGCCTGCGGCGCATGATCACTACGTTGCCGTATCTGGTCTGCTCGACGGCGACCTCTTCGGTGCCCAGCTGGAAGCGCGACTCCGGGCGCTGCGCCTCGAAGGCCACGCGCATCCGCTCCCCGTCTGCGGGCACCGCCCACAGGTCCCACTCGGCGGTCTGCTCCCGGCCGGCCTCGGCTCCCTCCGGCGCCGGGGCGCCGCCGGGCAGCAGGGCGTCGGCCGGGATCACCCCGCGCAGCCGCACGCTGCCGTCTGGCAGGGACGTGGCCGTGGTCGTGATCGGCCGCGTCGTCGCTCCCCTGGGCGTCGCCAGTTGCAGCTCGGCCGCCTGCTGCCCGCTAGGCAGGCGGAGGCCGACCTCGACAGTGAGCTGGCCGTCGGCCAGCTCGCAACCGGTCAGCTCGGCCGGGGTCTGCACCACCTGGACGTGCAGCCGCTTGCCCATCCAGCGCGCACCGAGCCGGATGCCCGGTGCCACCTGCCGGGCGGCCGGCCGCTCGGCCGAGCCGGGAATCGGCGAGTGCAGCCGGGCCGCCCGCCACACGCCATGGCCGCGCACCAGGATGAAGGCGTCCCAGTCCCCGGTCTGCCAGCGCCCAAGCAGCCGGAACCAGCGCGGGCTGATGACGGCGCGAAAGCCCGCCCAGTCGTAGTCGTAGCGCTCCTGCGCCGAGTAGGTCTTGGCCCTGTCGTGCAGGAACGACTTGGCCACGACCACGACAGGGAGCCTGCCCATGCTGCGCGGCCGCAAGATGACGAGTTTGGAGGTGTGCCGCCGCTTGCGGATGTCGACCGAAGGGATGTACACGCAGCCGGAGATGACCAGCTTGCCGTCCTCCCAGCCGATGCCCTCAACCTTGACGGCGGGGTCGAGCTCGCGGATCTGGGGGGTGTAGATGCTGGCCGGGATGCGCAGGTCCCGTCGCTTGCGGAACGGCAGGTCGGCGCGGATGCGGCCGTGCTCCCTGACGACCTGCACGGTCTTGACGGGCTGGGCGTTCAGGTAGCCGACGTACTCGAGCAGCTCGGGTTGCATGTTGCGGGCGATGAGGTGGTAGCCGAGCTTGCGCGTGGATGGCAGCTTGCGCAGCACGCCGTCCTCCACCTGGGCCAGGTACTTGCTGGTCAGATCGATGAACTCAGCCTGGTACTCGGCACTCGTCCTGGTCAGGTCGGGCACGTAAAGCCACAGGTCGTTGAGCAGAGACTTGTACTGGTGCTCGGCCACGAGCCTGGACGGCTTGTGCTGCCGCAGGAACTCATCGATCGCCAGCAGCGCGGTGATCCTGTCCCTGAAGTTCTTGATGCTGGTCCTGGACTGGGTGATCGACAGCGCTCCCTTGCCGCGCTCGCGCCAGTAGTAGATCGGCTCGGGGATCGTGTCGACGGCGCGCGCCAGCACGTGCGCCTTGGTCATCAGCTGAAGGTCCTCCCACACCACGCCCTCGGGGAAAACCAGGTTGTTGGCGTCCCAGAATGACCGCCTGAACATCTTGTTCCAGACCGAGACGTCGAAGAACAGGTTGGAGTTCCTGCTGATGTGCGTGCCGATCAGCCGGCTCTTGATCGCCCGCGCGTGCATGTACGAGGGCGTGACGCCCATCGGCCCGGTCCGCAGCACGCCGCCGGATACGAGGTCCGAGCCTGACTGCTCCAGCGTGTGCATCATGTGCTCGAGCGAATGCACCGGCAGCGTGTCGTCGGAGTCGACGAAGGACAGGTACTCCCCGGTGGCGCGCTCGATCCCCCGGTTGCGCGAGTAGCCAGGGCTGCCGCCATGGGGGACCTGCAGCAGCGTGAACCGCGGGTCGGCCGCCGCCTGGGCGGCCGCGATCTTGGCGCTGCCGTCGGTCGAGCCATCATCGACCATGATCACTTCGATGTCAGAGACCGACTGCGCGGCAATCGACTTCAGACAGTCACCAAGCAGATCCTCGTTGTTATAGAACGGGACAACAACGCTGATCCGGGGCACCGGCATCCCTACTTCTCTCCAGTCGCTTACGCTGGCTCCGCGACGTTCGGCCAGCTGGCGTCAGCGCCCTAGCGACGGCCTGGACCTGGCTGCCATGGCCGTACCGCGCCACGCCAAGGCTACCCCGCCAGCGCTCACTCGCCGCGCCAGTTCGGCGCACGCTTCTCGGCGAACGCCGCGGCGCCCTCCATGGCGTCCTTGGAGCCGAAGACCGGGGTGATGATCTCGCCCTGCCGCTCGAACGCTGACTCGCTGTCCCAGTCCACCGACTCGACGATCACCCGCTTGGTCGCGGCCAGTGCCAGTGGGGCGCCCTGCGCGATGCGGGCGGCGAGTTCACGCGCAGCGGCCAGCGCCTCCCCGGCCGGGACCACCGCGTTCACCAGGCCGGCGGCACGCAGGTGCCCGGCGCTGAAGTGCTCGCCGGTCAGCGCGATCTCCATGGCCAGGTGGTAGGGGATGCGCCTGGGCAGCCTCAGCAGCCCGCCGGCGCCTGCCACCAGGCCGCGCCGCACCTCAGGCAGGCCGAACTTGGCCTGGTCGCTGGCCACGACCAGGTCACAGGCCAGCACAAGCTCGAATCCGCCGGCCAGCGCGTACCCCTCCACCGCAGCGATGACCGGCTTGGACGGCGGCCGCTGGACCAGCCCGCCGAAACCGCGGCCAGGCACGATCGGGGTGTCCCCGGACAGGAAGCCCTTGAGGTCCATGCCCGCGCTGAAGGTACCGCCGGCGCCGGTCAGGATCAGGACCCGCACATCGCTGCGAGCCTCCAGGTCATCCAGGGCCGCGGCCATGCCGCGGGCGACCGCGCCGTTGACGGCATTGCGGGCTTCCGGCCGGTTGATCGTGATGACGGCGATGCCGTCGCTGACGTCGGTGAGGACAGGCTCGGACATCGGCGTAGTCGTCCTTAAGGGCTTGAGGGGACTTTGTGCCGGACAGGCTATCGGCCGCTGGCCTGCCAGGACGAGGGCAGCCCGGCACAGCGGCCCGGGACGCCAGGCGGCGGCCCCGGCCGGCTCGGGCGGATCACCTGGCCGGCCGGGGCCGGCCTGCTGAGTTACTTACTTCGGCTGGAACCTGATGCCGCCGTCGAACCGGATGACCTCGGCGTTCATGTAGTCGTTCTCGATCAGCGCGCGGACCAGATGGGCGAATTCGGCAGCCGTTCCCATTCTCTTGGGGAAAACGACAGGAGCCGCGAGCTTGGCCTTCCACTCCTGGCTCTCCGGCCCGGTGCCGTAGATCGGGGTGTCGATGATGCCGGGGCAGATGGTGTTCACGCGCACCCCGATCGCCGACAGGTCGCGGGCCGCAGGGACCGTCATGCCGATGATGCCGCCCTTGGATGCCGAGTACGCGAGCTGGCCGGTCTGGCCCTCGAGGCCGGCTATGGACGCGGTGTTGACCACCACGCCGCGCTGGCCGTCCGCGTCGGCCGGGTCGGTCCTGGCAATGGCGGCGGCGCCGATGCTCAGCAGGTTGAACGTGCCGATGAGGTTGACGTCGATGACCTTGCCGAACGCCGCGCGGTCATGAGGGGTGCCGTCGCGGTTCACGGTGCGCTGGGCCCAGCCGATGCCCGCGCAGCTGACTACGACGCGCAGCGGCGCCCCGGCGGCTTCCGCGGCATCGACGGCCGCGCGCACGGACTCGGCGTCGCTGACATCGGTCCTGGCGAAAATGCCGCCGACCTCGTCGGCCAGGGCCTTGCCCCGCTGCTCGTTCAGGTCTGCGATGACTACCTTGCTGCCCGCCGCGGCAAGCTCCCTGACAGTGGCTTCGCCGAGGCCGCTGGCTCCGCCGGAAACGATCGCGGCGGTTGCGTTGAGTTCCATGGCCGGGAGCATACTTCGGCGCCTGCCAGGGGGCCGAACGGGGTTCGGATCGCTGACCAGCCGTACACATCGGCTACTGCGATAACGGTCGCCGGCCTGCAAGTCTCCTGCCGCTGCCGCAGCGATCCGCGCGCCGACTGCCGCGTTTAGCGCAGCCTGCCGGCGAGTCACGTGAGTCCGTGTCCCGCACCCAGCTCAGCGTGCATGGCCTGCTAATTGTCGTAGCCGTGCCGTAGCGTGTGGCACGTGGCTGGTCTCGTGCGCGCCACGGCGCCCGGCATCCATATCCGGAGACCAGCTTCCGGAGATCATTAGCGCGGCTGCGTGACAACCGCGCCAGGGGAGGATCGCACCAGTGAGGCAGAAGCGCGGTAACCCGTGGGCCGTTCTGATCGTCGTGTCGCTCGGGTTCTTCATGACCCTGCTCGATCTCACGATCGTTAACGTGGCGATCCCGAACATGATCAAGCTGCTGCACGCTTCGCTCGACGACGTGCTGTGGGTGATCAACGCCTACGCGCTGGTCCTGGCGGTGCTGCTGATCACGGCCGGGCGCCTCGGCGACCTGCTCGGACAGCGGACCGTGTTCTTCGCCGGGATCGCCCTGTTCACCGTGGCGTCGGCTGCCTGCGGGTTCGCGCCGTCGTCGGGCTGGCTGATCGCGTTCCGAGCCGTGCAGGGCATCGGCGCGGCGTTGCTCATGCCGCAGACGCTGGCCATGCTGACCATGGTCTTCCCGCCGGAACGGCGCGGTGCAGCCTTCGGCGTGTGGGGGGCGGTGGCCGGCGTGGCCACGGTGGCCGGGCCCACGCTCGGCGGACTGCTTGTGACCGCCTTCGACTGGCGCTACATCTTCTTCATCAACGTGCCAGTGGGCGCGGCGGTGCTCATCCTGACCCTGGTGCTCATCCCGGACCTGCGGACCGGCCGGCGGCACAGCTTCGACGTGTTCGGCGTGGTGCTGGCCAGCAGCGCGTTGCTGGCAATCTGCTATGGCCTGGTCGAGGGCCAGAAGTACAACTGGGGCAGGATCACGTCCTTCATCTCGATCCCGCTGGTGCTGGCCGTTGGCATCGTCCTGCTCGCCGCGTTCATCGTTGTCCAGGCGCGCCGCCAGGACGGCGAGCCGCTGGTGCCGTTCTCGCTGTTCAGGGACCGCAACTACGCGCTGATGAACCTGGTGTCCGGGTTCATCGCGATCGGCATGCTCGGCATCTTCCTGCCGTTCAGCATCTACCTGCAGGACGTGCTGGGCTTCTCGCCCCTGAAGGCGGGCCTGACGATGGCGCCGGCGTCCGTGGTGGCCATGTTCATCGCCCCTGTCGCGGGCCGGATGTCGGACCGGATCGGCGGCAAGTACATCCTGATGACGGGGCTCCTGCTGTTCGCGGCCGGGATGACCGCGATCGTGCTGGTGGCGCAGACCGGCTCCGCCTGGTACGACTTCCTCGCCCCGCAGGCCGCGGCTGGCGTCGGGATCGGCTGCACGTTCGCGCCGCTGACGACCGTGGCCCTGCGCAACATCAGCCCGATGATGGCCGGCGCCGCCTCGGGCGTCTTCAACACCACGCGCCAGGTCGGCACCGTGATCGGCACCGCCGGCGTTGGAGCGCTGCTGCAGAACCGGCTGATCGCCGGCTTCACCAGCCAGGTGTACCAGCGGGCTGGCAGCCTGCCGGCCCCGGCCAGGCAGGCAATCCTCGGCCAGTTCCGCGCTGCGGCCAGGAACGGCCTGGCTGGCGGCCCGAGCCAGCACGCCAGCAGCCTGGGGACCGCGATCTTCGCGCACGGGTTCGTCCAGGCCATGCGACCGACGATGCTGGTGCCGATCGCCTTCTTGTTCGCCGCGGCGGCGTGCTGCCTGTTCATCAAGCGCACGCACAGGCAGCAGCCAGCCGCCGAGGCGTCCGCGCTGGGCGAGCCCACCTCGGCGGCAGCCGGCTAGGACCTCTTAGCGGCTGTCAGACCACTAGCTGGCCGGCATGAGCAGTTCGCTGTCCCAGTCGCCGGACGCGTCATCCGACTCGGGCTCGAACGGGAACCGGTCGGCGAAGGCCGGACGCAGGTCCGACAGCCACAAGGCCTCGGGATCGAACTGGGCGAAGAACGGCCGGCCGACCAGCGACGGATCACGCGCCTGGATCATGTGCAGGGCGAATACCTGCTGGCCGGCGATCTCGACCACTCCGTCCACGCAGACCTTGCCTGGCGTCGCCGACATGGACGGACCGCGGACGGTCCGGCACAGGCCGGACACGCTGCTGTAGGCGTCACGGAAGATCTCCGCCGCCCGCACCAGCGGTACCGCGAAGTACCCCTGCGGCCCGGTGTCGCGCTCCACGAACATGTAGTAGGGCACCATTCCCAGCCGCAGATGCGCCCGCCACATCGCCTGCCAGGTCCGCGGGTCGTCGTTGATGCTGCGGATCAGCGGCGCCTGTGTCCGGATGACCGCGCCGGTCGAGCGGATGCGGCCGACGGCGGTGGCGACCTGCTCGGGCTCGAGCTCGCGCGGATGGGAGAAGTGAGCCATCAGCGCCAGCGTCTTGCCGGCCGACTCCACCTGCTCGAACAGCCGCAGCGTGTCATCGGCGTCCGGGTCGGTCACGAACCGCTGCGGCCAGTAGGCCAGTGACTTAGTGCCGATCCGCACCGACTCGATGTGTTCAAGCCCGGAGCCCAGCAGCGGCTCGATGTAGTGCCTGAGCACCCCGGCACCCATGATCATGGGGTCGCCGCCAGTGATCAGCACGCTGGTGACCTCGCGATGGGCGCGCAGGTAGGCCGTCACCCTTGCCATGTCGTCGGTGGCCATCTTCAGGTCGGGCTCGCCGACGAACTGCGCCCACCGGAAGCAGTAGGTGCAGTACGCATGGCAGGTCTGGCCTTGCTTGGGAAAGATCAGGACCGTTTCCGGGTACTTGTGCTGCACGCCGGGAAGCGGCTCATCGGACATAGCGGGAATGTTCAGGGCGAGCTGCCCGGCCGGGTGCGGGTTGAGTCTCAGCCGCACGGCGCGGGCCGCTGCCTGAATCTCGCGCTCGGGCGCGCCTGCCGCGAGCATGGCCGCCATGGGCGCGATGTCCTCGGCTGGCAGCATGTCGGCCTGCGGGAACACCAGCCGGTAAATGGGATCATCGGGGGCAGCCGACCAGTCGATCAGCCGCTCGACGACGTACTCGTTCGTCCGGAACGGCAGAACCGCCGCGACCGCCCGGACCGCGAGCCGCTCTGCCTCATCCAGCCCGGCCCGTGCGGTCAGCTGATCGAGATGCTTGACCGTGTAGGCGCGGAAGCCACGCCCCTGTGCCGGGATTACGGGCGCTACGTGCTGATCCGTCATGCAGCCTCCTCCGGCAGCCGCAGTCCGCGGCGCCTGGTCGTGCGCATGATCTCCCCGTCATGCCGCCTGCTTGGCGTACCCATCGAGTTATGCCCAGCCTGCCGGTCCATGCGCCGGGTCCCCGTGGCGCGCGGGTCAGGCTAGTTAAAGCGGTCGCTATCTGGAAACGCTCAAGGGCCGCTCCAGGTTGCCTGTGGTGCCTGAAATCCCCATGTACCCCGTCACTGCCTTCTAAATCATGTTGTCATCTGCACAACACCGATGAATACCGGCATGTACGGCATCTCGTTTCATCTACCGCCATTAGCTAGTACACGGCGCCGCGGCGGCGGCAGGCCGTGCTCCCGCGGCCCCTCGCGCCGCTTGCAGGCGGGCGCTGCGTGCAGGGCCGATAGGCTAGTTCAATGCCCGACCTGGAGATTATGGACCCGGAAGCTGCCCTCGGACACCTAGTGCGCGGGGCACTCGTCGCACGGCTGGGTGCCGAGTTCGCGACAGCCGACCCGCTGATCCGGCCGTCCGGGTTCGCCGATTACCAGAGTAACGTGGCAATGTCGCTGGCCAAGCGGCTCGGCAGGTCCCCGCGCGAGGTTGCGCAGGACATCGCGGCGGAGCTCGCGGGCAGTCCCCTCCTGGAGCGCGCCGAGGTCAGCGGACCGGGCTTCATCAACCTGACACTCCGCGACAGCTGGATCGCGGCGCAGGCAAACGAGCAGCTCGCCGATACCAGGCTTGGCGTCCCGCGGGCGGACCCGGCACAGCGGATCGTGGTGGACTACTCAGGGCCGAACGTCGCCAAGGAACTGCACGCCGGGCACCTGCGCGCCACGGTCGAGGGTGACGCCATCGTGCGGGTGCTCGAGTACCTGGGCCACGAGGTGACGAGGGCCGCCCATCTCGGCGACTGGGGCACCCAGTTCGGCATGCTGATCGAGCACGCGCTGGACGTGGGCGAGCAGGCCACCTACGACCAGCTCGTAGCGGGCGAATTCACGGCGTTCTACCAGGCCGCCAGGGCAAAGTTCGACGGCGATCAGGGATTCGCTGACCGGTCGCGCCGCCGGGTCGTGGAGCTGCAGGCAGGCGAGGAGCAGGCAGTGCGGCTTTGGCAGCTGCTCGTCGACGACTCCATGGCCTACCTGCGCCGGCTGTACGACAGGCTCGGCGTCACGCTGACCGACGCTGACATGGCGCCGGAGAGCTTCTACAACCCGATGCTCGCCGACGTCTGCGCCGAGCTCGAGGACCGCGGCCTGGCGGTCATCAGCGATGGCGCCCTGTGCGCTTACCCGCCGGGCTTCACCGGCCGGGACGGTAACCCGCTGCCGCTGATGCTGCGTAAGAGCGACGGCGGCTACGGCTACGACACCACCGACGTCGCAGCCATCCGCTACCGGCTGCGCGACCTCGGCGCCACCAGGCTGATCTACGTGGTCGGCTCTGAGCAGCACCAGCACCTGGAAATGGTGTTCGGACTGGCCAGGCAGGCCGGCTGGCTCACCGGCGGCGCGACCGCCGAGCACGCCGTGGTCGGGCTCATGACCGGGCCCGGCGGGCAGCGGCTGCGGACGCGCACAGGCGAGCAGGTCAAGCTCGTCAGCCTGATCGAGGAGGCGGTGGAGCGGGCAGAGAAGGTCATCGCCGAGCGCTACGACGACCCGCAGCAGCGAGCCCAGATCGCCGAGGCAGTCGGCATCGGCGCCCTGAAGTACGGCGACCTGTCGGTAGCACGTGACTCCAGCTACGCGCTGGACTTCGACCGGCTGCTGGCGCTGACCGGCAACACCGGCCCCTACCTGCAGTACGCCGCGGCCCGGATCCGGTCCATCTTCCAGCGTGCCGGGCTAGATCCCGCAGCGGCAGCCGGCCCCATACTGCCCGGCACTGCGGCTGAGCGGGCGCTCGCACTGCAGCTGCTCGGGCTCGGGCGGGCAGTCGCGGATGTCAGCGCCGGCGCGGAACCGCACAAGCTGGCGGGCTTCGTGTTCGACGTGGCGAGCGCGTTCACCACGTTCTACGAGCAGTGCCCGGTGCTCAGCGCAGCCGACGACGTCCGAGCCAGCCGGCTCGCGCTGTGCGCGCTGAGCCTGCGGGTGCTGGAGACCGGCCTTGGGCTGCTAGGAATCCCGGTTCCGGACCGTATGTAACAGGACTGACCTGCGATTCCAGCCAATTCTCCTGGTGCTCTCAGGTTGCTCTAAACATCCTGCGGGTCCTTCTCCCAAAGTCACGGGTAAGTCTGATCAGCATGAACGACAAGAATTCTGAACCAGGTAACAACGCGAGGGGGCCGCGCTTGTCTCGTCTAGGGCGCGGTCGCCGGATAGGCATTTCCGTCGCAGCATCGACAGTCCTGCTGGGCACCGGCATCGGCATCGGAGTGGCCTCGACCGGGGGCGCCTCCGCGGCGACCGGCTCCGACACCGGCACCTCGGCGTCGAGCACGACGATGGCCAGTGCCACGGCCGCCAGGCCGTGCGTCCAGATTGCCAACGAGCTCAGGGCCACCGGTCACCCCGTGGCGGCCCGCCGCGTCCGGGCGATATGCCGGGCCAGAGCGCTCGGGTTTATCCTCGCCCGCGGCATCCACGGCGAGGTCACCTACAAGGCCAAGAGCGGCTTCGCCACGGTCGCCTTCGAGCGCGGCACCGTCGAGTCGGCCAGCCCGTCCGCGGTGACGGTGCAGGCCGCTGACGGCACCACCTGGACCTGGGACATCGTCGGCAACACCGTCGTCAGGGAGTCGGGTCACAAGGTCGCCGAGGACACCCTGGCCCAGGGCGACACCGTCCTGGTCGTCGGCAAGATCGTCGATGGCGCTTACGACGCGCGGCTCATCCGGATCCGCGCCACCTCTACCTCAACCTCGTCATCCTGAGCCCGTGGCCGCCTGGCAGGCCGGTCGGCGTGCCAGGCGGCCTTCGGGACAGCGGGCCGTGACGTCCATGCCTGGCCAGCTGGCCCGGCTAAATCCCAGCTGGCGGGCGGGTGCTAGGCAGCGGACCTTAGAGGTAGCCTCATGGGGCCGGAACGTCCCGGCACGCGGCAGCCGCACACCCGCCCCCCGGTGAGCCAGGACCTCATGACTGAGAACGACCACATCCCCCAGGTGCTCGTCGTCGATGACGAGCTCAACATCCGCGAGCTGGTCCAGGTAGCGCTGAAGTTTCACGGCTGCGCCGTCACGACCGCGGCAAGCGGCAAAGACGCGCTGCGCCAGGCGGAGGCCGCCAAGCTCGACCTCATCGTCCTGGACGTCATGATGCCCGACATGGATGGCTTCGAGGTCTGCCGGCGGCTCCGCGCTGCCGGGAACGAGGTACCGATCATCTTCCTGACTGCCAGGGACACCTCGTCGGACACCGTGACCGGGCTGGCGATCGGCGGCGACGACTACGTCACCAAGCCGTTCTCGGTCGAGGCCCTGGTGGCACGGGTACGCGCGGTCCTGCGGCGCGCGTCGCGCTCGTCCGGCGGCGATCAGGAGGCGCGCGGCGCCGGGCCGCTGCGAGCTGCGGACCTAGTGCTAGACGAGGAGCGCTGGACCGTTCACAGGGGCGGCGTCCCTGTCGAGCTATCGCCGACCGAGTTCCGGCTGCTTGCCTACCTGATGCGGCATCAGGGCCGGGTGCTGACCAGGGCGCAGCTGCTGGAGAAGGTCTGGGGCTGGGACTACTCCGGCGAGTCGCAGATCGTCGAGACCTACGTGAGCTACCTGCGGCGCAAGCTCGACCCGCTCGGGCCGCCGCTCATCCATACCCAGCGCGGAGTCGGCTACAGCCTGCGGCCTGACCAGCAGGAACGGGCAGGTCAGGGCCCGCCGTGACCGCGAGCCGCAGGCTGTCGCTGCGCGCCCGCTTGCTGGTGATGCTGGTCGGCGTCACCACGGTGCTGCTGATCATCATGGGCACCGTCAGCACGCTGCTGCTAAGCCACGAGGTGGACGGGCAGATCATCGACTCCGACACCATGCTCACCGAGAACGTCGCCGACCTCGCGCCCACGTGCCTGGCCGCCGGGACCACGTGTCCCGCCCAGCTGCAGGCGGAGAACTACGCGGTGGTCATGGTGCCGCTGCGCCCGGTGCTGACCGCGGTCGCCCTGACCCAGGGAAAGCTCACGAGGAACCTGGTCACGGCCATTGACGATCAGCTGGCAAGGCCGAGGTTCGCCGAGGTCAGGCTGCTGGCGGCGGCAGGCATGCTGACCAAGGCCGGGATCCGGATCTATGACGCCGGCTGCCGGGCCGGAGCTGCGGTGAGTGCAGGCCAGCCGGCGGTGGGCTTCCCCTACGTGAACTGCCGGCCGTACGCCATCGGCCTCGGCATCCGCGTCGCAACCAGGCTCTTCCCCGCGGGCACCTTCAGTGCCAGTTCAGGCGACCTCCTTTTCGTAGGGGAACGGCTGCGGGGCGGGGCCGGTCAGGTACGAGGCTTCATCATCGCCGAGCTGATCACCGGCGCGGCACTCATCACCCTGGTGGCGGTCGTCGGCGAATGGCTGATCGGCCGCGGGCTCGAGCCGCTGGCGGACATGGCAGCCACGGCCGACGAGATCACCACGCTGGGCGACCTGACGGCGCGGATGCCCGACGCCGACGACCAGACCGAGGTGGGCAGGCTCGGTTCCTCCATCAACACCATGCTGGACCGGATCCAGCAGGCGTTCAGCATGCGCCTGCACTCGGAGCAGAAGGTGCGCGAGTTCGCTGCCGACGCCTCGCACGAGCTGCGCACGCCACTGACCACGATCCGCGGCTACGCCGAGCTGTACCGGCAGGGCGCCCTCGGCCCCGACCAGCTGCCGAATGCGATGCGGCGGATCGAGCAGGAGGCCCAGCGCATGAGCACCCTGGTCGCCGAGCTGCTCGAGCTAGCCAGGCTCGACCGCACCTCCTCACTCGACCTCACCGAGACCGACCTGGCGGCCGTCGTCAGGGACGCCGTCGCCGATGCCGTCGCGGTGCAGCCGGAGCGCCCGGTCCGCGCCGAGGCGCCGCCGCGCCTGGTCGCGGTGGTGGACGAGCCGAGGGTCAGGCAGGTGCTGGCCAACCTGCTCGGCAACGTGAGGGCGCACACCCCGCCGACGACGCCGGTCGCGGTTCGGCTCGGGGCGATCTCCGGAGGGGTGCTGATCGAGGTCGCCGACGCCGGGCCGGGAATGCCTGAGGAGGATGCCGTCCGCGCCTTCGACCGGTTCCACCGGGCAGCCGAGCGCGGCGACAGCGGATGGCCGGGCGAGGACGAGGGCGGCAAGCCCGCGCCGGAGCGAAGCGGGGGCAGCGGGCTCGGCCTTTCCATCGTGCAGGCCATCGCCAACGCCCACGGCGGCCGGGCGACGCTGGAGTCCAGGCCAGGCCGCGGCACCAAGGTCCGGGTCTGGCTGCCCGTCCGGATCGTCCCCTAGCGGCTAGCTGCCTGCATCCGGCGCTTGTTCCCCATCCCCGCCAGGTTCGGGCAGGTGCTCGAACAGGTAGTAGACGGCGAGGAGCCCGAAGATGATCAGCGCCGCGACCGGCCAGGCCAGCGCGATCAGGGTGCCGCCCAGGTAGCCGGCGTTCCCCGCCGTGAACCTGACCGTAGACAGGCGCGGCACCCGGACGCGCCGGCGTGCGCCGAGCTCGTCCTGGTGCGCGGCCAGGTAGACCCAGGTCGATGCGTACCCGATCGAGATCGCGATCATGACCAGCCCGTAGGTAACCGCGGCGACCTTGCCCTGGCGGCCGTCATTGAGGTGGTCGGCCACCAGCGCGGTCGGGAACGGGATGGCGACGACGCCCATCAGCAGGAACAGGTTGCAGACGAGCACCTGCCGGTCGACCTTGCTCACCTGGGACAGCATCGTGTGGTGGTTCAGCCACATGATGCCGATGGTCAGGAAGCTGACCACGTATGCGAGGTAGGCGGGCCAGTAATGGCCGAGGGTGCGCGCGGACAGGTCCGACGCGGTCTTGTCCGCGATCGGGAGCAGGTTGAAGACCAGGACCGTGATCGCGACCGCGAATACCCCGTCGCTGAACGACTCGGCCCGGCGAGAGTCCATCTACTCGGGGTCGGCACCCGCCGGGCCGGGCTCGGTGCCGTCGGCCTGCTCCGCGGACACCGGCGGCGTGGCCCCGACCGCGGCCGGCGCCGCGACCGAGCGCACCAGCAGCTGAGCGACGTCGACGACCTCCAGCGATTCCTTGGCCTCGCCTGAGCCCTTCTTCGCCGCCACGGCGTCGCCCAGCATGACCAGGCAGAACGGGCAGCCAGTGGAGATAGTGTCCGGGTCGGTGCCGAGCGCCTCGTCGATCCGCTCGGTGTTGATCCGCTTGCCGATCCGCTCCTCCATCCACATCCGCGCGCCGCCGGCGCCGCAGCAGAAGCCGCGCTCCTTGCACCTGTGCATTTCCTGCGCCTGCACGCCCGGCACCTGCTCCATGATCTCCCGTGGCGGGGTGAACACCCGGTTGTGCCGGCCAAGGAAGCACGGGTCGTGGTAGGTGATCTTCTCCTCGATCGGGGTGATCGGGGTGAGCCGGCCGTCGGCGACAAGCTGCGCCAGCAGCTGGGTGTGGTGGATGACCTCGTAGTTCCCGCCGAGCTGCGGGTACTCGCGGGAGATGGTGTTGAAGCAGTGCGGGCAGCTGGCCACGATCTTCCGCACGCCAGCCTCGTTCAGCGTCTCGATGTTCTGCTGCGCCAGCATGCTGAACACGAACTCGTTGCCCATCCGCCGCGCGGGATCACCCGTGCAGGACTCGGCTGGCCCCAGCACGGCAAAGTTCACATCCGCCGTGTGCAGCAGCTGGGCGATGGCCTTCGTGGTCTTCTTCGCGCGGTCCTCGAGCGCGCCCGCGCACCCGACCCAGAACAGGTACTCGACCTCGTCGCCGATCGGCCCGTCCACAACCGGCACCTCGAAGTCGAGCTCGGAGATCCACTCCAGCCGCTTGCTCTCGCCCATGCCCCACGGATTGCCCTTGTTCTCCAGGTTCTTGAGCATGGTCGCGGCCTCCGCCGGGAACGCGGACTCGACCAGGACCTGATACCTGCGCATCCCCGTGATGTGGTCGATGTGCTCGATGTCCACCGGGCACTCCTCCACGCAGGCGCCGCAGTTGGTGCACGACCACAGCTCGTCGGGGTGGATGACGCCGCGGGAGTCCTCGTCGCCGATGATCGGCCGGGCCGCCTCCGCCTTGACCGCCTCCGGCAGTGCATCGCGCTCCGCATCGGAGCCGGCCAGCAGGTAGGGGGCCTTGGCAAAGGCGTGGTCGCGCAGCTCAAGGATGATCATCTTGGGGGACAGCGGCTTGCCGGTGGCGTAGGCCGGGCATTGCGACTGGCAGCGGCCGCACTCGGTGCAGGTGGCAAGGTCGAGCATGCCCTTCCAGCTCAGGTCCTCGATCTTGCCGATGCCGAAGACGTCCTCGTCCGGGTCGGCTTCCTCGAAGTCCAGCACCTTGCCGTTGGACCGCATCGGCTGCAGCGGGCCCAGCCCGTTCGGGCGGCGGGAGAACAGCACGTTCAGTGGCGCAATCGCGATGTGCAGGTGCTTGGAGTAGGTCACGAAGATGCCGAAGGCCAGGATCACCGCGAGCTGCAGCAGGATGAAGGCCGTCGCTATCCCCTCGTTCGCGGCGCCGAGCGGGTGCAGCCAGTGCCCGACAACCTCCGAGGCAAACGCCCCGTGCGGGTAGGGGAACTGGCCGGCGTTGATCTGCGCGCCGCGGTAGATCAGGAGCGTCGCGATGACCAGGAAGATGCCGAGGAGCACGAGCCAGGCGGCGCCGGTGTGCGAGCCCGCGAACCTCGACTCGCGGCCCTCGCGCCTGGGGTCGGATCGCAGCCTGATGACCGCGAAGGTGACGATGCCGACGAGGACTGCCACTGCGAACAGGTCCTCCAGGAAGCCGACCCAGGCCCAGGTGCCGATCAGCGGGATCGCGAAGTGCTTGCTGAACAGGTCGCCGTATGCCTCGATGATCGTCAGGATCAGCACGATGAAGCCCCAGAACACCATCGCGTGCGCAGCGCCAGGCACCGTCCACTTCAGCAGCTTGCGCTGCCCGATCACCTGAGAGACCTGGGTCTCGGCGTCGCTGCCCGGGTGCTTGCGCACCGCCTCGATCCGCTCGGGCGCGGGCTGGCCGGTGTGGCCGAGCCGGTACAGCCACCACAGTCGGCGCCCGGCGATCGCTGCCGCGATCACCGTGAGGACCAGGCCGATGATGATCCGCAGCGCCAAGACGACCTCCAGGTACGGCGTGTGGGTGACAGCGTACGCCGGGTGCCGTTCGCGGCAATTGGGCACCGGGCGCAGCAGCTATGCTACCGGCCGGTAACTTACAGCCGCCAGGCCAGGATGCTGCCGTGGCGCATCGTGGGCCGGCCGAGCAGCCGGAGCAGATAAGCGGTCAGCCGCGGCCGGGTCGCGGCATCGGCGATCACGGCCGTCGGCCGCCACCAGGACAGCGTTGCCGCCGCCTGCGCACTGGTCATCTTCGGCGCGATCGAGTACTGCCCGGCCCAGTAGTCATCCAGGTAAGAGGTGAGCAGTGGCACCGCGCCGCCGTCAATGCTCGCACGCCCGTCGTATGCGGGCGGGTAGGTGAACCCGTCGATGTAGCGCTGACTGGGCGAGTAGGGACCTTCGTAATAGCCACCGACCAGCGAGATCTGCTGGCCGCTTTCTGCCTCCCAGCGCAGCGCCGCCGTGATCTCATCGGTGGGCACCGGCACCACCAGGACCCTGGCCCAGGGACGCAGCCGGAGCGCTGTCAGCGTGGCGGTCCAACCGGGCGGCAGCGGGTCGGCCGGCTGGGCCGGGAGTGGGGCCGGGACCAGCGGCAGGATCACGGCCGTCACGGCCACGGCGACCACAGCGGCGGCCCAGCCGGTACCTAGCCTGCTGTGGCGCAGCCGGGTCAGGGCACGGTCGATGCCATAGGCCAGGAGCGCTGCGATGGCGCCGTCGGCGACGATCGACAGCCGGTTGGGCAGGCCCGCGCTCACCAGCGGCACCCGCTCCAGCCAGTGCCACGGCAGGGCCACCGATGTGAGCGGCGTGGTGCTGGTGAATCTGCCCATCGGCTGCGCGCCGACCGACAGCAGCAGCAGTACGACGGCGGTCACGGCGCAGGCCCTGGCGGGCAGTTGCCGCCAGCACCAGACGGCAAGCACCGGCAGCGCGACGATCAGCGGCCAGCCGAGATAGGCAAGGTACTCGGGCGGCAGCCCGACGTACTGCGCAGCCGCAGCGGCGCTGGCGCTGGTATGCAGGAGCTGGAACGACGACGGCGTTACGAAGCCTTCCAGGTAGTTCCGGTAGGAGTCGGGCGCGAACGGGCTGCCGGTCTCGACCAGCGGCCCGAAGAACTGCCGCTCCAGCGCCAGGCCCGCCAGCACCGCCACGACGCAGGCGCCTACCGCGAGCCCGGGCACCGCCGAGCGGAGTGCCGCGGCGACGCGCCGTGGCCGGGAGAGGGCCAGCACCACCGCGATCAGGAGCCCGGCCAGCGCGGTATCGCAGAGGATCTCCTCGCCGATGAAGACCTGTGCGGCGACCAGCAGCCCGAGCCACAGCCCGCCCTGCAGCGGACGGGCGGTGCGCAGGCACAATCGCAGCCCCGCATCGATGATCAGCGGCGGCAGGACCGCGAACTGCAGCTGGTAATGGCCCTGCGCGGCGTGCAGCAGAGCTGGCGAGAAGCCGTACACGGCGCCGCCCACCGCGGACGCCGGCAGGCTAGCGCCGTAGCGCCGCAGGACGTAGCAGAGGCTTGCAGCCGAGCCGGCGAACCCGAGGGTGAGCAGTACCGTGAGGCTGGCCTGCGGGCCGGCCAGGGCGGTAACCGGCGACAGCAGCGCGCCGGGCAGCAGCAAGGTGGTGTTCCACATCATGCTGATGCCGCGCGGGGCATTCATCGCCGTCGTCACGAGCGAGGGCAGATGACCGTGCAGCATCGCTATTGCCTCGTAGCGCATAAACCACGCGAACTGCGCATTGTCCCTGCGGTTACCCGCCACCGTCGCCGTGCCGGGATTGGCCCACAGGCGCCAGGTCACGACCACGGCGGCGGCAAGGTAGCCGGCATAAACCAGCGCAGGCGCCCAGGACCGCGCGCTGGCGGTGTCAGTGACGCCACCGGCTGAGGCGGCTGAGGCCGGCGCGGCCGAGGTGACGGTCACCCTGCGGGCCATGCCCTCCAGCTCCGGAAGCTAGCGAACGTGGATGAATACGTACACGCCATTACTGGCGTAGATCTGCCGGAACTTCGCGCCATGCTCAAGCTCCTCGACGAAGGCAAGGACGTTCGTCGGCGGCGGCTGCCAGTCGGTGCTTTGGGTGTCGAACACGACGTACTGAGTTACCGGATTAGTAGCGTAGTTCCCCAGCCAGTACGTGTTAGTCCGCGCCGCTAGCGGCGCCAGCAGGTCCAGGTCGGTAGCGACCTGCGCGCCGTTCGGCACCTTGGCCATCGCGGCGTTCTCAGCCGCGACGTGCGGACCTAGGTAATAGGTACCAGGCGTCCATAGTTCGCTGAGCGGGAACTGGAACGCCAGGGCAGCGCAGACCGCCAGCATGGCGGCCGCGCCGTAGTGCTCCATCGCGTAACCCAGCCTGAGCTCGCGCGGCCGGCCAGCCCCGGCCGGCCGGCCCTGCCTGCCCGCCCGCCTGGCCCTCAGCCGGGCCATCGCGTCAATCGCGGCGATGAAGACGATCGGCATCACGGTGGCGTTGTAGTGCCATTGCGTGCCCCAGTAGGCGGGATTCTCCCCGATGAAGCGCAGCAGCAGGCTCGGCAGTGCCGCAAGTACAAGCGGCGAGCGCAGCGCGATGAACGCGGTCGGCAGCAGAATGAGCGCGAGCGTCGGCAGCTTGGTCGAGGCTCCATCACTGAGCCTGGCCCAGAGCCCGCCGATGGCGAAGTGACCGTTCACCGGGTTGAGGGCACCGGCCTGCATCCAGTAGGCGTAAGTATGGTCCGGATTGAAGTGCGGGATGATCACCAGTATTGCGAGGAATGACCAGAACAGCCCCCACCCGGCAAGGAACAGGCCAAGGCCTCGCTCTCGGTAGCTGAACGCGATGATGAGGCCGATCGCAGCAAGCGTGAAGCCCTGGTCCTCCTTCACGAACACCAGCGGCAGCGCCCACATCACAGCCGCCCACGTCTTCCGCCTGACCAGCGCGGACAGCGAGAACGCGAGCAGTGGGACGGCGAAGGCGATCTCGTGGAAGTCGTAGCTGATCATCTGCTGCAGGCCCCACGAGAAGCCGTACGCGGCGCTGATGGCCCGCCCGGCCCCGACGCCGAGCAACTCCGCGCCGGCCCGGTAGACCGGCAGCACCGAGATCGCGGTGAGCAGTGCCTGGGCCACGAGCAGCGTGGCAGAGGTGGGAAACAGCCGGAAGAACGGCGCGAGCACCGCGACGATCGGGTGGAAGTGGTCGCCCAGCAGGTCGAACCCGGCTCCCCTGATGTTGACGATCGGGGCCTGCAGGTGCGCGTACTGCTTGACGTACTCGGTGAAGATGCCGAGGTCCCACGAGGTCGGGTCACGGCGCAGATACCGGAAGACGGAGATAAGGGTGTAGGCCGCGAAGACAGCAAGTGCGATCAGCCACGGGACCCGGTCGCCGCCAAGCCAGGCCCGCCAGGCCCTCGGCCTGGCTGGACGCGAGGCCCGCGCCGGGACGGCAGGCGTCGCGCCCTCGCCCTCCTGCTGCGCGGGCGGCGGCGGGGTCACCTCGCCGGCCCGATCGGGCAGGCTCGTAAGCCGCGCGACCTCGTCTGCGGGAGATCCGTCGAGCGGCACTGCCGGTCCTTCCTGCCGATCGGTGCCGGGCGAGCCGGACCCAGAGACGATCATGCTTGCCTCTCCGCGGCTGGTCCCGCGACGACTGACTCAGATTCTTGGTCGCCGACTGCTATTTCAGCCGGCCGGGCCGGCCGGCTTGGGTAGTAGTGCAACGGTACCTGCGCGGAGCCGCCCCTGCCCTGCCGTAGCCGTGGCCGCGCCGCCGGACGGGCCGCGGGCATAAATCTGCGCTTCAGATAGTTGAGCCAAGCAGACTCAAGTCACTTGCCAGGGCTGCCACGCCATGGCAAACTTGAGCCGTCAAGACTCAATATTCAAGCACTAGCAGCACAAGGACTGGACACATGGCACGTGCGGTAGGCATCGACCTTGGGACGACTAACTCTGTCGTCGCCGTCCTCGAGGGCGGCGAGCCCTCCGTCATCGCCAACGCCGAGGGGTCGCGGACCACGCCGTCGGTCGTGGCCTTCGCCAAGAACGGCGAGGTACTCGTCGGCGAGGTCGCGAAGCGGCAGGCAGTGACCAACGTTGACCGGACGATCCGCTCGGTCAAGCGCCAGATGGGCACCGACTGGACGGTGACCATCGACGGCAAGAAGTTCACGGCGCAGCAGATCAGCGCCTTTATCCTGCAGAAGCTGAAGAGGGACGCTGAGGCCTATCTCGGTGAGACGATCACCGATGCCGTCATCACCGTGCCCGCGTACTTCAGCGACGCGCAGCGGCAGGCCACGAAGGAGGCCGGCCAGATCGCCGGCCTGAACGTCCTGCGGATCATCAACGAGCCCACGTCAGCTGCGCTGGCCTACCACCTGGAGAAGGAGGGCGAGGCCACCATCCTGGTCTTCGACCTGGGCGGCGGTACCTTCGACGTCTCCCTGCTCGAGGTCGGCGAGGGCGTCGTCGAGGTCAAGGCCACCAGCGGTGACAACCACCTCGGCGGTGACGACTGGGACCAGCGCATCGTCGACTGGCTGGTGACGGACTTCAAGAACAGCTACGGCATCGACCTGTCCAAGGACAAGATGGCGCTGCAGCGGCTGCGGGAGACCGCGGAGAAGACGAAGATCGAGCTGTCCAGCTCGACCGAGTCGCAGATCAACCTGCCCTACATCACCCACTCCGAGCAGGGCCCGCTGCACCTGGACACCAAGCTGACCAGGGCCGAGTTCCAGCGCATGACCGCTGACCTGCTCGACCGCTGCAAGGCGCCGTTCCAGCAGGTCATCAAGGACGCAGGCGTCAAGCTGAGCGAGATCAACCACGTCGTGCTGGTAGGCGGCTCGACCCGCATGCCCGCCGTGGTCGACCTGGTCAAGGAGCTGACCGGCGGCAAGGAGCCCAACAAGGGCGTTAACCCGGACGAGGTCGTCGCCGTGGGCGCCTGCCTGCAGGCCGGCGTGCTCAAGGGCGAGGTCAAGGACGTCCTGCTGCTCGACGTGACCCCGCTGTCGCTGGGCATCGAGACCAAGGGCGGCATCTTCACCAAGCTGATCGAGCGCAACACCACCATCCCGACCAAGCGGTCGGAGATCTTCACCACGGCCGACGACAACCAGCCCTCGGTGCAGATCCAGGTGTTCCAGGGCGAGCGCGAGATCGCCGCGTACAACAAGAAGCTCGGCATGTTCGAGCTGGCCGGGCTGGCGCCCGCGCCGCGCGGCATCCCGCAGATCGAGGTCACCTTCGACATCGACGCCAACGGCATCGTGAACGTGTCGGCCAAGGACCTCGGCACTGGCAAGCAGCAGTCCGTGACGATCACGGGCGGCTCGGCGCTGGCCAAGGATGACATCGAGCGGATGATGGCCGACGCGGAGAAGTACGCCGAGGAGGACCGCCAGCGCCGCGAGGAGGCAGAGGTCCGCAACCGCGGCGAGTCGCTGGCTTACACCACCGAGAAGTTCCTGTCCGAGAACGCCGACAAGGTGCCCGACGACGTCAAGTCCGAGGTCGAGGCGGCAATCGCTGACCTGAAGAAGACGCTCGAGGGCAGCGACACCGAGGCGATCAAGACCGCCAGCGAGCACGCCGCGCAGGTCAGCCAGAAGATGGGCACGGCGATCTACGCCCAGGCGCAGGCCGCGAACGCCCAGGCGGGCGGCGGGGCCGGCGAGCAGGCCGACGCTGGCCAGGACGACGACGACGTCGTCGAGGCCGAGATCGTGGACGAGGACAGGCCGTCGGACCAGGAGGGCGGCGCGGCCTGATGAGCCCGACAGAAGACGAGGGCCAGGGCCCTGTCATCCGAGATCGCAGGCGGATCGACCCAGTCACCGGCCAGGTACGCGACCACGCTGAGCCCAGTCCGCAGCCTCCCGGCCCGCACCGCGGGCCGGGAGGGGCGGCCGGGCAGGGCAGCCAGCCCAGGCCAGGACGCCACTCGGCATCCGCGCCTGGCGGGTACGGCGCTGCCGCGACCAGGCTCGCCGCGCCGGGCCGGGCGGAGCCAGAAGGCGGGCAGCCAAGGGCCGGGCAGGCCGGGCAGGGCGCCGGGACCGGTGCGGGCCCGGCCGGTGCCGGTGGCCCGGCCGACGGCGGCCGTGACGAGAAGACCGCCGCGATGCTGGCGGAGCGGACTGCCGACCTCCAGCGGCTGCAGGCCGAGTACGCCAACTACCGCAAGCGGGTAGAGCGGGACCGGCTCGCCGTCCGCGAGCAGGCACTGGCCAACGTGCTCAACGAACTGCTGCCTGTCCTTGATGACATCGGCAGGGCCCGCGAGCACGGCGAGCTGTCCGGCGGCTTCAAGTCCGTCGCCGAGTCGCTCGAGGGCATTGTCAGCAAGCTCGGCCTGACCGCGTTCGGCGAGAACGGCGATCCGTTCGACCCCACGCTGCACGAGGCACTCATGCACGAGTACTCGGGCGATGTCACCGAGACCACCTGCGTCCGGATACTGCAGCCGGGCTACAAGGTCGGCGACCGGATCATCCGGCCCGCCAGGGTCGCAGTCGCCGAACCGGAGTCGGCTAGTGCCGCTCCGGCCGGCGATGGCGAGAGCGAGCAGGGCATGCCGGCTGACGACGGCGGAGCCGCCAGGGGCGCCGGGGACGACGACGCCTGAGATTAGACAGCGCACGAAAGAGGCCCGTTGAGCACCAGGGATTTCCTCGAGAAGGATTACTACAAGACACTTGGGGTGACCAAGGGCGCGTCCGCTGACGACATCAAGAAGGCGTACCGCAAGCTCGCCCGCAAGTACCACCCCGACGCTAACGAGGGGGACGCCAAGGCCGAGGAGCGCTTCAAGGAGATCTCGGAGGCCTACAACGTCCTCTCCGACGACAAGCGGCGCAAGGAGTACGACGAGGCGCGCACTCTGTTCGGCGGCGGGCCGCGGATGCCGGGCTCGGGCGGGCAGACCGGCGGCTACAGCTTCGACCTTGGCGACCTGTTCGGCGGCTCTGGCGGCAGCGGCGCTGGCGGCCGGCTGGGCGACCTGCTCGGCGGCGTGTTCGGCAACCGCGGCGGCACCAGCACCGCCCAGACGCGGCCGCGCCGCGGCGCGGACGTCGAGACTGAGACGTCGCTGCCATTCAGCGATGCGATCGAGGGATCGACAGTCTCGCTGCGGCTGACCGGGGAAGGCGCCTGCAAGGACTGCATGGGAACTGGCGCCAAGGCCGGCACCGTACCGCGGGTCTGCCCGACCTGTGAGGGCACCGGCCAGGGCAGCCGCAACCTCGGAAGCTTCGCGTTCTCCGAGCCCTGCAAGACCTGCCGTGGCCGTGGCCTGGTAGTCGACGATCCGTGCCCGACGTGCTCGGGCAGCGGCCGGGCGATGAGCACCAGGACGATCCAGGCCAGGATCCCGGCCGGGGTGGCCGACGGCCAGCGGATCAAGATCGCTGGCAAGGGCGCGCCTGGCGAGCGCGGCGGACCGGCGGGCGACCTCTACGTCCGCGTGCACGTGCAGCCGCACCCGGTCTTCGGCCGTTCGGGTCACAACCTGACCCTGACCGTGCCGGTGACCGTCGCCGAGGCGGCGCTGGGCGCCGAGATCAAGGTGCCCTCGCACCATGGCATGCCAGTCAGCCTGCGGATCCCGGCCGGTACTCCGAACGGCCGCACCTTCCGCGTCCGCGGCAAGGGGGTCCGGCGCAAGGACGGCACGACCGGCGACCTGCTCGTCACCGTCAACGTCCAGGTGCCGACCCAGCTGAACGACAAGGCCAAGGAGGCGCTGGAGGCATTCAGGGACGCGACCGCTGGCCCGGACCCGCGCGGCGAACTGCTGCGCCAGGCCAACGCGTAAGCACGCTAGCTACCGAAGGGAGATGACATGACCAGCCAGTTCGAGCTCACCGATGACACGCCTGTCTATGTCATCTCGGTCGCGGCCCAGCTGTCCGGCCTGCACCCGCAGACGCTGCGTGCCTATGACCGCCTCGGCCTGGTGTCGCCGGGCCGGGCGGCCGGCCGCGGGCGCCGCTACTCGCTGCGCGACGTGCTGATCCTGCGCGAGGTCCAGCGGCTGTCCCAGGAAGAGGGCATCAACCTCAACGGGATCAAGCGCATCCTCGAGCTGCAGCTGGCCGAGCAGCGCAGCAGGCTCCGGCTTGCGGAGCTGACCGCGGAGGTCAGCCAGCTGCGGGCGGAGCTCGAATCGACCAGGGCCGTGGCGGCCAGGCTGGCGAACCTCGTGCGCAGCCGTTCCGAAGGCGGCACGCTCGTGCCGGTGCGCGACGGCGGCGCCGGGCGGCAGGCGTCCGCATCTGACCATGGCGGCGAGGCGGGCGTGCCGGTCGCGCCGGACACCGCGGCCGGGCTCGGCCACAGCCAGCGCGGCATCACCGACGGCCGGCCCGCCGCCGCGTCCGGGCAAGCCGATTTTGGCTAAGTGCCCTGACGCAGGCCCTGCGGACTCGGCTAGCCGGGCCGCATCACGTTTCCTACGAATCTGAACTATCTCCAGGAGAGATTTTCAATGGACGAGAAGCTGACGAGGAAGAGCCAGGAGGCTCTCTCCGAGGCAGTGAAGCGTGCGGCCGCCGCTGGTAATCCCAGCGTCGACGGCCTGCACCTGCTGGCCGCCCTGCTTGAGCAGGAGGGCGGCACCGCGACGCCGCTGCTGCGCGCGGTAGGCGCCGATCCCGGCGCCATGCTCGGAAGCGTCGAAGAGCGGCTGGCGAAGCTGCCGCAGGCGGCTGGCGCGACCGTCAGCGCGCCGCAGAGTTCCAGGCAGCTGCTGGCCGCGCTGGCAACCGCCGGCAAGCGGGCCAGGGAGATGCAGGACGAGTACGTCTCGACCGAGCACCTGCTGGTCGGGCTGGCCGCGGACGGCGGCGAGGCGGCAACCCTGCTGCAGAACGCAGGCGCCGGACCGCAGCAGCTTGTCGATGCGTTCGAGCAGGTCCGGGGCCACGCCAGGGTGACCTCACAGGACCCTGAGGGCACCTACCAGGCGCTGGAGAAGTACGGCGTCGACCTCACCCGCAGCGCCAGGGAGGGCATGCTCGACCCGGTCATCGGCCGCGACGCGGAGATCCGGCGCGTGATCCAGGTGCTGTCGCGGCGCACCAAGAACAACCCGGTGCTGATCGGCGAGCCGGGCGTGGGCAAGACCGCGGTGGTCGAGGGCCTGGCCCAGCGCATCGTCGCAGGCGACGTGCCCGAGTCGCTGCGCAACAGGCGGGTCGTCGCCCTGGACCTCGGCGCCATGGTGGCCGGCGCCAAGTACCGCGGTGAGTTCGAGGAGCGGCTCAAGGCCGTGCTGAACGAGATCCGCAAGAGCGACGGGGAGATCATCACGTTCATCGACGAGCTGCACACCGTCGTCGGCGCCGGTGCGGCCGAGGGCGCGATGGACGCGGGCAACATGCTCAAGCCCATGCTCGCGCGCGGTGAGCTCCGCATGGTCGGCGCGACCACGCTGGATGAGTACCGCAAGCACATCGAGAAGGACGCGGCGCTGGAGCGACGGTTCCAGCAGGTTCTCATCGGCGAGCCGTCGGTCGAGGACACCATCGCCATTCTCCGCGGCCTCAATGAGCGGTACCAGGCGCACCACCACGTGCAGATCTCCGATGCCGCGCTGGTCGCGGCCGCCATGCTGTCGGATCGGTACATCACCGCCAGGTTCCTGCCGGACAAGGCGATCGACCTGATCGACGAGGCGGCATCCAGGCTGCGGATGGAGATCGACTCCCGGCCGGTCGAGATCGACGAGCTGCAGCGCGCCGTGGACCGGATGAAGATGGAAGAGATGGGGCTCGCCAAGGAGGACGACCCCGCCAGCAAGGAGCGGCTGGAGCGGCTGCGCGCCGACCTCGCCGACCGGCAGGAGCAACTCATCGCGCTGACAGCCCGCTGGGAGCGGGAGAAGGCCGGCCTGAACCGGGTCGGCGAGCTCATGGAGCGCATCGACGACCTGCGCGGTCAGGCGGAGCGGGCGCAGCGGGACGGGGACCTGGCGACCGCGGCGAAGATCTTGAACGGGGACATCAGGGAGGCAGAAAAGGAACTCGCAGCCGCCAAGGCGGAGGCCGAGGTGCAGCAGGCCGAGGAGCCCATGGTCAAGGAGCAGGTGGGCCCGGACGACGTGGCCGACGTGGTCTCGTCGTGGACCGGGATCCCTGCTGGCCGGCTGCTGGAAGGCGAGACAGGCAAGCTGCTGCGGATGGAGGAGGAACTCGGGCACCGGCTCGTCGGCCAGTCTGCCGCGGTGCAGGCCGTGTCCGACGCGGTCCGCAGGTCCAGGGCGGGCATTTCCGATCCTGACCGGCCCTCGGGCTCGTTCCTGTTCCTCGGCCCAACCGGCGTCGGCAAGACCGAGCTGGCCAAGGCGCTGGCGGAGTTCCTGTTCGACGACGAGCGCGCCATGATCAGGATCGACATGAGCGAGTACTCGGAGCGGCACTCGGTGGCCAGGCTGGTGGGCGCGCCGCCGGGCTACGTCGGCTACGACGAGGGCGGCCAGCTGACCGAGGCGGTGCGCCGCAGGCCGTACTGCGTGATCCTGCTCGACGAGGTCGAGAAGGCGCACTCGGAGGTCTTCGACGTGCTGCTGCAGGTGCTCGACGACGGCCGGCTGACCGACGGCCAGGGCCGGACCGTGGACTTCCGCAACACGATCCTGATCCTGACCTCGAACCTCGGCTCGCAGTTCATCGCCGACCCGAGCCTGGACGAGAAGGACAAGCGAGAGAAGGTCCTGGCCGTGGTGCGGGCCACCTTCAAGCCCGAGTTCCTGAACCGGCTGGACGACGTGATCATCTTCGATGCCCTGACGACCGCCGAGCTGACCGAGATCGTCGACCTGCAGATCAGCAGGCTGGAAGCGCGAGTCGCGGGCCGGCGGCTCACCCTCGATGTGACGCCGCGGGCACGGGAATGGCTGGCCCTGACCGGGTTCGACCCGGTCTACGGCGCCAGGCCGCTGCGCAGGCTTATCCAGTCCTCGATCGGCGACAAGCTAGCCCGCGCCCTGCTGGCCGGCGAGGTTACCGACGGCGACACGGTCGTGGTGGACCTAGACGAGGCCGCCGATGCGCTGACGGTGAGCCCGTCGCGGGCCGCTCCGGCCAGTTCCAGCCCGGCCGCTGCGTCCGCTGCGTCCTGACCCAGCACCGCACGAGAGGCGCCCTGCCCAGCACAAGTCAGCGGCTTTGCGAAGGTCGTCGGTCTAAGACTCGTCGAGCATGTGATCGTAGGCATCCTCGGGCAGCCCGAGGTCGTTGCGGATCCGGTAGCGCAGGCTGAGCAGCAGGCGCAGTTCTGACCTGTCGCCGGCCGGGGAGCGCCGGGGCCGGCCGGGATCCGCGGCCGCCTGCTCATCCGCGGGCCCTGGCTGGCGCAGGCACTGCTCCACGCCGACTGTCGCCCACTCGAGGGCGGCAGGCAGTTCGCCCCGCTCCACCAGAAGCTCGGCGACCATATCGCAGATTCGCGGATCAGGCTGGCCTTCATTCTTGAGCCTGCTAATGATCGCCTGCGCTTCCGCGTCTCGGCCAAGCTGGAAAAGAGCGCGGGCGAGCGGAACGCACGGCTCCAAGAAAAAGGGCCCGCCCGCTGCCATTGCACGGCGAAAGCAGATAACTGCCTCGGCTGGCTCGTCCGCCAGCATCCATTGCTCGCCGGCCCGAAGAAACGCCTCGGCCTGCGGCATCTCGGCGGCCTGCGAGGCAGTTGCGGCCAGGCTGGTCATCTGCCGTGCCGCTGACGCATGATCACCACTTGCGGCTGCGTCGAATTCAATAGAGTCAAATTCCTCGCGGCTCGATGCAGACACGGTCCCTACCGTACCCAGGAGCGCGTGTTTCGAGCGGGCAACGTCTGACTAGTAATGGCTTTGTGACCGGCGAGGAATGCCTCGCGGAAATCTGCAATTTGCACATCGCGCAATTGATCAGCGGCGCGACCGCTCCAGCGCATCCCAGAATCCGCGCCGCAGCGCGTGCCTTACCTCGTCATGCAGCAACGAGTCGATCGGCAGTGCCGAGCCCTGCAGCAGCCTGGCCTCCAGATCCGACGGCATCCTGGGCTTGCGGGCCAGCACCGCCTCCAGCCACAGTGCCGGAGCGTCCCTGGCAACGGCCTCGCCGAATCCGAAGCCCTCGGCGTGCGCCGACTGCACGGCATCGCCGACGGAGATGGCCGCTGGCGGCTGACTGACCGGCGCCGGCTGTGGCAGGCCGCCGTAAGGCGCAGGGGCATAAGGCGCGCCGTACTGGCCTGCGTGCGCCTGACCGCCGAACTGGCCGACCCGGTCCGGCGGATACTGCAGACCGCCGGCGGGATTCTGCCGTTGCTGCGCCGCTCGCTGCGGGTCCATGGGTACCAGGCCGTTCTGCCCGGTTCCGGATCCGAGTCCTGACGCTTGCCGCCCGAGTCCCTGCGGCTGCACGGTGCCGGGCATGGGCTGGCCAGGGGGCAGCCCGTGCTGCGGGCCCTGTCCGGAGTGGAGGCCCTGTCCCGGTGCCAAGCCCTGGCCTGGCTGCATTGGGTGTCCCTGCGCTCCTGGCTGGAGCGGCTGACCGGGACTGCCCGGTCGTGCAGGCAGACCGGAGCCAGTTCCCTGGCCTGGGGCATGGCCAGGCCGGGAAGGCAGGTTCGGCTGAGTGACGTGACCCGGCTGACGAACAGGACCGGCCTGCTCACCGGACATGCTGAAGTCCCCGCCCGGTGCTGACCCGTAGCCGCCTGGTGCTGAGCCATAGCCGCCGGGAGCTGAGCCATAGCCGCCGGGCGGCACGCCATTCTGTGAGCCGCCGCTCAGCGGCGGAACACCAGCGTGCGGTAGCCCGCCGGCTGGCAGGCCGCTCTGGGCCGCGCCATTCGGCGGTGTCACCCCGTTCTGGCCGGACACGCTGTGCTGGGGCAGCCCAGCCTGGCCGATGGGCTGGCCAGGCAGACCTCCGCCGGCGCGGCTCAGGCCGTTCCCGCTGTGAGCCTGGTCGGAACCGTAGCCGTTCTGCACGTAACCGGGCTGAGCATGGCCGGCCTCACCCGAGGCCGGACCGCGCCCCTGGTCTGGCACCTGGTACTGCGCCGACGCTTCCTGGCTGCGATAGGCCGATGCCGACGGCATGCCCTCGAGCTGATCCGTCGCGCCGGCAAACCTCGGGTCCGGCTGGCGCTGCGGTGGCTGCTGCCGGGCCGCCTGCTGCTCCCGCAGAGCCGCCGCCTGCTGCTCGCGCTGTGCTGCCTGCTGTTCCCGCAGGGCTTCTTGCTGCCGCAGTGCTTCCTGCTGCCGCTGCGCTTCTTGCCGCGCTGCCTCTTGCTGCCGCGCTGCCTCCTGCTGCCGCGCTGCTTCCTGCTGCTGCCGCAGAGCCTCTTCCTGCTGCTGGCGCTGTGCTTCCTCTTGCTGCTGGCGCAGTGCTTCCTGCTGCTGACGCAGTGCTTGCTGCCGCTGTGCTTCCTGCTGCTGCCGCTGTGCTTCTTGCTGCTGGCGCAGTGCCGCCTGCTGCTCGCGCAGTGCCGCCTGCTGCTCGCGCCCGGCGCCCGCGAGCTGGGCCGGCTCGAAGTCGGCCGTGACAGGCGACGGGTAGAGCTGTGGCACCGGCGCCGCGATTGCTGGCTGCTGCGGCGCGGCCTGCACCTGAGTTCCGCCTGCCGTAGCGCCCGAGGGCAGCTCACGGAAGCTGCTGCTTGCCAGCTGCGCCTCCCGGCTGGCAGGCTCGGCGCCCGGAATGAGATCGACGTAGGGGCGCAGGTGCGCCGCGGCGAGGTCGATGAGGTCGTCGCACTCCTGGCGGAGCGAGCGGGAAATGGCCCAGTTGCCGTCCGCGCTAACGTGCAGCAGGATGGCGCGGACTCCGAGATCCTGGACCTCGGCGATGACCGGCGCGAGATCCTCTTCGGCGCTGACGATGACGGCGTCGCTGATCGCTCGGTTGCGGGCGAGGGCGGACAGGTCCTTGCGGATCTCCGCCTCGACGCCCTCCTTGCGGCTCGGCCTGACCTTGCTGAGCCGCAGCTTGACGCCGGGCACATCAGCCAGCGTGTCATGCTCGGCAGCGCGGCCGCCGTCGGCGACCGTGTCGTACCAGTAACAGCGAAGCAGCGGCAGGCCGGTGCGGTCCCTGGACAGCCCGCCGAGCAGCTTGAGGAGGCCCGCATAGTCCCAGGAAACCGAGTCTCGGTTGCGAGTGCCGTGGACAGCCTGTGCGCCTTCGGCCAGCACATAGCCCGCGTCCACGAACAGCGCGCAGCGATCCAACGCGACACCGTCCTTCCGTTGCGCGTGACGTTACCAGCGCATGGCGGCAGCCGTGATACATAGCGCAGATCGCGGACGTATCAGCCGGGCCGGTTCGTATCAACTGTTCCAGCATTTTGCCTTATTTAGGCGACCTGCCGGGCGAGCGGGGGTTAGCGCAGGTCATGCCGGTTGCGCCCGGCCCGCAGAGATTACCAGTCCCCTCAGGTGGGCTTCCTGCCAGCGCAGGCGCAGGCTCCCGCACTCACGGCACTGGCGCGGCCGCGGAGTAGGCTCGGCGCCGTGGCTGACCGCGATGACCTGCTGAAGATGATCAAGGAACTGGCGGTGGTACACGGGCCGGTCACCCTGTCGTCCGGCCAGCAGGCCAACTGGTACATCGACCTGCGCCGGGTCCTGCTGGACGGCCGTGCCGCGCCGGTAGCCGGGCGGGTCATGCTCGACACGACGGCCGAGCTCAGCTATGACGCCGTCGGAGGGCTCACCATCGGCGCAGATCCGGTCGCGACCGCCATGCTGCATGCGGCGGCCGCCCGCGGGCGCAAGCTGGACGCCTTCGTCGTGCGGAAGGCCGAGAAGGCACACGGGCTGCAGCGCAGGATCGAGGGACCCGACGTCGCCGGACGGCGGGTGCTGGCCGTGGAGGACACCTCAACGACCGGCAACTCCGTGCTCACCGCCGTCGATGCGCTGCAGGAGGCCGGCGCGGAGGTCGTCGGCGTCGCGGTGGTCGTCGAGCGCGGCGCCCGCCCCAGGGTCGCCGAGCGCGGGATCACCTACCTGCCCGCCTTCGAGCTTGCCGATCTCGGCCTCGGCTGAGCACTGTCCTCCCTGGCGCCTTAACCCGAGCCTGGCGCGGGCCGGCACTGCCCGCCGCCCTCCCCCGGCGCGGGCGCGATCGGCCGAGCAGGCCCGATCAGCTGTGCGAGAGCGCGTGCAGCACCAGCGCGCCGACGACGAGCAGCGCTACAACGGCGGCGCACAGCGCTATCACGGTCGCGTATCGGCGGCGGTCCGCGGGATCAGCATCGTGGCGACCCATGAGTCTGAGAGTAGAACTCGTTCTGCCTCGCAGCCTGCCAATAGGCGCAACTCGCCCGGCCGGCTTGGGCCGGGCAGCGGCCTGCTAGATACTGGCACTGACCCATTAGGGAGAGGAACTCCGCCATGCCTATCGCGACGCCTGAGGTCTACGCCCAGATGCTCGACAGGGCGAAGGAGCACGGCTTCGCCTATCCCGCGATCAACGTGACGTCGAGCCAGACCCTGAACGCGGCCCTGCAGGGATTCGCCGACGCCGAGAGCGACGGCATCGTCCAGGTCTCCACCGGCGGGGCCGAGTACCTGTCGGGCGCGAAGGTAAAGGACATGGTTACCGGCGCGGTGGCGCTGGCGCACTTCGCCAGGGCGGTCGCGGCCAAGTACCCGGTCCAGATCGCGCTGCACACCGACCACTGCCCCAAGGACAAGCTCGACGGCTACATGCGACCGCTGGTGCAGATCTCGATCGAGCGAGTCGCCCGCGGCGAGGATCCGCTCTTCCAGTCGCACATGTGGGACGGCTCGGCCGTGCCGCTCGCCGAGAACCTGCAGATCGCCAGCGAGCTGCTCGACCAGTGCGCGCGCGCCCACGTGATCATGGAGATGGAGATCGGGGTGGTCGGCGGCGAGGAGGACGGCGTCGTCGGCGAGATCAACGAGAAGCTCTACAGCACGCCAGAGGACGCCCTCGCCACCGCGGAGGCGCTCGGACTTGGCGAGCGCGGGCGTTACATTCTTGCCGCTACCTTCGGAAACGTGCACGGCGTCTACAAGCCGGGTCACGTCAGGCTGCGGCCGGCCGTGCTGAAGGAGATCCAGGATGCGGTGGGCGCCAAGTACGGCCGGGAAAAGCCGTTCGACCTGGTCTTCCATGGCGGCTCCGGGTCGGACCTTGCCGACATCAGGGAGGCCATCGGCTACGGCGTGGTCAAGATGAACGTGGATACCGACGCCCAGTACGCCTTCACCAGGCCCGTTGCCGGGCACATGTTCAGCAACTACGACGGCGTGCTGAAGGTGGACGGCGACGTCGGCAACAAGAAGGCCTACGACCCGCGCACGTGGGGCAAGGCGGCCGAGGCGTCGATGGCTGCCAGGGTGGTGCAGGCCTGCGAGGACCTGATGTCCGTCGGCAAGCGCCTGTCGTAGGGGTCCTAGATGCCCGAGAACCTGCTCGGCGGGCCGCCGGAGACGTATCTGCCTGCCAACGACGAGGCCGCGGCAGCACTGGCGGCCGGGGCCGATCCCGCGCAGGTGGCTGCGCGGTTCCCTGCCTACTGCGCGGCCTGGGCGGCGCTGGCCGACCGGGCCCTGGCCTCCGGCGATGCTGTCAGCGGCTACGCGTTCGCCCGCACCGGCTACCACCGCGGGCTGGACCAGTTGCGCCGGGCGGGCTGGCACGGGCACGGGCCTATCCCCTGGGAGCACGAACCCAATCAGGGCTTCCTGCGATCGCTCTACCTGCTAGGCAGGGCCGCTGCTGCGATCGGCGAGGAGGACGAGGCCATCCGCTGTCAGGAGTTCCTCGCCGACTCAAGCCCAGCGGCCGTAGTGGCGCTGAGCGGCTCCTGACCACGCGGCCAGGGCAGGCGCCCCGCCCGCCGCGCCCTACGCCGGGCGGGGCGCAGGGACCGGCCCTGGCGTAGCATCTGATTGCAAGAGCCCCGTACGCGCTTGCAGCTGGCACTGCTTGCTGGGCAGTGCTTACGCACTGTCAGGCACGTCGGGGCTTTGGTTTTGTTACGGGAGGGACCTGTGACATGCCCGCCATCGTGATCGTCGGGGCGCAGTGGGGCGATGAAGGCAAGGGCAAGGCCACCGACCTGCTCGGCGACCGCGTCGACTACGTCGTCCGCTATCAGGGCGGTAACAACGCAGGCCACACCGTCGTCATAGGCGACGAGCACTACGCGCTGCACCTGCTGCCGTCTGGCGCCCTGTCGGAGCACGCCACGTCGGTGATCGGCAACGGCGTCGTCATCAACCCTGAGGTCCTGCTCGCCGAGATCGACGGGCTGACCGAGCGCGGCGTCTGGCGCGACCGCCTGCTGATCTCCGCCGACGCGCACATGATCATGCCCCACCAGGTTGCCCTGGACAAGGTCACCGAGCGCTACCTGGGCGCGGCGCGGATCGGCACCACGGGCCGCGGGATCGGGCCTGCCTACAGCGACAAGGCATCCAGGGTCGGGATCCGGGTGCAGGACCTGTTCGACCCCGGCATCCTGCAGCAGAAGCTGGAGCTTGTGCTGCGCGAGAAGAACCAGGTGCTGACCAAGGTCTACAACCGCCGCGGCATCGATGCCGCCGCGGTGACGCAGGAGTACCTCGGCTACGCCGGGCGGCTGGAGCGCTACGTCGCCGACACCGGCCTGGTGCTGAACGACGCTCTCGATCAGGGCCGGGTGGTCCTGCTGGAAGGCGCTCAGGCCACCCTGCTCGACGTCGACCACGGCACCTACCCGTTCGTCACCTCGTCCTCGCCGACGGCCGGCGGCGCGTGCGCGGGGTCGGGTATCGGCCCGACCCGGATCACCAGGGTCCTTGGGATCCTCAAGGCCTACACGACGAGGGTTGGCTCGGGCCCGTTCCCGACCGAGCTGAACGACGCACAGGGCGAGTGGCTGCGCAAGACGGGCGGGGAGTACGGCGTCACCACGGGCAGGCCCCGGCGGACCGGCTGGCTCGACGCGGTCATCGCGCGCTACGCCACGCGGGTGAACGGGATCACGGACTACTTCGTGACCAAGCTCGACGTCCTATCCGGCCTGGACCGGGTCCCGGTCTGCGTCGCCTACGACGTGCACGGCAAGCGGCATGACGAGATCCCGATGACGCAGACCGACTTCCACCACGCCATCCCGGTCTACGAGTACCTGCCCGGCTGGTGGGAGGACATCTCGGCGGCCAGGAAGTTCGGCGACCTGCCCAAGAACGCCAGGGACTACGTCCGCGCGGTCGAGAGCATGATCGGCGCCCCCGTCGCCGCCGTCGGCGTCGGACCGCGCCGGGATCAGACCGTCCAGCTCCACGACGTCCTGTAGGCCGGCCACGGGACGCCGCGGCCGATAGGCTCTCGGCGTGCGCGTACTCCTGATCGGATCGGGCGGCCGCGAGCATGCGCTGGCCCGGTCGCTGGCGGCCGACCCGGACGTCACTGACCTGCACGCCGCGCCGGGCAATCCCGGCATAGCCGGGCTCGCGCACCTGCACCAGGTGACCGCTACCGACCCGGCCGGGGTCACCGAGCTGGCCCACCGGCTTGCCGCCGACCTGGTCGTCGTCGGCCCGGAGGCGCCGCTGGTGGCGGGCGTGGCAGACGCGGTCCGGGCGGCGGGCATCAGCTGCTTCGGGCCTGGCCGGCATGCGGCCATGATCGAGGGCTCCAAGTCGTTCGCCAAGGACGTGATGCGCGCCGCTGGCGTGCCCACGGCCGCGGCCAGGACGTGCCGTTCCGCCGCCGAGGCCGATGCGGCGCTGGACGAGTTCGGCGCTCCGTACGTGGTGAAGGCCGACGGGCTCGCCGCTGGCAAGGGCGTGGTCGTCACCTCCGACCGGCAGGCGGCCCTGGCCCATGCCGGGGACTGCGGAACCGTGGTGATCGAGGAGTTCCTCGAAGGCCCCGAGGTCTCGGTCTTCGCGCTGGCCGACGGGACGACCGCCGTGCCGCTGCTGCCGGCCCAGGACTACAAGCGCGCCCAGGACGGCGACGAGGGCCAGAACACTGGCGGCATGGGCGCCTACGCCCCGCTGCCCTGGGCGCCGCCCGGCCTGGCCGCGCAGACGCTGGCCGAGGTCATCCAGCCGGCCCTGGCCGAGCTCGGCCGCCGCGGCACGCCGTTCGGCGGGCTGCTCTACACCGGCCTGTGCCTGACCGAGCGCGGGCTGCGGGTCGTCGAGTTCAATGCCAGGTTCGGCGACCCGGAGACCCAGGTCATCCTCGACCGGCTCGCTACCCCGCTCGGCGGGCTGCTGCGGGCGACGGCCGAGGGCAGCCTGGCCGACGCACCAGCGCCTCAGTGGCGGCCGGGGGCTGCCGTAACGGTCGTGATCGCCGCGGAGGGCTACCCGGCGGCCCCGGTCAGCGGCGACCCGATCGAGGGCCTGGACGCCGCAGGCCGCGTCCCTGGCGCCTACGTCCTGCATGCGGGCACCGCGATGAGCCCCGGCGGCCAGCTCACGGCAGCCGGCGGCCGGGTACTGAACGTCGTCGGCAGCGGCGCCGACCTCGGGCAGGCCAGGCGGGCCGCCTACCAGGCGGCGGCCGAGATCAGGATGCGGGGCGGCTGGTACCGAAGGGACATCGCCGACAAGCCCGCCGCCGGCACCGCCACCGGGCTGTGAGCGCCCCGGCTAAGTCCGCCCCGCCGCCGGATGGGCCCGGCCAGGCAGGCCGCGGGGCGACGGCCGGGGAGCGGCCGCTGCGGGTCAGCACCCTCGAGATCTTCTTCGACCTGGTCTTCGCGTTCACCCTCACCCAGCTGACGGCCCTCATCGCCGACCAGCTGTCCTGGCGCGCCGCCGCGCAGGTGCTGCTGATCTTCGGGCTGCTGTGGTGGATGTACGGGGCCTACGCCTGGCTGACCAACTCCAGGCCGCCCGTGCACACGGCCGAGCGGCTGCTGCTCCTGGTCGGCATGGCCGGCTTCCTGGTGATCGGGCTGGCGATCCCGCGCGGCTTCAGCGGGTACGGAATCGTGCTCGGCCTGGGCTATCTCGTCGTGGTCGTCGTGCACGGGGTCCTGTTCTACCGGGTCAACGCCAACATCCTGCGGGTCGTGCCCTTCAGCCTCTGCTCTGCGGTCCTGGTAACCGTGGCCGGCCTGCTGCCCCGGCCGGCGGGCACGGCCGGGGCGGCCGCCTACGCGCTGTGGATCGCCGCCCTGGCCATCCAGCTTGGCTCACCGCTGGTGGTCCATCCCGCGGGCCGGTTCGAGCTGCGGCCGAGTCATTTCATCGAGCGGCACAACGCGCTGCTGATCGTCGCCATCGGCGAGTCCGTGGCGGCGATCGGCATCGGCGCGGCGGGGCCGGTCAGCCGGTCCGCGCACGTGAGCTGGCAGCTACTCGCCAGTTCCGTCCTGGGCCTGGCGGTCGCCGCCGCCCTGTGGTGGCTGGTCTTCGGCGTCGGCGACGAGGAGCGCGCCGAGCGGACGCTCAGCACGGCGCCTGGCACCCGCCGCGCCCAGCTCGCGCTGAGCGCGCTGTTCTACGGCAATATCCCGCTGCTGCTCGGCCTGGTCGCGGTGGCGGCCGGCATCCTGCGCGCTGTGGTGCAGGCGGCCGGGCACGCCGGGCCGCCGCCCGGCTCCGCCGCCAGGATCGGCCAGGCGGCGGTGCTGGCGGTAGGCGCCGCGCTCTTCCTCGCCGGGGATGCGGCAACCCGCTGGCAGCTGCGCCTCGGGCCAGCCAGGCCGCGCGTCGTGGCCGGGGTCGCGGCCCTGGCGACCACGGCCGTCGGGGTCTTCGCCGGCCTGAATGTCCAGCTCATCGTGGTCGCCGTCGTCCTGGTGGCTCCGCTGGCGGCCGAGCCGCGCCAGGCTGGGGAAGACCCGGCCGGGCGGCCGGAAGGCCCAGACCACCAGTAGGCCCGCCCGGCCGGTGCGGCAGGATAGGGATGTGATCGAGCGCTACACCCTTCCGGAAATGGGCTACGTCTGGAGCGAGGCGCACAAGTACGAGCTGTGGTGCCAGGTGGAGACGCTCGTCCTGGCCGCGCACGCGGAGGCGGGCACCGTGCCGGCCGAAGCGGTCCCGCCGGTGGCGGCCGCGCCGCCGCCGAATCCCGACGCGGTCGCCGCGCTCGAGGCCGTGACCGGCCACGATGTCATCGCGTTTCTCACCGCGTGGGCGAACAACACCAATCCACGCGAGGCAGCCGCCTACGTCCATTACGGCATGACCTCCTCCGACCTGGTGGATACGGGCCTCGCGCTCCAGCTGGCCGAGTCCACCGACCTGCTGACCACCCGGCTGGAGCGGCTCCTGCACGTGCTGCGGGAGCATGCGCTCGCCCACCGCACCACCCTGCGGGCCGGCCGTACCCACGGCATCCACGCCGAGCCTGACGTATGGGGGCACCGGGTGGCCGACTTCGCGTTCGCGATCCACCGCTGCCGGGACCGGCTGCTGCGGGCCCGCCAGTCGGTGGCCGTCGGGAAGCTGTCCGGGCCGGTCGGCACGTACTCCAACATCGACCCGGCCATCGAGGCCGAGGTGCTCGGCAAGCTGGGCCTGCGGCCGGCCGACGTGGCCACCCAGGTGGTGCTGCGGGACGGCATCGCCGAGTGGGTGAGCGTGCTCGCGCTCGTGGCCAGCGTCTGCGAGGCGATCGCGCTCGAGGTCAGGCACGGCCAGCGGACGGAGGTGGCCGAGCTGGCCGAGCCGTTCGGGTCGGGCCAGAAGGGCTCCTCGGCAATGCCGCACAAGCGCAACCCGGTCCGCGCCGAGCGCATCTGCGGTCTGGCCAGAATCGTCCGGGCGCAGGTCGTTCCCGTCATGGAAGGGATCGCGCTGTGGCACGAGCGGGACATCTCGCATTCCTCAACCGAGCGGGTGGCGCTGCCCGATGCGGCCGTCGCGACCGACTTCATGCTCGAGCAGACGACGGCCGTGATGCAGGAGCTGACCGTGGACCCGGCGCGGATGCTGGCAAATCTTGAGTCAAGCCACGGCCTTATTTACACATCGGCCGTGCTGCTGGAACTGGTGGCCGCTGGCATGTCCAGGGAGGACGCCTATTCCCTGGTGCAGGCCGCCGCGATGGACACCTGGCAAACCCGGTCGCCGTTCCGGGAGACCCTGCGCAAGCACGCGGCGGGCCGTGGTCAGGCGCTGGATGAGGAGCGACTGGACGAGGTGTGCAGCCCGCAGCACTACCTGCGCAGGATCGGCGTGGTCTTTGACCGGCTCGAGCGACTGGCGTGACCAGCTCGCGGGCCGCGGGTGACCGTCAGCAGTCCGGCGCTTGACCGCCGGAATGGACGGCGCTCGGGCGGGGCAGATGACTGTATCACCAGGTCCTGGTGGTGCTTACCGCAGTAACCCCCCTGGATCACGTTATGAAGGAACTCAAGTACGTTACGTAACACTGTCGTCATGGTCTGGGGGGGTCAGGAGCGGTGGAATACTTGACGTCACGCGACGGGTCAGGCCGGGAGTCCGGCCAGGTTCTGTCCGGCTGGTCCGATATCCCGGTGATCCACGGGATGAGCCAGCGTGGCAGTGGTGCATCGCAGCTAACTGACGGGAGTTCCATCGAGATGACCAGCGGCCCAGAGACCCGGTATCTCGTCCGCGGCGGCAACCCACTGCAGGGCACCGTCTTCGTGCAGGGCGCGAAGAACGCGGTGCTGAAGATGATCGCCGCGTCGCTGATGGCCGAGAAGGGCCGGACCGTCCTGCGCAACGTGCCCGTGATCGAGGACGTCCGCCGGGCGTGCGAGCTCGCCCAGGCCGTCGGCGCCAAGGTGAAGTTCCACGAGGCCGAGCACACCCTGGTCATCGACGCCTCGGACCTGACTAGCTCGGTCCTGCCGGAGGAGATCGCACGGCGGTTCCGCGCCTCCGTGCTGTTCGTGCCGGCACTGCTGCACCGGCTCGGCGAGGCGACCATCGAGGGCATCGGCGGCTGCAACCTCGGCAGCCGGCTGCTGGACTTCCACTACCGCGGCTTCGCCCGCCTCGGCGCCGTGGTGGACGAGCGCGACACCATGATCCACATCAAGGCCGACCGGCTTCGCGGCGCGCACCTCTACCTCGACACGCCCTCGCACACCGGCACCGAGAACCTGATCATGGCTGCCTCGCTGGCGCCGGGCACCACGATCATCGACAACACCGCCCTCGAGCCCGAGGTGCTGGACGTCATCGCGTTCCTCACCAAGATGGGCGCGCGCATCTCCGGCGGCGGCACCGGCTTCCTCACCGTGGAGGGCGTCAGCGAGCTCACCGCGGTGGAGCACACGGTCATGGCCGATCGCATCGACGCCGGGGTGTTCGCCATGGCGGCGGCGATCACTGGCGGCGAGCTGAGCCTGGTCGGCGCCTCGCTCGAGCACTTCGGGGTCGCGCGCTGGAAGCTCGAGCAGATGGGCGTGGAGTTCTCCACCCACGGAGCGGTGCTGCAGGTCCGCAGGGAACGGCAGCTGCGCCCCATCAACGTGATCACCGACACCTACCCTGGCTTCGCCACCGACCTGCAGTCCCCGATCATGGCGCTGAGCTGCCTGGCGGACGGGACGAGCTACATCAGGGAGACGATCTTCGACGGCCGCTACAACCTCGTGGGCGAGCTGAACAAGATGGGCGCCAAGGTCGAGGTCGCGGGGAACGCCGCGCTGGTGCACGGACCCACCCCGCTGCGCGGCACCGAGGTGATCGCGCACGAGCTCCGCAGCGGAATCGCGCTGATCCTCGCGGGCCTGGCCGCCGAGGGCGAGACCATCGTCGCGCCGGGCTACCAGATCGACCGCGGGCACGCCGTGCTCGCCGAGCGGCTGAGCACGGTGGGCGCGGACATCACCGCCCAGACGCTCTAGCCGGAGCAGCCCGCCTGGCCGCAGCTGGCCGGTTACTGCCGGCCTGCGGGGCCCTACACCGGCCGCGCTGACCGGCGGCCGTCCGAAATTGCCTCTTCACGTGGCGGCAAGCCTGAGTTACCAAGTAATGAGGGGCTTTTAGCTGCGCGAAAGGGTGCTCAGGGCTGAGTGCATGACGTGGCCGTTATGAACGTGTATGCACGACAGGAACGCGAGGCCAGGGTCGGCATCGTCGGCCCGCACGATCTCGTGGAGCGGGTCATGCTGTCTGGCCTGCCGACTGTCGGCGGGGCGGCGCAGCCGCCTCCGGCCGAGGCCGAGATCGGGCTGCGGCACCGGCTGGTGATGGCCCCCTACGTGACCGAGCACGAGGCGCCGGAAAGGGTGGCGCGGCTCGGCGAAGGCGTGGACGCGTGCCTGTTCGCCAGCCGCATCCCGATGGACTACGCCCGCCGGTCCGGCGTCCTGACCTGCCCGGCTACCTGCATCCAGCTTGGGGGCACGCCGCTGTACGCGGCGGTGCTGCGCGCACGCAGGGACGGGCTGGACGCCGGTCGTGGCAGCTTTGACGGCCTGAGCCGGGCCGAGCTGAATGCCGGCCTGGCCGACATGGGCATGGCGGCCGACGGCACGCACGTACGCGAGGAGACCGCCAACGCGGCCGCGCTGGCCTCGTTCCACGAGCGGCTGTGGCGGCTCGGGCAGACCTCGGCGGCCTTCACCTGCGCCGAGCAGGTCGATGCCCGGCTGCGGGCCGCTGGCGTTCCCATCGTGCGCCTGCGCCCGACCGACCAGTCGATCAGGTCGGCACTGCAGGTCGCGACGCTCCTGGCGGCCACCCGCGTGCTTGACGGCTCGCAGCTCGCGGTCGCGGTCGTCGAGGTGCCGGCCCTGCGCGACAGCTCACGCCGGCCCGCGCCGCGCCAGGCCAGGGAGGAACTGCAGCTGACCGTGCACCGCTTCCTGGTCAGGGAGGCTCAGCTCATCCAGGCAACCGTGAGCCATCTCGGCGAGCATGGCTTCCTCATCCTGGCGACCAGGGGATCCCTGGCGGCCGCGGGCGACCCGCCGTTCGTCAGCAGGGCCCGCGCGGCCCTCGGCGTGACGCTGGACGTCGGGGTCGGCACCGGCCGCACCGAGCACGAGGCGGAGGCGCTGGCGCGACTGTCGCTGGCACGGGCAGCCAGGTCCAGGCCCGGTCACGGGCGCGGCAGCACCGGGCGGCCGGGCGGCCGGGCGCGCGCGGAGGCAGCCGTGCTGCCGGGCATGGCCGACCTGGCCGGCCAGCCGGGAGACGGCCGGGCCGCACGCCAGCCCGGCGACAGCCTCAGCCGGCTGCGAGCGCTGGAAACCCTTTCCAGGCTCGCGCAGAAGCTCGCCGCGGACACGGCGCCGGTCGTCGATGCCGAGACCACCGGTCAGCTGCTCTCGGTCACTCCCCGCACGGCGCGGCGCCAGCTCCGCGCGCTCGTCGACGAGGGGCTGGCCCTGCCGCTGCCGCCCGCCCGCCGCCGGCACCCCGGCCGGCCGCGGCTGGCCTACCGCCTGGTGGTGGAGAAGCTGGAGACTCGGGGCGACACCGCCGGGCCACCTCCCAAGCCCAGACCGGCAAATCCCGAAGGCCAAACAGCCTGACGGGCGCGCTTTGGCGTGGCCGTCAGTAGCGGGCGATCACGTCCCGGCCGAACCGCGCCATCTCCTCCCGCTGCGGCGAGAACTGCAGCAGCATCAGGCCGACCCCGGCCTGCTCGTAGCCGCGCAGCCGGTCGATGATCTGGTCAGGCGTGCCGATCAGGCCACTGCGAAGGCCCCGGTTCGAGACGCTGTACTCCTCCAGCGAGACCTGCGACTCAAGCTGCGAGCCGGCGATGAAGTCCTGATAGGAGGCATAGGCCTCGGGCGAGGCGCGCACGTTCAGTATCCGGGCCAGCTCGGCCTGCGCCTCCGCCTGCGTGTCCCGGCAGATCACGTACCCGGAGACGCCGAACGTCATCGGCGGCTGCCCGGCAGCTTCGCGGCGCGCGCTCAGGTCGGCCACCTTGGCCGCGATGACCTCTGGCGCGTCCCCGTGCATAACGTACGCGTCTGCCTGCGCCGCGATGACCTCCTTGGCCCTGGGCGACTCGCCGCCCATGTAGACCGGCGGGACCCTGGACGGCTTCGGCTCGAGCACCGTGCCGTCCAGCTGATACAGCGGCCCCGAATGGGACACGGTGTCCTCGCGCAGCAGGCGCGAGACGACATCGAGCCACTCCTGTGTCCTGGCGTAACGAGCGTCATGCACGTCGAACGGGGCACCGTACTGCGCGGCCTCGTCTTTCCACCAGGACGAGACCACGTTCAGCGAGATCCGGCCGGGCGCGATCAGGTCCAGCGTGGACAGCGCCTTGGCGGTCTGCGACGGGGAGTGGTAGTTCGGCCGGACCGCGAGCATCAGCTCCAGCGTGCTCGTCGCGGCCGCCACCGCGGGCGCCAGGGTCCAGCAGTCAACCGACGGCGCCCGGTGGCCCTTGATGTCGTTGAGGTTCAGCTCGGCGATCAGCGACAGGTCGAAACCGTCCTGTTCGCTCTGGACCGCCAGGTCGCGGATGTACGACCAGGACACGGGCATGCCCTCGTCGGCGACGTTGCGCAGCCAGCCGCCGAAGATCGGCATCCAGTACCCGAACCGCATGGTTTTCCTCCTGTCGGCGCCGCTACCGGCCGGCCGCGGCCAGCAGCCGGCCGAGATAGCCGGCCACGGCCTCCAGCGCGGACCGCGGTGCTACCGCCTCGATCTCGGCGTTGTAGTTCGTCGTGGTGTTGATGTCGTAGGTGACGAGCCGCCCGTCCGCGGTCTCGATGAACTCAAAGCCGGCGATCCCGATCCCGTGCTCGGCAGCGAAGTCGAGGTACCGGCCCACGACCGGGTGCCGGAAACCCTCCCGGAGCGCGAACAGGCTGGGCTCCGGCGCTGACCCGCCGTCCCCAGCGCCCGCGGCGCCCGCGGCCGGGACAACCGCGCACGCGTCGGCCGGGCAGAGCTGGAACCCGCCGCGCGCGGTGTCCGCGGTGATGGCGTAGATGAACTCGCCGCCCACGATCTCCGCCCGCGTGATCAGCGGCTGCGCGGCCACCAGGTACTCCTGCAGCAGGGTGATGCCGTCGGCCGGCGGCTCGTAGTCGGGCCCGGCCAGGTAGACCTCGAACTCCGCGTGGCTGTCGAACTTGCGCACGCCAAGGCCCTTGCCGCCCTGGTTGTGCTTGCCGATAAAGGGAACGGGCAGCTTGCGCGCCGCCGCGGCCAGCTCGCCGGTGCCGGCCACGGCAAGCGTCCTGGGAACGTCGAAGCCGGCTGCCTTCAGCGCCGCGAGCTGCTCGACCTTGCTCATCTCCAGGTCAAGCACGCGGCGGCCGTTCACCACCTGGCGGCCGCTGGCCTCCAGCCAGGCCAGCACGCCGCGGGTCTGGTCCTTGGCAAAGGGATGGCCCCTGGTGTGCGCGGACGCGCTCATCCGCGACCAGTACACCCCCGGCGGCGGCTCCTCGCTGAGGTCGATGACGGCCTCGCCCAGCAGCCACTGCTCATGCGGCAGCCCGGCCCGGTCGAACGCCGCCGCGAGCGGCGCGTACCACTCCGGGTTCTCGTGCAGCACGTACAGCTTCATGGACCTGCCGGTCCCGGCCGGGGGGCGCTGTTCATACGTCCTATTCTGGACTATCTGCCCGCCCGGACCGATCGCCCCTGGTGCCGCCCGTTTCCGATATCAGAGCCTGAGCTTCATGCCCTCGTGCGAGGCGACGAAGCCGAGGCGCCGATAGAACCGGTGCGCGTCGGTGCGTGACTTGTCCGAGGTGAGCTGCACCAGCGCGCATCCCCGCCGCCGTGCCTCCTGGATAGCCCAGTCCATCATGCCCGCGCCGAGGCCGCTGCCCCTGGTGCCGGCGGCGACGCGGACGGCCTCGATCTGCGCCCGCAGTGCCCCGCGCCTGGCCAGGCCTGGCAGGAACGACAGCTGCATGGTGCCGGCCACCGCACCGGCGGACTCGGCCACCAGCAGCAGGTGCGCTGGATCGGCGTCGATGGCGCGGAAGGCCCGCTGGTAGCAGGCCAGGTCCGACTCGTCCCGCAGCCCGTCCCTGGTAGCGCCGAGCTGGTCGGCGGCCAGCAGCGCGACGATCGCTGGCACGTCCTCGGTCCGCGCCTGCCTGAGCACGACGCGGGGCGGGCCGGCGTCCAGCACGGCCAGGCAGTCCGCGGCTGCCATGGCTAGCGCTGCGGGTAAGCGCCGGCGGCCGCGAGGAACGCGTCGTTGGCCTCGGGGTCGGCTATCGTCACGCGGACCCCGTCCGGCTGGAACGGCCGCACGCTCACGCCAGCCCGGTCGCAGAAGTCGGCGAAGTCCTCCGAGCGCTCGCGCAGCGGCAGCCAGACGAAGTTGGCCTCGGCAGGCGGCACCGGCCAGCCCTGGCCAAGCAGCTCGTGCCGGACCCGGTCACGCTCCTTGACCACCTGCTCAACGCGTTCCATCAGCTCGGCCTCGGCTGCCAGCGAAGCAATGGCCGCTGCCTGGGCGAGCGAGTTGACGGCGAACGTGAGCATGGTCTTGCGGGCGGCCTGCGCCACCGGCTCGTGCCCGATCAGGTAGCCGATGCGCAGCCCGGCTAGACCGTAGGCCTTGGAGAACGTCCGCAGCACCGCGACGTTGGGCCGGTCGCGGTACAGCGCGATGCCGTCAGGCACGTCCGGGTCGCGGATGTACTGGACGTACGCCTCGTCCAGCACCGCCAGGCAGTCGGCGGGCACCCGGTCCAGGAACTCCTCGAGTTCAGCGCGGTGCACCACCGTGCCGGTGGGATTGTTCGGGTTGCAGATGAAGACCAGCCTGGTCCGGTCGGTGATCGCCGCGGCCATGGCCGGCAGGTCGTGCGCATACTCGGCCAGCGGCACCGTGACCGCGGTGGCGTTCGCCAGCTCGGTCAGGTACGGGTAGGCCTCGAACGAGCGCCGGGCGAACAGGATCTCGGCACCGGGCTCGCCCACGGCCTCGAGCAGCTGCTGCGCGACGCCTACCGACCCGCAGCCCACGGCCACGTGCTCGGCCGGGACGTCGAACCGCTCGGCGATGGCGGCCGTGAGCGCGACGGCGCCGTTGTCCGGGTAACGGTTGATATGCGTGGCAGCGTCGGCGAGCACGGACCTTACCGACGGCAGCGGGTCGTACGGGGACTCGTTAGACGAGAGCTTGTAGGACTTCGCGGCCGCGCCGGACGGCGGCTTGCCCGGTTTGTACCCGGCGAACTGGTCGAGTACCTGCCGGAAACGCGGTGACTGCTCGGACACCGTTGTCCTCCCTGTGCTGTCCGGTGCGGTGATCACAGGCTACGCCGGGCTGGCACCGGGCAGCTCAGCCAAGGCGGCGGGATGACCGCGGCTGCCGGGCCGCAGCATCGGCGGGTACAGCAGGACTGCGCTGCCCCGGCGGTAGACCTGGGCTGGGCGGCCGCCTCCTGAGGGCGTCGTCGCTCCCGTTTCCTCCAGGAAGCCCTCGGCGCTGGTGACCTTGCGATGGAAGTTACGCGGGTCAAGGGGCGTGCCCCAGACGATCTCATAGACGCGGCGCAGGTCGGCGACGGTGAACTCATCCCGGCAGAACGCAGCCGCCAGCGCGGTGTACTCCAGCTTGGACCGGGCCCGCTCCACCCCGTCAGTGAGGATCCGCTCGTGGTCGAAGGCCATCTGGGACAGGCCGGCGACCGGCTGCCAGCTCATCTGCGGCTGATCGGGGGCTGGCAGGTCAGGGGCCAGTCCGAGATAGGCAACCGACACCGCCCGCCTGGTCGGGTCGCGGTCGGGGTAGCCGTAGGTGCGCAGCTGCTCCAGGTGCACCATCGCTGCGGGCAGGCCCGCCCGCTCGGCAAGCACCCGGCCGGCTGCGGCCTGCAGGTCCTCGTCCAGCCGGATGAACCCACCAGGCAGCGCGACCATCCCGGCGTATGGATTGCCATCGCGCCGCCAGACGAGCGTGGTCAGCTGACCGCCGCGGACGGTCAGGATTACCAGGTCGACGCTCACGCCTATCCGGGGGACGCTCACACCCGGCACGGTAGCGCCCGGCCAGTGCCGCGCGGATGCGGATCCGGTGTCGTTGCCGCGACACCCCACCGCATCCACGACCCCGCGGGGCGCGGTGCAATAGCTTTGGCCGCGTGGACGGGCTTCGTTCGGTCGAGATCTGCGCCGGCGCCGGCGGTCAGGCGCTCGGCCTGGAGCAGGCGGGATTCGGGCACGAGGCGGTCGTCGAGATCGATGCCGACGCCTGCGAGACGCTCCGGCTCAATCGCGGTTCCGCCTGGAAGGTTGTCGAGGGCGACGTGGCCGGCCTGGACGGCCGCGCGTTCCGCGGAATCGACCTGCTCGCCGGAGGAGTGCCGTGCCCGCCGTTCTCCATCGCCGGCCGCCAGCTCGGCGCGGACGATGAGCGCGACCTGTTCCCGCAGGCGCTGCGGCTGGTCGAGGAGGCAGGCCCGGGCGCGGTCCTGCTGGAGAACGTGCGCGGCCTGGCTACCCCGAGGTTTGCCGGCTACCGCGGCCAGGTGCTGGCGCGGCTGCGCGAGCTGGGCTACCGGGCGTGGTGGGACCTGGTGCACGCAAGCGAGCACGGCGTCCCCCAGCTGCGGCCGCGCTTCGTGCTGATCGCTCTCCGGGAGCCCTGGGCCGGTCAGTTCTGCTGGCCGCCGCCCGATCCCCGGCCGGCCCCGGCGGTCGGCCAGGTCCTCGCCGACCTGATGGCGGCGGGCGGCTGGCCCGGCGCCGCCAGCTGGTCGGGCCAGGCCGCGGCCATAGCCCCGACGATTGTCGGCGGCAGCAAGAAGCACGGCGGCCCGGATCTCGGGCCGACCAGGGCCAGGGCGGCCTGGCGCGGCCTGCGGGTAGACGGCCTCGGCATCGCCGACCGCGTGCCGGGGCCGGATTTCCCCCGCGACGGGTTTCCCAAGCTCACCGTCCGGATGGTGGCTCGGCTGCAGGGCTTCCCCGATGACTGGGAGTTCGCCGGCCGCAAGACCGCCGCCTACCGGCAGGTCGGGAATGCATTCCCGCCGCCGGTGGCGCGTGCTCTCGGCGGCGCGATCGCCGCCGCGCTTGGCCGGCCGGCGGCCGGATCGCAGGCCCGGCAGCCGTAGGCCGGCGCCAGGCGACATGGGCCCGGCTGCGGCCGGCGGCCCTCGGCGGCGGGCGCTGCAGCCCACGTTAGAATTGCTGCGTGAACCGACTTGGCGAGCTTGAGCGTGCCATCATGGACGTGCTCTGGGAGGCCGCGACCCCGCTGAGCGTACGGGAGGTCAGCGGCCTCCTTACCGATCGGGATCTAGCTCACACGACGGTAATGACCGTGCTCGACCGACTCGCCAAGAAGGGCTTCGCCCGGCGCGAGCGCAACGGCAGGGCCTGGCATTACCGCGCAGCGGAGAGCAGGGAAGCGTACGTGACCGAGCTCATGCTGAGCGCGCTCGACCAGACCGGCGACCGGCAGGCGGCGCTGGCCAGGTTCGCCCGCAGCGTCAGCGGCACTGAGGCCGAGGCACTGCTGCGCGCCCTTGGCGCTCTCGGCGAGGCCGCCAGAGGTTAAGCCGTGTCCGCCGCTGTTGTCATCCTCGCCGCGGTTGCCACTGGTTGCATTCCCGCCGCCAGAGCTCTGGCGCATGCCCGCTGGCCCTATCGCTCGCCGGCCGCGGGCATCCTGCTGTGGCAGGGCCTCGGCCTCGGCTGGGGCCTGGCGGCCGTGGGGGCGCTGCTCGGGATCGGCGCGGCAGGTTACCGCTCAGGGGTGGCCGGCGGGGCCTTCGCCCGGCTGGCCAGCGTCGGCACGCACTGGACCGGGCCAGGCCAGGCCGCCCTGAGCCTGGTCGGAGTGGCTCAGCTCGGCTGCCTGGCGGCCGGGCTGGCACTGCTCGCGGTGCTGTGCTGGATCCTGCTGGCCGCTGCGGCGGCGGTGGTGCGGGCCAGGAAGCGCCAGCGAGTCCTGCTGAGCCTGCTGGCGCACGGCGACCCGAAGGTGCCAGGGGCGCTGGTCGTCGACCACCCGGCGGCAGCGGCCTACTGCCTGCCCGGCCTGCGGTCGGCCATCGTGCTCAGCGCAGGGGTGCTTAACCTGCTGGACGACCACGAGCTGGCCGCGGTGCTGGCGCACGAGCGCGCGCACCTGCGCGAGCGACACGATCTCGTGCTGCTGCCGTTCAGCGCGCTGCTTCGGGCGTTCCGCTGGGCCAGCGTGGCCCGCCAGGCGCAGCGGGCCGTCGCCCTCCTGGTCGAGATGCAGGCCGACGACCGCGCGCTGCGGCACCGGCCTGCCAGGGAGCTGGCCACCGCACTGCTGCGCGTCGGTGCGGCCGGCGGCGGCGCGGTCCCCTCGGGCGCACTGGCCGCGACCGAGCCCGGACTGGCCTGCGACGTCACCACCAGGGTCATCAGGATCCTGCGGCCCGCGCCTGGCCTGTGCCCGGCCGCGCGCGTGCTCACCAGCCTGACGGCCGCGACGGCAGTCGGCGTGCCGATCATCCTGCTGGCACTCCCGGTGCGGTAACCGACTGTTCCCTGACGGTAGAGCTGATCAAAGCGGCGGCGGCGCTCAGCGGGAGCGGCGTCTGCGGGTGACGGCACGGTTGCTCCTCTCGACACCGGATACATGTCCGGCGCGCCCGGAGCATTTCGCGATCCCTAGTCGACGATCCGGATCCGGAGCCGGCGGAACCCGCGGCCCTTGTTCTCGATCTTGACGACCTCGATCTTGCCGATCTGGCTGGTACTGGCCACGTGCGTGCCGCCGTCGGCCTGCTGGTCCAGGCCCACGATGTCGATGATCCGGACCTCTGCCACGCTCTGCGGAACGAGGTTCGTGGCGGTCCTGATGATGTCTGGCAGCGCGAACGCCTCGGCCCGCGGCAGGACCCGGACATCGATCCTGCGGTCGGCGCTGACCTCCGCATTGCAGGCGCCCTCCACCGCGTCGCGGAATCCCTCAGGGAGTTCCGGCAGGTCGAAATCCATCCGGGCGGTCAGCGGCTCCATGTTGCCACCGGTGACGAGGGCGCCGTAGTCGCGGAACACCACCCCGCACAGGACGTGCAGGCCGGAGTGGGTGCGCATCAGGGCGGTGCGCCTGGCGTCCTCGACGGCACCGCGGACTGCCGTTCCTGGCGGCGGCAGCGGGTCGCCCTCAGCCGGGATCAGGTAGAGGTCGTCGCCCTTGCGGGCGCCCACGATGTGAGTCTGCACCCCGCCCCAGAGCAGGACGCCCTCGTCGGGCGGCTGACCGCCGCCGCCGGGGTAGAAGGCCGAGGCGTCAAGGACGATCCCGTCTGGCTCCGCGGCAAGGACCGTGGCGTCCCACTGGCGCAGGGTCTGGTCGTCAAGTTCGAGGCGGTGCGTGCGCCACTGCGGCTCGGTCATACCGCCGAGACTAGCGCCGGCTGGCCCGCCGGCGGGGCCGGGCTTACCAGGGCCCGTACGGCCCCTGCCGCTGCCCGGAGCTGCGGACCTGCTTGATCTTGGGCCGAACGTCGACGAGGTAGATGGCCGCCGCGACGAAGGCAATGATCGGGAAGAGGCTGAGCAGGGCAAGGTAGCCGACCGCACCGCCGACTCCGATCACGAACGCGACGCCCAGGATGACCAGCCACAGCGGCTTGGTCTGCTTGCCCGCGGCAGTGAACGCGGAAGCCGGCTGGATGATGGCGTGGATGAACGCCCAGGTCTCGACTACGAACGCGGCGAGCAGCAGAACCCAGAAGAACAGGCTGATGACCGACGCGGCAGTCGGGTTGATGATCGTGAAGGCAATCGGATGCACAGTGCTCACGGTGTCACGCTACCTGCTGCCGCTCTGTGGCGGGAACTGATGGCCCGGGGCGTCCTGCGCTGGCCCTTCCGCTCCGCCCTGGCCCGGCTGAGTGCCGGCCGGAGACGGGCCGGCCTGGTCCGGGCCGTCCGGGTCCGGGCCGTCCTCCGGGTAAAGGCTGTCAGCCTCGTCGTCTGGCGGGCTCCAGGACGAGGCGTCACGAAGATCGACGTCGTCGTCTTCCGACTCGTCCGGCCCGGTCAGCGCCAGCCTGGAGTGCCCGCCGACGCTGCGGTCATCGGGCCAGAGCAGCCCGGCCTCGTCCGGCTCAAGGCCGGACTGGTCGTCAGTGATCCCGGCCGTTCCCGCCCGAGCCATCACCGTTTCCTTGCGGAACGACTCGTAGATCTCGATCAGCATCTGCTTCTGGCGCTCGGTCAGCTCCTGGTCGGTTAGCACGGCTTCCCTGACCACCGACCCCGGCGGACGGTCCTCCAGGAATCCGGCCTGCACGTAGAGGGCCTCCGCTGAGATCCGCAGCCCCTTGGCAATCTGCTGCAGGATGTCGGCGCTTGGCCGCCGCAGCCCGCGCTCGATCTGGCTGAGGTAGGGATTGGAGATTCCGGCCGACTGGGCAAGCTGGCGCAGCGAGATCTTCGCCTGCTCCCGCTGCTCCCTGATGTAGGCGCCGATGGCGCCGACGTTTACCGGGCTCATACGCCCAGCTTCGCACCGAGTGCTTGCAGATGCAAACGTCCAGCTAGCACCCCGCGACCATCGCCGCCGAGAGCCGCACCGCCCCACTCCCAGAGGCGGACACCGCGACCCCCCGTACTCCAATGAGCGACACCCTAAGAGCAACATTGTGTAAGTTCAGGAGGAGAAAACATCGCATAGCGGACACAAAATTGACTGCAACAACACAATGTCACTGTCGTCCCGCCGGACTGCCGTGTGGAAGGAGAAAGTAGTCCTTTTTATATCCTTTGGTCAGGCGTAGGGTGATGCCCTGCTAGCCGGCGCCGGGCAGCACCGCGCGGATTTCACCTACAACGCGGCCGCCGCCGAAGACGTCGGGGCTGGCCAGCTCTGCCAGCCTGGCCGCGTCCGCGCCAGGCTCGGCCGTGACGCCAAGCTCGCGCAGCAGCGCGACCGTGACAGGGACGCGGGCCCTGGCGGCGCCGTCATCGATCTTCAGCGCCCCTGCCCGCCCGTCCGCGAGCGCGAACCCGTCCACGCCCTCGGCACCGCCCTTGAGCAGCAGCCCGGGCACCGCCTCCATCAGGAAGCGCTCTGGCCTGGTGGTCCCGGACGTCCAGGCCGGGAAGGCGCGCATGGCGTCGGCTACCGCGCGCTCCGCCGTGCCGTCGGCGGCCAGCACCAGCGCGCGGAAAGCCCTGGCCAGCCCGAGAACCGAGATTGCCATCAGCGGCGCACCGCAGCCGTCGACCCCGATCGCGGCGACAGGCTCGTCGGCCAGTTCGCTGACCGCGCGCCGGATCTCCTGCTGGAGCGGGTGCGCCGGGTCGGTGTAGGTCTCCGTGGGCCAGCCGTTGACCACGCAGGTCGCGAGCATCGCGGCGTGCTTGCCGCTGCAGTTCATGTGCACGCGGTCTGCGCTGCCGCCCGCCAGGATGAGCGCGCGGCGCGCCTCCTCATCCAGCGGCCAGTCCGGCGGGCACTGCAGCGCCTTCTCGGTCAGCCCGGCGCCGGACAGGATCTCCCTGACCCCTGCGACGTGGAACTCCTCGCCGGAGTGGCTCGCGGCCGCGAGGGCCAGCAGTTCGCCGTCCAGCTTCAGTCCGCACCTGAGCATGGCGGTCGCCTGCAGCGGCTTGTTAGCCGACCGCGGGAAGACCGGCTCTCGCACCGCGCCGGCGGCTAGCCTCGGCTGGCCATCCGCCGCCAGCGCGACGGCGATCCCGCGATGACGTGACTCGGTGAATCCGGACCTGACGACCTCGGCCAGGACGGGGTTGTCAGCGGTGATCGGGCACCCCCAGCAGGTCGCGGGCGGCGGCCGCCGACATCGCCGGGCGCTGCGCCAGGCCGGCCAGGGTCGCGGCCCGCTCGACCAGCTCGGCGTTGCTGGCAACCGGGCGGCCGCGGGCGAAGGTGATCGTGTCTTCCATGCCCACCCGCAGGTGCCCGCCGGCGGCGAGGGCGGCGAACATGACCGGCAGCGAGGTGCGGCCGATTCCGGTCGCCGACCAGGTCGCCCCGGCCGGCAGCGCGGACACCGCGTGCACCAGCGTGTCCGCGTCCCCTGGCATGCCGCCAGGCACGCCCATGACCAGGTCACAGTGCACGTGCCCGCCGGCCGGCGGGCCCATCTCGGCCAGCAGCCGGTGCAGCGTGGCGATATGACCGAGGTCGAACAACTCGAACTCGGGCACGACCCCATATTCCTGGGTCTTGGCGTACAGCTCCTTGATGAAGCCCCACGGGTTCATGAACACGTCGTCGCCGAAGTTGACCGTGCCGCACGTCAGCGAGCAGGCATCGGGCCGGGCGTCGAGCACGGCCAGGCGCCGCTCGTACGGGTCGGTCACCGCCCCGCCGGTGGACAGCTGGACGATCAGGTCGGTCGACTCACGCAGCGCGTGCACGGTGTCGTTGAGGCGGCCCAGGTCAAGCGTGGGCCTGGCGTCCGCGCCCCTGATGTGCACGTGGATCACCGCGGCACCCGCCGCGCTGCACTCCTTGGCCGTGGTGACCAGCTCGTCGAGCGTGACCGGCAGGGCGGGAACGGCGGCCTTCTCCGACTCCGCTCCGGTGGGCGCGACAGTGATGAGGGTGGCCGGCCCTGCGGGCCTGGCGCGCGCGGCGCTGTCTGCTGCTGTCATGACCGGATCACTGCCCTTCCTCGGCGATCGGCTGGCCGCGCCGCGGCGGATCGCAGGACGGCCGCCGCGCTGCGGCACGAAAGCTACCGCAGTCTATGCCGGCTTCCGGCTGGCCTCGAGCCAGGTCAGCGGTCGCTGCCGGGTAGCACCTCGGCATGCGACAATGCCGTCTCGTGCGAGCCGTCGTTCAGCGCGCAAGCTCGGCCAGGGTCATCGTGGACGGCCAGGTCGCCGGGCTGCTGCCCGCCCCTGGCCTGGTCGTCCTGGTCGGCGTCACGCACTCCGACACCGCCGCGACCGCCGCGGCGCTCGCGCGGAAGGTCTACCACCTGCGCATCCTGGACGGCGAGAGGTCCTGCGCCGAACTTGCCGCGCCACTGCTGGTGATCAGCCAGTTCACGCTCTACGCGGACACGTCGAAGGGGCGGCGGCCGAGCTGGCAGGCGGCCGCGCCAGGGCCTGTCGCCGAGCCGCTGGTGACCTCGTTCGCCGACGCCCTCACCGCGCTCGGCGCCAGCGTGCAGACCGGCGTGTTCGGCGCGCACATGGACGTCGAGCTGATCAACGACGGGCCGGTGACGCTGATGCTGG
>DASPWG010000268.1:0-40832 GCA_035621915.1 Streptosporangiaceae bacterium
AGGGCAATGGCCACCGCGGCAGTCAGCCAGCGGGCCCGCAGCCCCGTCAGCCAGGCACGGCGGAATCTGGTCGCCTGCATCGCCATCGCCCCTTCCAGGCAGCGCGCACAACGCGCGAACCCGTCAGGAGCACTATCACCCGACCAGCCGTAATCCCGGCTAACCACTCACTAACTAGACGTCTACTACAAAAGCCTGCTAGCGACGTCGAAAATCCTGTTCCTACCGGCATTGCGGCTGCACTGGTACGTCAGGTTGTCACAATTTCTGCCGACTGCAGGATCTGCACCGCCGCGGTATGCCGGGCCGGAATCCAGACGCGACGCAGATGTGACGGAGATTCCACGCGGACCATACAGGATAAGCCTCGTATGCCTCTCATCAGCGTTCATAAGGTCGGGCCGCTAGTCGGAAGCTCCCTGGGGTCTGAATGTGTGCAGCGTGTGAAGGCCACCTCGGCCGTGTCATCAGGCAGCAGCGCCGTGCGGCGGGCCTGAGCCAGCGTAAGCTCGCCGAAGCAGCGGGCGTGAGCATCGGCGTCATCCGCGATCTTGAGCAGGGAATGACCTCGCAGCCGAGGGCGGTAACGCTGCGCCGGCTGGCGGGCGTCATCAGCCTCCACCCGCTGCAGGCCGATCACAATCTGGCGGCACCGGCCAGCCGGCCGCGAGATCGCCTGCTGCCGGTCGCCTCGGCAGGTCAGCCAGAGTCTTCCGAGGTAGGGCGCAAGCAGCAAGCACGGCGAGGTGGCAAGAGCCGGTTAGCCGCGGCAACCCGGTTCCACCTCGAAATTCTCGGCCCGCTGGCAGTGTCCAGAGACGGCATGAACATCGTCTTAGGAAACGCCAGGATGCGGCTCGTGCTCGCCCTGCTCGCCACGAGCCTGGGTGAGATCGTCAGCCGCGGCCAGATCAGCGACGCCCTATGGGGCTATGCGCCGCCACGCAACGCTCCGGTCATGATCCAGTCGTATGTCAGCGGGCTCCGGAGGCTTATCGACGCAGAGCACCCGGCGCATTCAGCGGACGGCTTCATCATCTCGGTGGGCTCCGGGTACCGGCTCAATACGGCCAGCTGCCAGCTCGACCTCACCTCATTCCGTCGGCACGCGACCGAGGCGAGGACTGCCCGCGAGGCCGGAGACCTGGAGGCTTGCTGTCGGGCGCTTGACTGCGGCCTTGCGCTCTGGCGCGGCGATCCCCTGTGCGACATCGAAGCTTTGGATCGGCACCCGGTTGTATCGGGCCTCGCCCGGCAGCGCGACCGCGCAATCGTCGAGTACGCGGAGGCTGCGTGCCAGCTTGGCTGGCACGATCAGGCCCTTCAGCACCTGGAACGGCTTGTCGAGCAAGCGCCGTTCGATGAGCGCGCCTTCGCTTACTACATGATCGCGCTGGCCGGCGCTGGGCGGCACGTCGAAGCTCTCCAGGCGTTCGAACGGATCCGTCGGCAGCTCGCAGCTGACCTGGGCCTGTCGCCGGGGCCAGAGTTGCGCGCGGCGCACGCCCAAGTGCTGCGGCAGCAGGTTCCCGCCGCTGCCGGGCTGCGGCTGGGAGGCTACCTCCCAGTGTGTCAGCTGCCCGCAGCCGTGGCCGACTTCACCGGCAGGCGGCAGGAGCAAGCCGAGATTATCGGTCTGCTCGGACGCGGCGGTGCCGCAGAGACAACCCCGGTCGTCGTGCTGACCGGCATGCCCGGCATCGGGAAGACAGCGCTAGCTCTCCGCGCTGCCCATCTCATCGGCAGGGAGTTCCCTGACGGGCAGCTCTGGACGCAGCTCAGTGACCGCAACGGGCGACCGCGCGACCCGGCCGTGGTGCTGGCTGAGCTGCTGGCCACGCTCGGCATCTCGGCATCGGCCATTCCCGATTCGGTTGAGGAACGCGCCTGTCTCTACCGGTCAAGGCTCGCACGCATGCGTGTCCTGATCGTGGCCGATGACGCGTCCTCGGCCAGCCAGGTGCTCCCGCTGCTGCCCGGCAGCGGCCGCTCAGCCATGCTGATCACCGCACAGAGCGAGACGGCCGCCACCCCTGGGTCGCGGCTGTTCCAGCTTCGCGAGCTGACCAACGTGGAGGGCACGAGCTTCCTGCGGCGGATGGTAGGAAACGCCAGGATCGAGGCCGAGGCCGAGGCCGCCACGCGGATCACGCAGGCGTGCTTCGGCCTGCCGCTCGCGCTGCGCATCGTCGGCATGCGGCTAGCCGCACGGAAATTCTGGCGCCTGTCGGCACTGGCCCAGCAGCTAACCGAAGGCGAGGTACTCACCGACCTCGCTTTCGGCGAGCTGTCTGTACGGCGCAGCATCGCCAGGATCTACTCGGCCCTGGACGAGCCGACTCAGCGCGTCTTCCAGCTTCTCAGCACGCTCGACAATGAGCTCACCGAGTCGGCCATCGCAGCCGCCGCCGGTGAGCTCGACGGCGCAGCTGCGGCGGCCGGCCTGGCTGACAAGTCCTTCCTCATACCGCTAGGGACAGACGCCGCTGGCAGGCCGGTCTACCAGCTGCATCAGCTGCTCCGCGACTTCGCCGCAGACCGGCTTGCCGCGGGCCGACCGCCGCTGCTCGTGGCAGGACCAGTGCTGAACGGGTCACGAAGGAGGCTGGGGCAGGGAGTTGGGTGACAGTGAGCAAGGGCTGTCAGCGGTGTTGGCCGGGTTGAGCTCGGCCGCCATCGCCGCGTACCCGGCCCAGGTGAGGTTCACGTGATCTCCATTGTCAAAGTCGGTCGGGCTAGTCGCCAGCGCCTCGGGCGATCCGCCGTTGCTGACGGCCTGATCTAGCTGCGCCGTGCAGTACGGCTCGCCCGTCTGGATCGTGATGCCCGTCGAAGGGTTGCCGCCGTTCATGTCCTCGTTGATCAGCACCCTGGTCGGGTCGACGACGGTGGAAGTGCACGTTTCCCCGGTACTTGAGTTGTCGTAGCCGTCGCATGGCGTCAGGGTCCCGACGATCACGTTGATACCGAACGCGTTCAGCTGGTTGATCAGCACCGCATAGGCCGTGTCCATGTTGAGCTCGCTGGCCGCGACGGTGGTCTTGCCGTCTGCCGACAGCAGCAGGTCCTCCAGCCCCTCGTCGATGATCACAGTGCCGACATCGGGCTCGGCCAGGATGTCCCGGTCCAGCCTCGCCAGCAGGCTGACCCCTCCTGTCGGGGAGCCGTCATTAAGCACCTGGTTGGACTGGATGCCCGCGTCCACGACGCCGTACCCGGCTGCGATTCCCTGGCTGTACAGCTGCCCGGCCAGACGCTTGCTGGGATTGTCGATGCTGTCCGACGTCGCCGTGGCGGTCCAGATGTCGGTGACGTTGTTTCCGGCCACCACCACAGTCGGCGCGCCGGGGCTGGCAAGCCCGGCTAGCTCGGGCGATGGCGCGGCAGTGGTTACGTCCACGCCGGACAGAAGCGGCGCGTTGCCGTACCAGACGCCGGTGGAGCCGTCGAAGGGCGTGCCGGTGGCATCCAGCACGTTGTCGCCGCTTCCCTCAGCGGCATACCACGTACCGGCGGCTGCCGGGGTAGCGTTCAGCGGCAGGTATGCCAGCGAGGAATTCTCGACCCACAGGCTGACGAGAACGTCATAGCCGGGGGTCAGCGCGATCGGAAGCGTCAGCGGGTCGGAATAGACGTCGCCGCCCTCGGGGATCGTGACCGATTCGCCGCCGCCGAAATACAGCTCAGAAGGAGTCCCGGTCGGCTTCGCCTCGTCGGATTGCAAGGAGACGCTTGCCGCGCCGATCTGGATCGGTCCGTCACCGTCTCCGTCCATGAAGCCTGGATTCGACAGCCGGATCCGGATCTGGCTGCCGGCCGGGATCGCGGCGCCTGCTGACAGCGCGTTGAACCCGACGCCGATCCGGATCGTCTCGTTCCCGAAGTCAGTAGCTTCGTAGGCGTCCTCCATCGGGTTGGCCCAGATCCCGGTCCAGGCATCTCCGGCCGGTGACAAGCACGGTGCCGCACACGGGGTCGCGGCAGGGCTGGACACGGTGGGCTGCACGGGGGTTTCCGTCGTCGTGTTGCGCACAGACACCCCGAACACATCCAGCGTCGGCACTGCCGCGCCATCGCCGGACGCGGTCTGCTCCCACGAGGTATCCCCGACATCCGGCAGCGTCACCGACTGCAGGGTGCAGGACGGGTCCAGCGGCACCGAGAACGCGTAGATCTTCGGCGAGTCCGCCTGCTCCCCGCTGCTGCCAGCAACGCGGTCAGCGGTGGAGATCGCCTGGATGTCCGACGGGCCCTCCACCCAGTCGGGCACGGTCAGGTCATAGCTCACCTGTGTACCCAGGACGCAGCCTGACGCGTAGTTGACCGTGCCGGTGGCCGGGATGCAGCCAGCGTCACCGAAACTTGGCGCGTCGATGCAGCCTGAACCGGTTACCCCGACGCCGTGCATCACGGCCGGCGCGGTGACGTCCGACTGGAGCACGCTTGCGTTCGGATCGCCGGTCATGACACCGGGTATGCCCACCTCGCCGAGTGAGGAGGTGGCCAGGAACACCACGGCGCTCCCGTTGACCCCGCTGCCGCCGGTCCCGATCGTCTGCTTGGCTGCCAGCAGGTTGTCAGCGCCGCACGAGCCGTAGTCGGCCAGCGTGAACGACGCGCCATCCACGGTTACCTGCCCGCCTGCGGTCCAGCCGGCCGCGGTCAGTTGCGGGGCGTAGAAGTCGTAGCCGCCGTTGCAGCTTGCTCCGCTGCTGTTCGAGATCATCGTGTTATCGGCATAGCCGGATGCCAGCGCCGCCGCGAAGTTCGCCTGCAGGCTTGAGCCTGACGTATAGGACGCGCCGGCGTCAGCCGCGCCAGTGAACGTGTACCCCGCCCAGGCGCAAGTTGCAGACGGTGCATTCTGGCAGTCAGTGCTGGAGTCCCCGAGCGCGCCTTCGGTCTCCCCCGATACGACGCTCTTGGAGTCGATCTCGTACACATACAGCAGGTGCGGACCCGGCGAGCCGACCACGACGCTGAGCGTTGCGTCACCGCTGCTATTGATCACGCAGTCCGGCGTTGTCGTCGAGCTTGTGGTGCAGAGCTGGCTGTCCGGGATCGTGCCCGACGTCGGCGGCTGGCCGTCCAGGCCGAAGACGTACTCGGACACCGCGTTCGAGTCATTCGCGGACGGCGTGATCGCGAAGCTGATCGTGGAGCCGACACTCTGTGCATCCGCCTGCGTGAAGTCTGCCGCCACCCCGGGCGGCTCAGGCTTCTGCCAGTAGTCTGCGAAATAGCAGTCTGCGGAGTAGGCGGAGGAATACGGCCCGTACGTGGTACTCGAGACCTTGTCGGTCCCGGTCTCCGCGTCCGTGGACCAGCCGATCACGGCACCGTTGGTCTGGTCGTCCAGGAAGCTCCACGGGATCGGGGCAGTGTCCCAGGCACGGGAGTAGCTTCCGCTGGAGCTTGGCGTCGCGCTAGCCGGGCTCGCTGTCGTATACGTCGTGGACGAGGCGCTGGCGAGCCAGTACTTGACGTTGCCAGAGAGCACCGAGTGGCCGTCAGGGTCAGAGTACGTCGCCCCGACGTAGACGCCGCCGCCTGCCTCGGTGGGCACCAGAGCCTGGGCGCTCGACGTGGCCGTCGCACAGGTGTAGGGGCTGGAATCGTTGCTTGCGGTGCTCTCCTCCATGGTGGTGGTGGACGGCGTGCTCGGCGTGTAGAAGTACTGCACCTGCAGGTACGGCCCGTCGCTATCGTGCTTGCCGTTGGTGAACTGGACGTGGTAGTCCTCGTTGGTCGGACTGCCGTCCCCGCTGCCGCTTGGCTCCCACAGCCGGAACGTGAAGTTCGATGATCCCTTCATGGAATCAACGTCCTTGATGACGTTGAAGCCCTCCGACTTCAGCAGCCCGTCGTCCTCCACGACCGTGTTGTCGCAGCTGTCATCGGCCGAGTCCGAGCTGTCGGTATCGGGCGGGAACGTGGCGGTGGCATTGGACTCGCCGCTGACCTCGCTGGGGCCGGGCCAGCCAGTGCTAGAGCTCATTCCGTCGATCCAGGACAGCGTCACGACGGAGGAAACGCCGCAGTCCGAGGAGTACGCCACCGAAGCGTTCACCGTGGCAGTCGCGACCGTGACCCCGCTAGTGCCGAGCGCCGTCGACATGCCGACCCGGTACAGCGCATAGTCGGTGTCGCTGTACTCACAGTCGCCGGCCTCGAAGTTGTCGTAGCCCACCGGCGAGTCGTAGTAGGACGATGAATTCCAGTGCGACCCCGTGCAGTTCGTGTCGTACGAGCCGCCGTTGTCGTCGTCGGACTGGACCGGGTCGTAGTCCTGCAGGCTGCCGCCGCCGTTGGTCTCCAGGTACAAGGTCGGATCGACGTACTCAGGGAAGACGGCCTGCGGCGAGTCAAGCAGCGCCGCGTCCGGGACCAGGCGCAGCAGCCGCCCGCTGTCGGCTACCTGCGCGGCAACCCGGCCGGTCAGCGCGAACCTGCCCGGGCCCTCAGCGGTTGACGGCAGGACGACCCCGCCGGCCGCCGTAACGCCGGCCGCCCGGCCGCCCATGGCAGTTGCCCGCTCGACCACCGACCGGGCTGACGTGCCCGAATCCCACATCACCGACGGCGGCGCCACGAAAGCCCCGCCGCCGGCTGCCAGCGGCGCGACCAGCCCGCCGCCGCGCGCCTGCTCGAGCACGGTCCCGCGCGTGGTCACCCGCAGCGAGACCGCCGCGACTTCCCGCGCCGCCTGCGGGCTCGTGACCACCAGAACCTCGCTGAACGCGCCGGTGGTCCCGTTCTCCGCGGTCAGCACCAGGTTCACGCCCGGCAGCACCCCGGTATAGGTTGCCGACGGTCCGGACACCACGGGCACCGGAAGCCTGCCAGGCCACCACAGCGCGAGCGACGCCGAGCCGGTCCCGATCACCGCCATCGGCCCGAGGCCGCCTGCCGAGAACTGCACGCTGTCGCCTGGCAGCGCGGGCGCGGCCAGCATTGCGCCAGTCCGGCGCAAGTTAGTGCTCACCGGCACCCACCGGCCATCCTGGCGCACGCGCACCGGCAGCGGGTAGCTCGTCATCGTGAACATTCCGTCCGGGCTTGCCGTCACCATCTCCCGCTCGGTGGTCAGCCCGGCGACGGGCACGCTGTGACCGAGACTGGCCGCCTCGGCTGCGGCTGCGGCCTCCGCTCGCTCCACCGGAGTCTCGTCCTGCGACGCGGCAAAGCTGCCTAGCCGGCCCTGAGCCGGCGTGTGCGGCAGCGAGTACGCCTTGCCGCTGCCGAAAGACGTCCTGCCGCCCGCGACGGCAGCAGACGCAGCGCCCGCCGGCAACGTCAGCACCATCAGGCCGGTCGCTAGTGCCAAGCCCGTCAATCGCCGCTGCCAGCTAGCCATCGCGCTGCTCCAATGATCGACAACACGCAGGACGGGCCGTGCACAGCGCACAGTCCCGGCAGCAGTAATGTCGCCTATCCCGGCAACCCAGAACTAACCGGCCGCTAACCGGCCGTGCAGCGGTGAAAGCTGGGGTAACAACACGAATACCGATCTCTAGTACAGGAACCGGTCCCCCGGGCCAGGCCGGCAGAAATCGGGAAGTCCTTGCCAGCCAGGCCGAACGTCAGGCCGGGCGGCGCGGCCTGCCAGGCCGTCCCGGACTGCGGGCGCTGGCCCGGTGACCTGCGGCCCGCGGCGCCGTGCTGGCCCGGACAACCAGGTCAGGCGATATCGGCAGGACCGGAGCGCGTGCCTGGTCCCCCGCCATGCGGTCCAGCAGCAGGTGCACGGCCCTTCGGCCCAGCTCGCCGAAGTGCTGCCGAACTGTCGTCAGCGGCGGCAGGAAGAAGGCCGCCTCGGGCACGTCATCGAATCCGACCACGCTCACGTCGCTGGGAACGCGGCGGCCGTGCTCGGCAAGTGCCCGCAGTACGCCGAGGGCCATCGGGTCGTTGGCGCACAGCACGGCGGTCACCTCGGGCCGCGAAGACAGCTGATGGCCGATCTCGTACCCGGACCGCGCCGACCAGTCGCCGCGCAGCAGTTCCGGCTCCGGTGCGCCGGCCGCACGCAGCGCGGCTCGCCAGCCCTCGACGCGCTGCTGCGCATCCAGCCAGCTGTCGGGCCCGGCGATGTGGTGGACGGTCTGGTGCCCGAGGTCGAGCAGGTGGCGAGTTGCCTGCGCCGCGCCGCCGAAGTTGTCAATGGACACCGATGGCAGCGGGGCGCTCGGCCCGCAGCCCACGGCAACCAGCGGGATGCTGCTGGCCAGCGCCCCGAGCGCGGTGACCGCCGAGGTTTCCGGGGCGATCACGATGATGCCCTCCACGGCCTGGCCAACGAACCGGTCGACGGCCTCCAGCAGGGAGCGCCGGTCCAGCGCCGGCAGGCTTGCGATGGCCACCGAGTAGCCGGGATGGGCAGCGCGCTCAATGCCATACAGCATCGATGCCGGGCCGTACAGCGTCGTGTCGAAGCTGATCACGCCCAGCGTGTTCGTCCGGCCCGTGACCAGCGTCCGGGCGGCGGCGTTGGGCCGGTAGCCGAGATCGCGGATGGCAGCCATCACCCCGGCCCTGGTCCGCGGGCTGACGTTGGGATGATCGTTCAGCACCCGGGAAACGGTCTGGTGGGATACCCCGGCAAGGCGGGCCACGTCCACCATCAGGGGCCGAGCAGTCTGGCTACCCTCGTTCGACGCCACGCGGCCCCCTCTGACCCAGCCCGCGACCGCGCTAGTGCCGTGACGCGCCCTGGAGAATCAGCGCTCACACCGCGAGGCCAACAAAACTATAGCTCAGCGCTCTGAAACCAGACCCAGGCCGGCGTCATTGGCATGAGTAGCGGCCGCGTAACCGTTGTGAACGCTAACAATAATGGACTGCCGTTCTCGGAAAGGCGATAAGAGGCTCCCTGGCAGCCGGCCAGCGCGGACGGCACTATTGATCGCATGCAACCGGAATGGAGGCGCGATGCCCGACCAGCCCACACCCGCTGACCGCTTCACGTTCGGGCTCTGGACGGTCGGCTGGCCGGCCCGCGACCCATTCGGGGATCCCACCAGGGCTCCCCTCGACCCGGTCGAGGCCGTGCACGAGCTTGCCGCACTCGGCGCCTACGGCGTCACGTTCCACGACGATGACCTCGTGCCGCCCGGCAGCGACGCGGCCGCCAGGGAGCGTCACATCGACAGGTTCACCACGGCGCTGAAGGAGACCGGGCTTGTGGTGCCGATGGCAACCACCAACCTGTTCACCCACCCGGTCTTCAAGGACGGCGGCTTCACCAGCAACAGGCGCGACGTGCGGCGGTACGCACTGCGCAAGGTGATGCGCAACATCGACCTGGCTGCCCAGCTCGGCGCGAGGACGTACGTGATGTGGGGCGGGCGGGAAGGCAGCGAGTACGACAGCGCCAAGGACGTCCGGGCCGCGCTGGACCGCTACGCCGAGGCCGTCGACACGCTCGCCGAGTACGTCACCGACCGCGGCTACGGTATCCGGTTCGCCCTCGAGCCGAAGCCCAACGAGCCCCGCGGTGACATCCTGCTGCCGACCGTCGGGCACGCGCTGGCATTCATAGCCAGCCTCGAGCACCACGACATGGTCGGGCTTAACCCCGAGGTCGGCCATGAGCAGATGGCGGGGCTGAACTTCGCGCACGGCATCGCGCAGGCGCTGTGGCACGGCAAGCTGTTCCACATCGACCTCAACGGCCAGCGCGGCATCAAGTACGACCAGGACCTGGTCTTCGGTCACGGCGACCTGATGAACGCGTTCTCGCTCGTCGACCTGCTCGAGTTCGGCGGGCCGCACGGCGGGCCGGCTTACGACGGGCCCCGGCATTTCGATTACAAGCCATCCCGGACCGAGGACAAGTCAGGCGTGTGGGCATCAGCGGCCGCCAACATGCGCATGTACCTGCTGCTCAAGGAACGCGTGGCCGCGTTCCGTGCCGATCCCGAGGTCGCCGAGGCCATGGAGAAGTGCCGGATCGGTGAGCTCGCCGTACCCACTCTCGGCCCGGGCGAGACCTACTCCGGCCTGATCGCCGACCGGAGCGCGTTCGAGGACTTCGACGCCGATGCCGCGGGCGCACCCGGCTACGGGTTTATCGCCCTCAACCAGCTGGCGATCGAGCACCTGCTGCGGGCCCGGTGACCGCACTGGTCGCCGGGGTCGACTCCTCGACTCAGTCGTGCAAGGTGGTGATCCGCGACGCGGAGACCGGCGCGCTGGCGCGGGCGGGGCAGGCGGCACACCCGCCGGGCACTGAGGTCGATCCGCGGGCATGGTGGCACGCACTGCGCGCGGCCGTCAGCGAGGCCGGCGGACTCGCCGATGTCGCCGCCGTTTCGGTAGCCGGCCAGCAGCACGGCATGGTCTGCCTCGACCAGGCCGGTGCGGTGGTAAGGCCTGCTCTGCTGTGGAACGACACCAGGTCGGCCGCCGCGGCGGCCGACCTGATCACCGAGCTCGGCGCAGGCGACCAGGCGCGCGGGCGCGCGGCCTGGGCCGACGCCGTCGGCAGCGTCCCGGTCGCCTCGTTTACGGTGACCAAGCTGCGCTGGCTGGCCGAGCATGAGCCGGCGGCGATGGCGCGCACCGCCGCCGTCTGCCTGCCGCATGACTGGCTGACGTGGCAGCTGGCCGGAGCCAGCGCCCTGGACGCGCTGCGCACCGACCGCGGCGACGCGAGCGGCACCGGGTACTGGTCGCCTGCTGCGGGCAGCTACCGCGACGACCTGCTGCGCCTGGCGGCGGGCTGCTCCCCCGCCGTGCCCGAGGTCCTCGGCCCGGCCGGCCTCGCCGGCGAACTGGCGGCCGAGCTGGACGGCGACGCGGTGCTGGGGCCCGGCACCGGTGACAATGCCGCCGCGGCCCTCGGGCTTTCCGCCAAGCGCGGCGAGGTTATCGTCTCGGTCGGCACGTCAGGCACCGTATTCGCGGTCAGCGCCGCGCCGACGGCAGACGCTGCCGGTGCTGTCGCCGGCTTCGCCGACGCGACCGGGCAGTTCCTGCCGCTTGTGTGCACGCTGAACGCTGCCGGGGTACTGACCGCCATGGCCGGCATGCTGGGAGTCGGCCTCGACCGGCTCTCGTCCCTGGCCCTGGCCGCGCCGCCGGGCGCGGGCGGCCTGACGATGCTGCCCTACCTGGCAGGCGAGCGCACGCCGAACCGGCCCGATGCCACGGCCGAGCTGCACGGCCTGACCGGCGCCAGCGCCACGCGGGAGAATCTGGCCAGGGCAGCGGTCGAGGGAATGCTGTGCGGCCTGGCCGACGGGCTCGACGCGCTCCGCGGCGACGGCCTCGAGGTGCGCGCCATACTGCTAATCGGCGGCGGCGCCCGGTCGGAGGCCGTGCGCCGGATCGCGCCATCAGTCCTCGGCGTGCCCGTCGACGTGCCCGAGCCAGGCGAGTACGTCGCCGACGGCGCGGCGCGGCAGGCGGCGTGGGCGCTATCCGGGGGCGATCAGCCGCCGAGCTGGACCGGGACCGGCCGCCGGCGATACGAGGCCGATCCGCAGCCGGAGGTCCGCGCGCGGTACGCCGCGGTACGCGGCTGACAGCCGGCCAGCGGCCGGCCTGGAGATGACGAGGAGGGACCCCGCCCGATGCCCTACATCGACGCTGGCGGCGTGCAGACCTGGTACGCCGAGCACGGCAGCGGCAGGCCCCTGCTCCTGCTGCACGGGGCACTGACCGACGCCTCGGAATTCAGCGCCACCGCCCCGGCGCTGGCGCTGCGGTTCCGGGTGCTGACCCCCGAGCGCCGCGGCCACGGCCACACTGCCGACGTCGACGGGCCGATCAGCTACGCCATCATGGCGCGCGACACCGTCGCCTTCATCGAGAAGCTGGGCCTCGGCCCTGCTCACCTGGTCGGTCACAGCGACGGGGCGAATGTGGCGCTGCTAGTCGCGCTGGCGCGCCCCGACGTGGTCGACCGGCTCGTCCTGATCTCGGGGAACTTCCACCATGACGGGCTGCTGCCGGCGCTTGACATCGAGGAGCTGGGCTCGAACGAGTTCTTCCTCGACGCCTACGGAGAGGTCTCGCCGGACGGGCGTGAGCACTTCCCCGCGGTCGTCGCGAAGATTGCCCGCATGATCGCCAGCGAGCCGACGCTGACGACTGCGGACCTCGGCCGGGTGTCGGCACGGACGCTGGTAATGGCCGGCGATGACGACGCGATCGAGGCCGAGCACACGCTCGCCCTATACCGGGGCATCCCGCACGCGGAACTGGCGGTGGTACCTGGCACCTCACACGCGCTGATCTTGGAAAAGCCGGGCCTCTGCAACCAGATGATCATCGATTTCCTGACCACCGATCCGGTCCCGACGTTCATGCCCGTCCGGCGCGCCTGACCAGCCGCGTGACCGCCAGGGCGGCTACAGCTCGAGGGCCTCGGCGGACTCGAACAGGTCGGCATCGTCGGCCAGGATGTCCTCGGGCTCGATGCGCATCAGGTCGTCGCGGTTCCAGTGCCGCTCCAGGTCGCCGGCGAGCCGGTGGGCGTGCCGCAGCCTGGCACGCTCCAGCTCATTGCGGACGCTGCGCGCGTTGGCGAAGTGGGCCTGGGCCATCCGGCTGGTCAGGTACTCGCGGAACGCGTCCTGCGCCTGGCTGGACAGGTAGTAGTTCGTCTCCTCCAGCATCAGCTGGCCGATCGCCGTCAGCTCATCCAGGTCGTAGGCGGCGAAGTCGAGGTGGTGGGCGATCCGTGAGCGCATGCCGGGGTTGGAGGTGAAGAACTCATCCATCCGGTCCTTGTAGCCGGCCAGGATCACCACCAGCTTGTCCCGCTCGTTCTCCATGACCTGCAGCAGGATGTCGATGACCTCCTGGCCATAGTCCTTGGAGTCGGAGGCTCGGTAGAGGTAGTAGGCCTCGTCAATGAACAGCACGCCGCCCATCGACTTGTCCAGGATCCGCTTGGTCTTCGGCGCCGTATGCCCGACGTACTCCCCCACCAGGTCGTCACGCATGGCATGGACCAGGTGGCCCTGCTCGAGGTAGCCGAGCCGGTGCAGCAGCTCGGCCATCCGCAGCGCCATGGTGGTCTTGCCAGTGCCCGGCGGCCCGGTAAAGCACATGTGCAGGCTGGGCCGCGGCGCGACCAGGCCGAACCGTCGCCTGGCCCGGTCGACCAGCAGCAGCGCCGCGATCTCCTGCACCTTGGTCTTCACCGGCACGAGCCCGACCAGGTCACGGTCCAGCGCGGCGAGGATCTCGTCGATGCCCGCCGACTGACGCTCGGCAGCAAAGTTGATCGTCGCGCCGGGCGGCAGCAGGTCGCCATCGCGGTCCTTCCGCCCGCCGCGTCTCCCCCGGCCCGGCGGGTGGGCCTGAGCAGGCACAACGCGCACCGAGCGCCCGGATTGGCTGCTCGGGTCCACCCACTGCTCCGGCCTTGAGGTGCGCCTGGCGCCGATGATGGCAGCAGCAATCAGGCTCCCAAGGCCGACGATGGCAGCAAGCGCGGTCAGGAAGGACTCCACCAGGCAGACGTTACCCGAGGCAGCGGCCGTTGCTGAAGGTCACGGCCGCGGTCAGCTCAACTCAGCTGCCCGGATGCCCGCAGCACGACAGCAGGGTGGAAGGCCGCCCGGCAAGGCCTGTCACGCCGAGACGACGTTGACGAGCTTCGGCGGGCGGACGATCACGGTCCGGACGCCGCGGCCGGCCAGCGCGCGGTCAACGCCAGGCGCTGCCAGCGCCAGCTCCCTGAGCTCTGCCTCGCCAACGCCGGCGGGCACCTCGATCCTGTCCCTGACCTTTCCGTCGACCTGCACCACGCAGGTAACGGTCTCCTCGACCAGCAGGGCCGGGTCAGCGGCGGGCCAGCCCGCCCGCGCCACCGAGGGCTCGTGCCCCAGGATCTCCCAGCACTCCTCGGCCGTGTACGGGGCGAACAGCGACAGCATGATCGTCAGTGCCTCGGCCGCCTCGCGCACCGCCGGGTCGGCCGCGCCGGGACCCGAGTCGATGCTCCTGCGCGCGGCGCTGACCAGCTCCATCAGGCGCGCGACCGCGACGTTCAGCCGGGTGGCCTCGACCAGCCGCGTCACCTCGTCGACGGTCCGGTGTGTCACCTTGCGCAGCTCGGCGTCGCCGCTGCCAGGCAGGACACCTGCGGTCGATCCGGCCACGGGCGGGCCCGGCGGCGCAGCCGCCGCGACGTCCGCGGCGACCCGGACGACCCGGCTCAGGAACTTGACCAGGGCGTCGGGCCGCATGTCGGCCCAGTCGATGTCATCCTCCGGGGGGCTGGCGAAGATCATCGTCAGCCGGATCGCGTCCACACCGTGCTCGGACAGCTGCAGCCCCAGGTCGACCCCGTTGCCGAGCGACTTGGACATGGCCTTGCCCTGGTTGATGACCTGACCCTGGTTCACCAGAGCCGTGAACGGCTCGACGAAATCAACCATGCCCATGTCGTAGAGCACCTTGACGAAGAACCGCGAGTACAGCAGGTGCAGGATGGCGTGCTCGACACCGCCGACATACAGGTCGACCGGGCTCCAGCGGCGCACCGACTCGACATCGAACGGCCCGTGCTCGAACTGCGGCGAGCAGTAGCGCAGGAAGTACCACGACGAGTCGACGAACGTGTCCATGGTGTCGGTGTCCCGCTTGGCCGGTCCCCCGCACTTCGGGCACTCCGTGCTGACCCAGGCGGCATCGGCGGCCAGCGGCGAGACGCCGCGCGGCGCCAGTTCCTGGCCGCGCAGGTCGGGCAGCAGCACCGGCAGCTGGTCGTCGGGTACCGGGACCTCGCCGCAGCCCTCGCAGTACACGATGGGGATCGGCGCACCCCAGAACCGCTGTCTGGACAGCAGCCAGTCCCGCAGCCGGTAATTCACCGCGGCCCGGCCCCGTCCCTGCTCGGCCAGGATCTCGATGATGCTGGCGATCGCGTCCTGCTTGGACAGCCCGTCCAGCGGGCCGGAGTTGATCAGCCTGCCCTCGCCAGGCGTGGCCTGCCCGGTGCGAGCCGGGTCGGGCAGCCCGGTGTCGAGCACGACCTGGACCGGCAGCCCGAATTTCCTGGCGAAGTCCAGGTCCCGCTGGTCATGCGCGGGCACCGCCATGATCGCCCCGGTGCCGTAGTCGGGCAGCACGTAGTCGGCTGCCCACACCGGGATCCGCTCGCCGTTGACCGGGTTGATGGCATAGCGGCCCAGGAACACCCCGGTCTTCTCCCGGTCGGTCGCCTGCCGCTCGATGTCGCTTTCCTTGCGCACGTCCTCCAGGTATCGCTCGAACCTGGCGGCGTGCTCCGGTGCGCACAGTTCGGCTGCCAGCGGGGAATCCGCGGCGATCACGAAGAACGTCGCCCCGTACAGCGTGTCCGGCCTGGTCGTGAAGACCGTGACCGGCTCATCCCTGCCCTCGATGACGAAGCGGACCTCGGCACCCTCACTGCGGCCGATCCAGTTGCGCTGCATCACCAGGACCCGCTCCGGCCACCTGCCCTCGAGCGGGGCCATGTCGGCCAGCAGCCGGTCGGCATACTCGGTGATCTTGAAGTACCACTGGGTCAGGGAACGGCGGATGACCTCGGCCCCGCAGCGCTCGCAATGGCCGTTGATGACCTGCTCGTTGGCCAGCACCGTCTGGTCGACCGGGCACCAGTTGACGTAGCCGTCCTTGCGGTAGGCCAGCCCGCGCTCGTAGAAGCGCAGGAACAGCCACTGCGTCCACCGGTAATAGTCCGGGTCGCAGGTCTGCAGGCGGCGGGACCAGTCAAAGGAGACGGCGTAGTTCCGGAACGAGGCGGCCTGGGTGTCAATGTTCTTGTATGTCCAGTCGGCCGGGTGGGTGTTGTTACGGATGGCCGCGTTCTCGGCCGGCAGGCCGAACGCATCCCAGCCGATCGGATGCAGCACGTTCTCGCCGCGCTGGAAGTAGTACCGGGCCATCGCATCGCCCACCGCATAGGCCTCGGCATGCCCCATGTGCAGGTCACCCGACGGGTAAGGAAACATGTCGAGCACGTACCGACGCGGCCGCAGGTCGGCCGGGTCGTCGCTGGCACGGAAGACGTCCATGGCGGCCCAGCGCTCCTGCCACTTGCGCTGGATCGCACGCGGGTCGTAACGATCCGTAGTCTCGGCGGCTGTCATTGCTTCCTCGCGAGTTCGTTGCGGGTCCGGATCGGCCCCTGCCCAGCCGGAGTTCCTGGTGCTCCAGACAGAAGAGCCCCTCGGTCACGAGGGGCAGCCGCGCCAACGACAGGTCAGGTCGGCGCGGCTAGGTAAGGAGCAGCCGGGCGAAACGCACGCCACTAGGGTAGCGCACTCCGCCGGCGCTCGCGTGCCCGCTCGCCAGCCAGTGGGAAGGGTGCCGCCCCAGGTCAGGCGGCCATTCTGGCGACGTCCCGCGATCTTGTGCGGCCGGGACGCCGCGCCCCGGGCCGCCGCGCCCGTCCGCCCCGGACCGTATCCGCTGGCGGGATCAGCCGGACAGTAACGACCAGTCGGATATTCCAATATTCGGGATTCAGCAATCCGGAAATGCCACCAGCCATGAAAAGTGGCGCGTCCTTAATTCCTCCTTGACCACGCCGTGAGCGCGTCAAATAATGTCCTGACACCCAGCAGCAGCCGACTCGGAGCACCGTCGGGCAGCATCAGTCAAGCCGGACTTGCGCTGCTCAGCACGCTTCTACTGCTTTGCCTGGGCGGGGGTGGCCCAAGGGGACAGGCCATAATCCGGGGGAATGATGAAGACTTGCTCGCTGGCGAAATTAACGTGCCCGGCGCACGCCGCGCAATCTGCATATAGCCCGGTTAATAGGGCAGGCGCAGCGGTGACAGCTAATCCGCGGCCGGTAAGCGCGGGAATGCGGGAAACGCCAGTGCTGGAAACGCCAGTGCTGGAGACCGCAGTGCTGGAGACCGCAGTGCTGGAGACCGTAGGGGGACCACGCCGTGGCTGACGCGACGGGCGGGCGCCCGACATCGCTGGCGGTCGTCGGGCTGGCCTGCCGATTCCCTGACGCGGATGATGCTCCAGAACTCCTCGACGTGGTACTCACCGGACGGCGGGCATTCCGCCGGATCCCTCCCATCCGGCTCGACCTGGCCGAGTACTACCAGCCTGACCCGGCCACCAGCGATGCCACCTACAGCACCAGGGCCGCGCTGATCGAAGGCTGGCGGTTCGACTGCGCGAGCTTCGGGATCGGTCAGGCAGCCTATGGCGACGCCGACCCGGCGCTGTGGCTGGCGCTGGAGACCACCGCTAGGGCCCTGGCAGCCGCGGGCCTGGCGGGCGGCACGGGGCTGAACAGGGACCGCACCGGCGTGATCATCGGCAACACGCTGGGCGGCGACACTTCCAGGGCAAACGCCCTGCGCGTGCGCTGGCCCTACGTGCGGCGGGTGCTGGCGGACGCGCTGACTCCCGAGGTTCCGGCCAGGCAGGCAGGCGCCGTCCTGCGCCGCGCCGAGCGGCGCTACCTGGCGCCGTTCCCGCCCATAGGCCCGGACACCCTGGCCGGCAGCAGCCCGCACGCGATCGCCAGCGCCATCTGCGGGTACTTCGGCTTCCGCGGCGGCAGCCAGGCGGTCGACAGCGCCCTGTCCTCCTCGCTGCAGGCCGTGGCCTGGGCGTGCACTGCCCTGGCCAGCGGAGAACTGGACGCGGCGGTCGCGGGCGGCGTCGACATCAGCCTCGATCCGCTTGAGCTGATCGGCCTTGCCAAGGCGGGCCAGCTGGCAACCGGCGACGTCCGGATCTACGACGAGCAGCCCACCGGTTACCTGCCCGCCGAGGGGTGCGGCGTCGTCGTGCTCATGCGCACCGCCGACGCGCGTGCCGCGGGCTTGCCGGTCTACGCCGAGATCGTGGGCTGGGGCACGTCCGCGACCGGCACCGCCGAGGAGGAACGGCACGCATCCAGCGCGCTGCTGGCAATGCAGCGGGCCTACGAGAAGGCTGCGCTCGAGCCGTCCGATATACACCTTCTGGAGGGAAACGGCACCGCCACAGCCGACGCTGACGACATAGAGCTGGCCGCGCTCGGGGTGCTGCGCAAGGGCGCGCTCGAACCAGCGGTGCTCGGTGCCGTCAAGGCCAACATCGGGCACGCGAAGGCGGCCGCCGGAGCCGCCGGGCTCATCAAGGCAGTGCTCTGCCTGAGCAATGGGGTGCTGCCGCCTGCGACCGGCGTGCGCCACCCGCATCCGATGATCAGCGAGGGCGACGCCCAGCTCAAGCTGCCGCAGCAGGCACAGGACTGGCCTGACGGCGTGCGGCTGGCCGGCGTGACGGCGCTCAGCGCCGGCGGCACGAACGTGCACCTGGTGCTGCGCAGCGAGCCAGCGGCCCGGTCCGTGCTCGATCGTCTGCCACGACTGCGCGGGATGCCGGTCCGCTCGCTCGACGACTCCGACCCGGTCGTGCCGCGGCTCATGGCCGATCTTGGCGAGCCGGTTCCGTTCCTGCTGCACGCTCCGGACCGGTTCGCCCTCGCCGCCGTGCTGACCCGGCTGGCCGATACCGCGCGCTGGCTGTCCGACGCCGAGCTGCAGGACCTGGCCTGCACGCTGGCCAGGGAGCCGGGGCCGCAGGGGCCCTGCCGGATCGGGCTCATCGCTGCCGGGCAGGAGCAACTCGCCGCGGCGGCCGCCGACGCGGTAATCATGCTCGGCGAGCTCACCGAGGGACTGCTCAGCGTCCGGCCTGCCTTCTACGCCGCCGATAACGCCGACGGCAGGATCGGCCTGCTGCTGTCCGGCGGCGACGCCGTGCCGGCCAGTAGCGGGCCTTCCACTGCCGGGTCCTCCGGTACCGGCCGTCACCGGGAGTCCGACCCGCTGACCGCGACCGTCAGCCAGTGCCTGGACGCGCTGCGGTGGCTGGAGTCGCTGGACGCGCAAGCCACCGTGGCGGTGGGACACGGCACCGGCATGCTAGCGGGCCTTGCATGGGCGGGCGTGCTCGGGCAGCGCGAGGTCATAGAGATCGCCAGGCTGCGCGCGCAGTTCCTGCGCCGCAGCCCCAGGAATGATCGCGAGCAGCCAGCAGGCATCGCGGACGCCACCGGCGAGCCAGCGGCGAGCCGGCTTGCAGACACCACCGGCGAGCCGGCGGCGAGCCGGCTTGCAGACACCACCGGCGAGCGAGCGGCGAGCCGGCTTGCAGACACCACCGGCGAGCGAGCGGCGAGCCGGCTTGCAGACACAGCCGTCCTGCGCGCGGCCATCAGGCAGAAGTACCGTTTCGGCCCGCCGCGCCGTCGGCTGATCTCGACGCTGACCGGCGCCGAGGTCTCCTCCGTGGATGACGCCATCGACCTGATCTGCAGCGGGTTCACCGGAGCGGATCAGCTCGCGGAGGCGGTCAGGGCCGGCGCGATCGGGGCCACCGTCCTGGTCGAGACCGGACCGGGAGACGTGCTGACCGCCGCCTCCGCCGGGCTAACGCCTGTGCCGGCGGTAAGCCTGGGGACTGGCCTCGCCGACCCTGCACGGCGGGCGCAGGCAGCCGCGGCAATGTTCGCGGCCGGCGCGATCGGCCAGCCGCAGCCGCTGTTCGCCGGCTGGCCGTCCAGGCCCATCGACATCTGGCGGGAGCGGGTCTTCATCACCAGCCCGTGCGAGCTGCGGCCCGCGATCGCCCCGCCACCTGCCGCCCGCCGGGTCCCCGAGCAGGCCGCGGACTCCGCGCCAGTGCTGGCAGTCGGGGCAGAGCCGACGAGTTCAGCCGATCCGGCTGGGCAGCCACGGGGAGCGGGCACCGCGCCGAAGGCCACCGCACCGGCCCCGGCCGAGCCCGCCGCCCAGGGCCAGCCGCTGCGCGCGGACGAGGCTGTCGCCAGGGCGCCGATGACGCTCGTCAGCCGGGGGTCACGGCCCGCGGCGGACGACACGCGAGGCGTCGCGCCGTGGGCTCGCTGCTTCGCCGAGGAACTTCGCCCGGCTGACCCGGCGCGCGCGGAGGACGGCATCGCCTGGCGGCTGCACGTGAGCGGCGGCCGGACCCGGCAGGCAGCCATCGCCCGTGTCTTCGCCGGCGACCCGGCCGCGCTCCGCACCCTGGCCGTGGTGGCCGACCCGGCAGACGATGGCTCGCGCGCAGTGGCCGCGCTGGCAGCCCGCGATGCGCTGGAAACCGGACATCTTGTGGTGCTGACCACGAGCCCGGGATTTACCGGCTTCTTCGCCGTCCTGCATGCTGAGCACCCGGACCTGGGCGTCACCGTGCTGCGGATCCCCGACAGCGACGACGGCTTCGAGCTGGCCAGGCCTTTCGCGTCAGCCGAGCCCGGCCAGTTCCGCGAGCTTGTGCTGCTCCCGGATGGCACCGCGCACGAGCCCGTGATGGCTGAGCAGGCACTGACCGGACGCGGCTCGTTCCCGCTCGGCCCTGAGGATGTCGTGCTGGTGAGCCGCGGCGCCAGGGGCGCTGGCCTGGCCCTGGCCCAGGTTCTGGCCTGCTGCGGCACAGGCGTCGCGGTAATCGGCCGCCCGTCGGACGGTGACGACAGCGAGCTGGTAGCGGGACTTGAGCAGCTGCGCTCCGCGGGGGCCAGGGTCGGCTACGAGGTCATCGACCTTGCCAGCCCGGCCAGCCTCGCCGCTGCCGTGGAGCGAATCGAGGCCAGGCTCGGGCCGGTGACGGCGATCGGGCACGCGGCCGGCCCTGGCGACCCCGTTTCGCTCCTAGAGCTGTCCGACATCGAGGTCACCGATCAGGTGGCAGCGGAAGTCGCCACGCTGGAACGGCTGGTCGCGTCCGTCCGCGCTGCGCGGCTGCGGCTGATCATCACGTTCGGCTCGGTGGCAGGCCGTTACGGCCTGGTCGGCGGCAGCGTGCTGGCGCTCGGCAGCGGCGCGCTCGCCGGGCGTGCCGCGCAACTCGCTGGCGGGCTTCGCGGCTGCCGCAGCCTGCACGTCGAGATGCCCGGGTGGTCCACCGGCGGCCTCGGCGATGGGCCCGCGCTAGCCGACCGCCTCGCCGCGGCCGGGATGGCGCCGGTCGACGTGGGCACTGCGTCCAGGCTGCTCCTGAAGATCATGACTACTCCGGGCCTGCCGGCCAGGGTGGCCGTGCACGGACGGGTGGGCGGCGCCCGGCAGCACGCAGCGCCCGCTCGCGCTGAGCTCGAGGCCGCGGGGCTGCAAGACGGCGGGCGGTTCGTGGCGGACGTGCGGCTGTACTACCCGGGCATCGAGCTCATCTGCGCACCGAGGCTGTCCCTGGACAGCGACCCTTACCTGGCCGACTACTGCGCCGACGAGCTGCCCGTCCTGCCGCCCGCGCTTGCGCTTGAGGCCCTGGCGCAGGCGGCCTCGGTGCTGGCAGGCCGGCCGGTCCGGTCCGCCGCGCAGGTGCGGCTGGAGTCGCCAGTGGTGGTACCCCAGGGCGGGCACGCCGACCTTCGGGTCTGCGCGCTGCGCGAGGGCAACACCGTGACAGCGGTACTGCGGTGCGCCGACAGCTCGTTCGCGGTGGACCACGCCAGGGCCGAGTTCAGCTGCGCCGATGCCGACGCCGAGATGCCAGCCGCCGCGCTCGCCGCTGCGTCGGCGACCCTGAACCAGCTGCCGGCCGGGCCGGTCGGGCTTGTCGACGGCGCCGAGCTGTACGGGCCGATCGCGTTCCAGTCCGGCCGGTTCCGCCGGGTCGCGCTGCTGCCCGAGGTCACGCAGGCGCACGCCCGCGCTCTTGCCCGCGGCGCGGACGAGCTGCCATGGTTCGGCCCGGACGCGGGCAGCGGCATCCTGCTTGGCAGCCCTGGCCTCAACGACGCGTGCCTGCAAGTCGTGCAGGCATGCGTGCCACACCGGCGGCTTCGCCCGGCAGGCTGCTCGTCGGTGACGTTCTCCGGGCGGGCGGCCGAGGGTGCCGTCGAGATCCGCGCTGTCGCGGCGGGCGGCGCCGAGAATGCAGCCGTTGAGCGGCCGGCCGGGCCGATACCGGCGCAGGCTCCGGCGCCGAGCCTCGAGACCGGTCAGGGCGGGGCGGTCAGCGCAGGCGGCCGGCCGCGCCAGGAGTCGCGACCCCGGCCCGAGTCCGCGATGACCGCCGAGGAACTCGCCGACCAGCTAGGCGCCGACTCCCGGCCGCTTAGCAAGAAGGCACGCCGCGCCCTGCGGCGGCAGCCCGGCGGCCAGCCCGCCGGGGACGCGGTCGGCATGCGGGAACCGACCCCGACTGAGCCAGCTGCTACCGCCAGCGCGGCCAGCCCGGCCATCCCGGCCAGCCGAGCCGCCTCGGACATCCCCGGCATCCCGGCCAGCCCGGCCAAGGCGGCCACCCCGGCTGCTGCGCACTCGCGGCCACCGCTGGCGCACCAGCGCTGGGACATCGAGGCGGTCGACTCGGGCGGGCACCTGCTGGTCGCCTGGCGCAACCTCGAGGTCCACGACGGCGGACCGCTCCCCCGCAATGCTGCCTGGCCGCCCGCGCTGCTGTCGGTCTACCTGGAGGGCAGCGCCGTCAGCCTCGGCCTTGACCGCGCACTGAAAGTAGTGGTCAGCTGCGGGCAGCCCACAGGACCACGGCCGCAGTTCCTCTCGACGGCTGTGCCGAGGCAGGCGGCGGGCGGCGCCGGCGATCCGGCTGCCGGGCACCCGGAGAGCACGACCGGCGCGAACGGCGAACGTCCCGGCGCTCCGCACGGCGCGACCGCCGCGGGCACCGGGGCGCTGGACGGGTTCGCCCTGGCCGTTACCGCATCGGTTCCGGTGGCCTGTGGCTGGACCGCGGTCGACGTGGCCTACCGGCCGGGCAAGCCCACGACGGCCATGGCTGCCGCCTATGCGCGGATCCGCGAGCAGCTGGCCGAGCCACCCGCCGTGCTCGCCGCCCGGCTGCGTGCCATCGCCGCCTGCCTGGCCGCGAGCGGTCAGAGCGGCGGCCGGGCGGTGTCATGCGACTCAGTCACCGGCGACGGGTGGGCGCTGCTGACGGCAGGGGCCGCCAGGATTGCCTGCGCGGTCGTCGACATCAGCGGCGTGCCCAGTCCCGTCGCGGTCGCGATCCTGACCGGTCAGCTGCCGGCCGGCGACATGGCGCAGGCAGCCGACAGCGCGGAAGCGGTGGCTGCGCCAGTGCCATAGCGCCTCCTGGGAGCGGTCTGTCACACTACGGGTAGAACTCGGTTCTAGTCGTCAAAGGCGGCCGCCATGACCACTCCCGCTTCGCATCCCGTCGAAGGCATCGACATCTCGCTGATCGAGTTCTGGGAGCAGCCGCTGGACACCCGGCATGCCGATTTCGCTAAGCTGCGGGCGCTGGGCAGGCCGCCCTACTTCATCGAGCCGGACACGCCGTTCACGGTGCCGGGCGATGGCTACTACGCGTTCGTCTCGCACGCCGATGTGAGCGCGGCCAGCCGGCAGCCCGAACTGTTCTCCTCCGCCCGCGGGGCGACGAGCATCCAGGACCTGCCGGTCGAGTTCAACGAGTACTTCGGATCCATGATCAACATGGACGATCCTCGGCATGCCCGGCTGCGCCGGATCGTGTCCCGTGCGTTCACCCCCAAGATGATCAAGAAATTCGAGGAAGACGTGCAGCGGACCGCGGCGGGCATCGTCGACGACCTGCTGGAGACCGGGCCATGTGACTTCGTCCAGCACGTCTCCGCGCGGCTGCCACTGAAGATCATCTGCGAGATGATGGGCATCGCCGACGAGCACTACGACATGGTGCTGCGCAACACCAATATCATCCTGTCCGGCTCGGATCCCGAGTTCATCAGCGAGGACATGGACACGGCGATCACTCAGCTGCTGACGGCCGGCAAGGACCTGGCGGACCTGGTGATCGAGACAGCCGCCGACCGCGCCGAGCATCCGCGCGACGACGTCATCACCGCGCTCGCCACCGCCAACATCGACGGCGAGCAGCTCACGCCGGCCGAGCTCGGGTCGTTCTTCGTGCTGCTCGTCGTGGCGGGAAACGAGACCACGCGCACCGCCATCTCGCACGCGCTGAACCTCTTCACCCGCCATCCCGACCAGCGCGAGCTGCTGCTGGCCGACCTCGAGGGCAGGCTGCCTGGCGCCGTGGAGGAGATTGTCAGGTACTCCTCGCCCGTCATCTTCATGCGCCGCTCGGTGACCGCGGACTGCACCCTGAACGGCCATGACTACCGCGAGGGCGACAAGTGCGTGCTGTTCTACTGGGCCGCTAACCGGGACGAGTCGGTGTTCGCGGAACCGGACCGGTTCGACATCACCCGCTCCCCCAATCCGCATGTCGGCTTCGGCGCGGCGGGCCCGCACTTCTGCCTCGGCGCGCACCTGGCCAAGCGGGAGATGACGGTCATGCTGCGCGAGCTGATGACACGGGCGCCGAAGATCCGCGCCACCGGCGAGCCTGACCGGCTGCTGTCCAGCTTCATCAACGGCATCAAGCACCTGCCCTGTGACCTGGGCTGAGCTGCGACCGGGGCTGATCAGCGAGCGGGGCTGACCAGGGCCGCGAGCCGCCCCGCCGCCAGCCCAGCCGAGCCTGTCGCCGCGCGACTGAGGACACGCCGCAAATGAGGGCCACACAATCTCGTAACTAGCTGTGATCGATACTGCACTACGTGTATAACTAGAGTCCCGTGCGGCGCTGACGACCCGGAGAAAACCGGGCGGGGGGAGGCGCCGCCGGTGATGGGGGAACCGTTAGTCGCGGAGGGGGACGCTCGTCTCGGGGCCGTCCGATCCTGCGGGATCGCCCGGCTCGGTGCCGCCCGGCAGCGCCGGGCGCACCCTGGACGAGGGTCGCGATGAGCGGAGGATCTTCGTCCTGTGGGCGGCGCCACCCGGGGGCGTGGCGCCGCCCGCAGGCGAGGGCCTCCGGCCGGTCCCGCCCCGCCCGCCCCGGGCCGCTCCGACTCAGCCCAGGCTGCTTATCTTCCCGGCAAGCGCGAAGTCCTTCTCAGTGAGGCCGCCCGCCGAGTGCGTCGAGAGCGTGAGCGTGACGGTGTCCCACTGGATCAGGATGTCGGGATGGTGGCCCGCGGCCTCGGCCAGGTAAGCGACCGCGTCGGCGTAGATCACGGCCGCAGCGAAGCTGCCGCGCTTGCGGACGCAGGAGATGCTGTCGCCCTGCCTGGTCCAGTCGGGCAGGCCAGCCAGCCGGTCCTGGATCTCCTCCTCGATGAGCAAGCTCATGACTCCTCCTGTCTGCTGCGTTCCATCCCCAGCCGTGCCCGCAGGCTGGGCCACCACACAAGTCTGCTGCGACTGCTTCCCGGTAGGCTCGCTGATCGTGACGGATTCCACGGCCAGCCGGCCGCAGCACCAGGCCCGCAGGACGCCGCTGACGTCCATGCACGAGCAACTCGGCGCCACGCTCACCGAGTTCGCTGGGTGGCTCATGCCGCTGCGCTACGCGAGCGAGACCGCTGAGCACAACGCAGTGCGGACGGCGGCTGGCCTGTTTGATTTGTCCCATATGGGAGAGATCGCGGTGACCGGGCCTGGCGCCGCGGCCGCGCTCGACTACGCGCTGGTGAGCGAGCTGTCCGCGATTAAGCCAGGCCGGGCCAAGTACACCATGATCTGCGCGCCCGACGGCGGCGTCCTGGACGACCTGATTGTCTACCGGCTTGCCGAGGGCGACTACCTCGTGGTCGCCAACGCGGCCAACTCCGCCGTTGTCGTCGACGCCCTAGCCGAGCGGGCTGCCGGGTTCGAGGCCACCGTCACCGACCGCACGGCCGATTACGCACTCATCGCGCTGCAGGGCCCCCGCGCCGTGAGCATCCTCGCGCCGCTGGCCGACATCGACCTCGGCGAGGTCAGGTACTACGCCGGCTACCCGGCCAAGGTCGCCGGGCGCCCCGTGCTGCTTGCCCGCACCGGGTATACCGGCGAGGACGGCTTCGAGCTGTTCGCCAGCCCGGAGGACGCCGAACTGCTCTGGCGGGCGCTGAGCGAGGCGGGCGCAGGTGACGGCCTGATCCCGGCCGGGCTCGCGGCTCGCGACACGCTGCGGCTTGAGGCGGGCATGCCCCTTTACGGAAACGAGCTAAGCTCCGGCCTCACCCCGTTCGATGCCGGACTCGGCCGGGTGGTGCGCCTGGACAAGGCGTCGGACTTCGTCGGCCGGGAAGCGCTCGCGGAGCGCGCGGGCGCGGCGGCGCAACGGCAGCTTGTCGGGCTCACGTTGCAGTCCCGGCGGGTGCCGCGCCATGGGTATGAGGTCCTGTGGGACGGCGCGTCCTGCGGCACCGTGACCAGCGGAGCGCCATCGCCCACGCTGGGCGTGCCGATCGCGATGGCCTACGTCAGGCCGGAGGTCGCCGGGCAGGCCGCCGAGCCCGGCCGTCTGGCCGTTGACGTCCGCGGCCGGCCCGAGCCGGGCACACTGGTGGAACTGCCGTTCTACCGCCGCACGGCCTGAACAGGCTGGCGCGGGGCAGACATATTCGCTGCTACTAATCTGGGTTTAAGAGAGGCGACCATGACCGTTCCGGCTGAGCTGCACTACACCCCCGAGCACGAGTGGGTGGCCATCAGCGGCTCCACCGCCTCGGTGGGCATCACCGATCACGCACAGCGCGCTCTCGGGGACGTCGTATTCGTGTCCGTCCCCTCCGTTGGCAGCCGGGTTACGGCGGGCGAGCCCTGCGGCGAGGTTGAGTCGACCAAGTCTGTCAGCGACCTGTACTCCCCGGTGGATGGCGAGGTGGCCGAGGTCAACCCGGAGATCGAGGACGACCCTGGCCTGGTGAACTCAGACCCCTATGGGGCCGGCTGGCTGTTCAAGGTGCGGCTGGAGGAGGGCGAGGGTGAGATGCCGCCCGGCCTGCTGACGGCCGAGGAGTACACCGCTCTCACCAAGGACGAGGAGTGACGGCCGGCCCGGAGGCCAGCCTGCGCCGCCTGGACAGCGCGACGGCGGCGCTCGACCCGCCGTTCGCGGTCGTGGACATGCGCGCGTTCCGCGCCAACGCGGCCGCGATGGTCAGCCGTGCCGGGGGCAAGCCGATCCGGCTGGCCAGCAAGTCCGTGCGCTGCCGCCACCTCATCGAGCAGGTGCTGGCGATGGACGGCTTCCGCGGCATCCTGGCCTACACGCTGCCCGAGGCGCTGTGGCTCGCGGCCTGCGGAACCAGCGACGACATCGTGGTGGCCTACCCGACGGCCGACCGTGCCGCGCTGGCCGCGCTGGCCGGCGACGCCGGCGCAGCGGCGGCTATCACGATCATGGTCGACAGCACCGACCACCTGGACCTGATCGAGAAGGCGGCCGCCGGGGTCGCCAGCCCCTGCCCCGTCCGGGTGGCCATCGATATCGACGCCGGGTACGAGGCGCTCGGCGGGCGCTTCCGGGCAGGCGCGCGCCGCTCCCCGGTGCGCACCCCCGCCGAGGCGGTGGCCCTGGCCAGCGCGATCCTGGCGCGCCCTGGCCTGCGGCTGGCCGGCATGATGGCCTACGAGGCGCAGATCGCCGGTGTCGGCGACAATCCCCCCGGCCGTCCGGTCTACGCCAGAGCCATCCGGTACATGCAGCGCAAGTCGGCCGCCGAGCTGGCCGTCCGGCGGGCAGCGATCGTGGCCGCCGTGCGCGAGCTGGTACCGCTGGAGTTCGTCAACGGCGGCGGCACCGGCTCGCTGGCTGGCACCGCAGCCGAGGAGGCGGTGACCGAGCTCGGCGCCGGGTCCGGTCTGTACCACCCGACGCTGTTCGATGCCTACACCGGCTTCACCGGCGAGCCGGCCGCGATGTTCGCGCTGCCGGTAGTGCGCCGCCCGGGACCGGGCGTTGTGACCGCGCTCGGCGGCGGCTACCTTGCCTCCGGTCCCGGCAACCCGAGCCGCGTGCCCAGGCCCTACCTGCCGGCCGGCCTCCGGCTGGATTCCGAAGAGGGGGCGGGCGAGGTACAGACCCCGCTGCTCGGCGCGGCCGCCGACCAGCTCAAGCTCGGCGACCGGGTGTGGATGCGGCATACCAAGGCCGGCGAGCTGTGCGAGCGGTTCAACGAGCTGCACCTGATCGACGGCGAGGCGGTGGTCGCGACCGTGCCGACCTACCGGGGCGAGGGCCAGAACTTCCTCTGACTGGCGCTGCCGGGCTCAGCGCTTGCGGCTGCGCAGCCAGATCCGCAGGATCACCAGCCCGACCACGGCCGCGCCCGCGGCGGCCGCTGCCACCTTGACCTCGGGACGGGACAGCTCCTCGCGCGCGCGCTCCCTCAGCAGCCGGACGTTGCTGGCCGGGCTCACCCGCTCGGCCAGGGTGTCGATGGTGCGCGCCAGGTCCTCGCGCGTGTCCTCGATCTGCGCAAGCAGTGCCTCGGAGTCCCGACTGGACACTGCTCCGTTCGCGGCTACAGCGCCCTGTAGCTCGACTGCCCCGCCCGGCTCCGCCATGACCTTTCCACGCATCCCTTCTGCACCAAGGCCTCGGCGCTAGCCACGGCCTGCGCCTAGTCTCCCAGGCATTGGCTGCTCACGCGCGGCCGGCCAGTCGCTGATGGCTATTTGCGCCATTAGTGCCGAACCGGAACCTTCGCCGCATCGGCGCCCGGTCCTCGCACGACCGATACTTCCCTCCAGCCGCTCTTACAATCGGGCCATGCCGGTGGACGCTGTGATCTTCGACTGGGGCGGAACGCTTACGCCGTGGCACTCCATCAACATCGACCAGCTGTGGTCGGCCATATGCGAGCCGCACTTTCCCGCTGACGAGGCGATCCGCAGGGCCGCCGCGCTGCTGGCGGCAGAGACCCAGTTGTGGCAGGCGTCCAGGGACGGTCAGCGCAGCGCCACGATGACCCAGCTTTTCGAACTGGCCAACGTCGTCGCGACCGAGGCGCTGCTGGCCAGCTACCAGAAGGCGTGGGAACCGCACACCTTCACCGATCCGGACGCCGCGGGACTGCTCGGCCACCTGCGCGACCGGGGCATCAAGATCGGCGTGCTGTCCAACACCATGTGGCCGCGAACCTGGCATGAGGACGTCTTCCGCCGGGACGGGGTCCTGCACCTCATCGATGGCGCCGTCTATACCAGTGAGATCGACTGGACCAAGCCGCACCCGGCCGCGTTCCAGGCGGCCATGGCCGCCATCGGGGTATCCGATCCGCGTCGCTGCGTGTTCGTAGGCGACCGGCCCTATGACGACGTGCACGGCGCGCAGAGCACCGGAATGCGGGCTGTGCTCATCCCGAACGGCGATGTACCGCCGTATCCCGGCGCCGTGCCAGATGCGGTGATCACCCGCCTGGCCGACCTGCGTCCGCTGATCGAGACCTGGTAGGCCCGGCCGCCGCGACGCACCCGCTAGTTCAGGTGCGCCTGCCAGTCGGCAGGAACCCGGCCCGCGGGCCCCGGCACGGGCTGATCCTCCGGATGATGCAGCGGCGGCGCCAGCGCGGGCCCTGAGTCGTAGAACTGCGCTTCCGGATAGCTCCAGAACCAGTCTTCGCCTGGTTCGAAGCTCCGGATCACCGGGTGCCCGGTGGCTGTCGCGTGCGCCGTGGCGTGCTGCGCCGGAGAGTTATCGCAGCAGCCGATGTGCCCGCACTGCGCGCACCGGCGCAGGTGCAGCCACCAGCCGCCGACTTCCTCGCAGTCAGCGCAGCCGGTGCCGCTCGGCGGGACTGCCGGGTCTACTCCCGGAATTTCCGACATGAGGCGCTCCAGGTATGGCGAGCTTGCGGTCACCACCACCGTATGCCGGCGCCCTAGTCCTGGCCGGAAGAAGCCCCGCCTGAGCTGGCCGGCGCGGCGGCCAGCGACTCGCTGGCGGCCCAGCGGAAGACGCCCTTCGCCATGGTGGACGTGGCACGCTCAGCCCGGACGGCGAAGACGTGATGCCTGGCCATCGCAGCGTCCTCGTCCTCCGGCGCAGCAAGCCAGGCCAGCTCGGCCAGGTGCCCGGCCAGCCTGAGGCTGTCCTCGGCCTGCTCCGCGGCAGCGGCGAGTTGCATCGCCCTGGCGGCCAGGACTCTGGCGCCGCCCGCCAGGCCGGCGATCTCGGCTGCCAGCGCACGCTCCGGCGCGGGCTTGAGCGTGGCCGGGTTTCCGTCCCACCAGCCCCCGTAGCGCCGCCAGACCGTGCGGACGATGAACTCCGGCTCGTCATAGACCGGCTGCAGGAATGGCCGCTCGGCGAGCGCCACGGGGACCCGCACCGTGTGCAGTGCGTCGTCCAGCCTGCCGCCGCCATTCATGATCTCCAGCGTCTGGCTGACCAGGGACTCAAGCAGCTCGGCGGTATCAGCCAGCGCCTGGGCTACCCGCTGCCTGCCGATAACAGGCAGGCCGTGGCCGGGCAGCAGGTACTCGGGCTGCAGTTCCAGCATGCGGCGCAGCGCCTGCGCCCATTCCAGCGGATAGCGCTGGACCTTCTGCGGGTTGCCCGCGTTCGGTACTGCCCAGATGAACAGGTCACCGCAGCACAGCACCTTGCGGTCGGCCAGCCAGGTCACGGTGTGGTCGTCGGTCTCGCCCTTCTCATGGCGGAGCGCCAGAGCGGTCCCGCCCACCTCCAGGGTGAGCTCGTGGGAGTAGGTGCGGTCCGGGTAGCGATACTGCGTAGGCCAGCGCAGGCTGGCGGCACTGAACTGACGCTGGTTGATGATCTCGTTGTAGCCAACGGTCATGAGGTAGCGGTCAAAGCGGAGCGGCAGCGCCTCGTGCGCGACCACCTGCGGAGCCGGCCAGCCACGCTCGCTGGCCTCGGCCTCCCACACCGGGACGCCGAAGACGTGGTCGATGTGCCCGTGCGAGTAGACCGCCGTGTTCAGCCGCTGGTCGCTCCAGCTGCGCAGGTCGGCGTGGATCGCCGCGGCGGCAATCGAGCTGCCGGTATCCACGAGCACCAGGCCATCGCCCGTCGAGATCGCGGTGACGTTCGCGAACGCGGGCACGAACGCCACGCCGTCACAGATCTCGGCCAGTCCGCCGAGGTGCCTGAGCGGGTGGAATTCGCTGGTGGTGACTTCCCCGCGCCAGAGCCGGTCAGCCAGATCCAGTACGTCAGTCGCCATCGGCCGCGCGCTCCTGTCCTTGCTCGTTGCGGAAGGCCGCATACCACGGCGGAAAGCCGAGCAGTGACCCGAGCACCACGTCGGCACCTGAGGCCCGCAGCTCGGCGGCCGGGAACGACCCGGTTGCCACGCCGACGGCCACCGCTCCGGCGTCGCGGGCGGCGGCCATGTCGGCGGGAGTGTCGCCGACGTAGGCGGCTGCCGCCAGCCTGGCCAGCACTGCCGCCTTCTCCGGCCCGTGCACATGCGTGAACACCTCGTCCGGCACGAGGTCCACCGACGCCAGGCTCGGCTGCACGGAAACGGCATGCTTGGCCGTGATGATGACCGCTCGCTCGCCCGCCTGGCGAACGGCTGCCAGCGCCTCGGCAGCACCTGGCAGCAGCCCGGTCAGCGCGGGCGCCAGAGCGACGTAGTGCCGCCGGTAGGCGGCCGCCGCGCTGGCATGCTCGGTCTCGGCGAACCAGAACGCCACCTCGTCCTCGAGCTTGATCCCCATGCGCGTGTCTACCTCGGCGAGGTCGATGCGCACTCCGGTTTCAGCAGCGACCGCCTGCCACGCTGCCATGATGGCCGGGCGCGAGTCGATGAGGGTCATGTCCAGGTCGAATCCGACCGGCCCGGCACCCCGCATCGGCGTCGTGCACCCCCGTTTCCTCCGGCAAAGCGGTTCACAACGATACGCAGGCGGCCGCGGCTTTGACCACACCGGCAGCGGACGGCCGTGCAGTGGACGGGTCAGGCCAGCCGGGTCAGGGCGTCAGCGGGGCGGAGCCTGGCGATGCGCCAGCTCGCGAGTGAGCCGGCCAGCAGGCCCCCGGCCAGCGCCAAGATCACGGCCAGCACGATCACGCCGAGAGTGACCGACGGGTGCAGCGGGACGGCAACTACGCGCGAGGCCGCGCTGCCGGGGCTGCGCGCCACGCCGCCGCCTGGCCCGGGGCCCACCGCCTGGCCTGCCGCCAGCGAGAACGCCCCAGCGGGCCCGGGGACCGTGGCATGTAGCCTCGGCGCGACCGCGGAAATGATCGCCACGCCCGCGAAACCCAGCCCGGCCCCGGCCGCGGCACCGGCGATGCCCATGACCACGGACTCCCCGAGCACCTGGGCGACGATCCGCCGGGTTCGCCAGCCGAGCGCCTTGAGCGTGCCGAACTCCGCGGCCCGCCGGCCCACCGCGGCCATCGTCAGCAGGCTGGCGACAGCGAACGCGGCTATCAGCACGAGCACGGCCAGCCACCTGCCTAGGTCGCTGGCCAGCCGGGCGGCGCTGGACACCGACCCGGTTACCTCGCTGGCCAGGCTCGCCGGGGTCGTCACGGTGACGCCGGGCAGCAACCGTGCGATCTGTTTGCCGACCGCGGGGATGTCGGCGGCGATGGCTGCGGCCACGTAGATCTCGTTCACCTCGCCGGTCAGGCTGCCCGCATACAGCGACATCGCCTGGGCTCGTGCCATCGGGACGTAGACGTCGGGAGGGCTGCTTGCCTGCCCCTGGCGGACGATCCCGATGACGGTGAACTTCAGCTGCCCGACGGTCAGGACCGACCCGGCCTTGAGGTTCTCGGACGTCGCATACCCCGAGTCGACCACCGCGACGCCGGCATCGGCGTCGGCTGCGGTGAAGGAGCGGCCGGAGATCAGCGACGCGCTGCCCAGCGGCCCGAGTGAGGGCCTGCCGGTGTCGACGCCGTCCACCGTGAAGCTGCCCGGCTGCGGAAGGCTGCTGCTCGAATAGCCGAACGTGGTCGTGCTGTCGGTGAGCGTGATCCCGCCGGCCGCCGCCGTCACGCCGCGCAGCCGGGCCGCCTCGGCGACCTTCGACTCGCTGATTCCCGAGTACGGAGCGGTGAGCTGGTCGATGGTCTTCCCTGCTGCGCTGGTGCACTTGCCGTTGCTGGTGCAGATCTCGGGCTGGCCGTTCGGCCCCGGCTCGATTCCGTAGTTGTTCTGGCTGTTCTGGCTGCTGCCCGCCGCGTTGCCTGACCCGTGCGGCGGGCCTGGCGCCGGGCCGGTCACGGTCACATCGGTGCCCACCCCGTACAGCGCGCTGAGCACGCCGGACTCCGCCCGCCTCACCCCAGCCGACGCGGCGGCCACGGTGACCACCAGCCCGACTCCCAGCGCGAGGCCTGCCGCGATGACAACGGCCTGGCGCATCCGGCGGCGCAGCTCGCGCCGCAAATACGTCATGAAGAACATCCGGCGCTCCTAGCCAGCGACCCAGTGCGGCGGCGGCTCTAGCGACCGGCAAGCCTGCTGCGCTGCCAGGAACCTCGGTGAGTTCGGGTCCGGCCCGCCAGCCAGCGCTTTGGCCCAGTGCGGGCCACTGCTGGGCGGCGCGCCTGGCGCGATGCTCGGCAGCGAACTTGGCACTCCGGGTACGCCGTGCTTGCGCATGCACTGCGAGTAGGCAAGTTGCTTCTGGCCGGCCGCGGGCCGCACTACCGCGCCACCGGAGCCAGCAGCGGTGCTACCGGAACGGCCCGCGGCGGATGAGCCACCGGAACCGGCGGATGAGCTGCCGCCGCATGCCGCTGTCAGCAGCGTCAGGCCGGCCGCGAGGGCGAGCAGCCCCGCGCGCCGCGACCATGCCCGGCTCATGCCCTGGTCCAGATCCGGATGTGCGCCGGGATCGACCGGATCGCCTCGGCGAGCTGGACCTGGCGGAATCCGGCCGGAATGGGCACGGTGAGCTTGCCCAGGTTCTGCGCTGTCGGCCGGAGCCAGGTGATGTTGGCTATCTGCCCGATGGCGGGCGTACCGGGGGCCGGGAAGATGGCCACGCGCACCGGCAGGTAGGTGTCCGGGCTTACCCAGATGGTCTCGGCGATCATGCTGTCCGGGCTGCTCGTCAGCTCCACCGCCGCCATGCCGTCCACGCGCTGCCGGCCGCGCACGACCAGGGTGCCGCAGGTAATCGCGGCGTGCAGGTCCCTGGCCACGGTAGCGGCCAGCGAACTGGCAGTGACGCCCGCGGCCGGCAGCGCTGGCTGCAGCAGCATCGGGAGGGCAGCGACCACGGGCTCGCAGCCTCGGCGGCCCGGTGCCAGCCTGGCCGGCCGGCCAGGCCCGTGCTGGCGTGCCCATGTCCGTGCCTGGTAGCTGACCACGGTGTAGACGGATGTTGTGCTGACGCCCGCTTCGTAGAGCAGGTGCCCCGCAGCCGAGTACGTGACCGCGCGCCAGCTGTCACCGTAGGACCACTCCTGCGTAGTGGTCGTCACGGCGTGACCGCCGGGCACCGCGGCGATCCGGGTGGTGACCGTCATGTGCGCGATCACTCCGGGATCTGCCGCCGTCAGCGCGCTGTTGACGCGCTGCACAACGTACGCGGTATAGACAGCCGGCTCCGCCATGCCGCCCGTTGGCGCATCAGCCACCCCGAGGGCCGCCACGGCCACGCCGCAAGCGGCCAGTGCCGCGACCGCTGCGGCCGCCGAGCGGCGCGCAAGTCGGCGCCGGGACGCCGCCGCTGCGCCGCTGCCGCCGCCTGCGGCTGCGCACGGCACGGTCGTGCCGGTACCGGCGCAAATTCGTGCGAGCGCCTCCTCGTCGTCGATCACGTCGTCCAGCGCGGCCAGCACGTCGGCCATGCCGCGGCTGACGAAGGCATCCGCGGCCCGGAAGCTGGCCGCGCCGCCGGTGTCATCGCGCAGCCGCCTGATCATCGCTTCATCCCCTGTCCGTAGAACCGGCTGAGGTTCTTACGAGCCTTGGCGTGGCTTTGCCGAACCGACTCAGGGCTGACCCCCAGCTCGCGGGCGATCTCGGCGGCGCCGAACCCGTCGATGATCCACGCGGTGACCTGACGCTGTCGCGGCGGCAGCGCCTGCAGTGCCGCGAGTACCTGCCTGGCCTCTTCGGTCAGCTCCACCACCAGGGCCGTCGACACCGGCACCGGCGAGTCCGGCAGCGTGGCCTGCGGCGTCTCCCGGCGCGCGGCCCGCCGGGCAGCGCTCAGCTCGTTCGCGGCCACCCGCCGGATCCATGCGCGCGGTGCCCTGATGACGTCCCAGCTCTCGAACGCCTTGAGCAACGTCACCTGCGCGATCTCCGCGGCTTCATCGCTGCTCGCGCCGATTGCCATCACGAACCTGATGAGCTTCTTGTGCTCGGCGCGGAAGAAGTCGGCGAACTCCGCGTCCCGCAGCCCGGCTGAGCCCGCGGGCAGCGCCGCGGCCTTACGGCCGGCCGTCACGGAAACCACGTTGCTCCCCGCTTGGCGCAGTTCCCCGGCACACACTCCGCATGGCAGGCGGGTTCCTCCCACGACTCGCTATCCGCGCCGCCCGCGGCAGCGTCGCTTACTAGAGTCGCAGGCCGCTCCGAACGTGACCTCCGCCGCGAAAACTGCCAGCCGAGCGTCCTCAGCCAGGGTCGCGCGGGGTAAAGCGAACGGGCAGGCTGCGCATGGTGTAGATCCCGGTCGGCGTGCCGAACGAAGGCTCACCGTCCGGTTCCAGGTCGCGCATGCGGGGTGCCAGGAACGCCAGCGCCTCGACGACCTCGGTCCTTGCCAGGTTTGCCCCGGCACAGAAGTGCTCGCCGAAGCCGAAGGTGAGCAGCTGCGCGCCGCCCCGGTCGGCCATGATGTCGAAACGGCCAGGATCGGAATACGTCAGCGGGTCACGGTTCGCGGTCGCCGCGCAGACAAAGACGACTGTCCCTACCGGGAAGACGATCCCCTCGAGCTCCAGTTCGTCCCGCACCAGCCTGGCCGTGAACGGCGCGATCGGCTCGAATCGCAGCACTTCCTGGCAGGCCTGGACCGCCAGCGCGGGGTCGTCTCCCAGCCGCTGCCACTGATCGGGGTGGCCGGCGAGCAGCCGCAGGCCGTGCGCGAGCTGGGCCTGCGTGGTGTCAGTGCCGCCGGCGATGACCGACGACGACAGGCTGACGATCTCGTCATCGCTGAGCCGGTCACCGTCTTGCTCGTGATGGACCAGCACGGAGACGAGGTCCTCGCCCGGCTGCTGCCGTCGCCTGGCCACAAGCTCAAGCACGTAGTCCCGGACGTCGGAGTGGGCGGCCTCGATCTCCGCGCGCTTGGCCGTCATGTCCATGTCGAAGACCGCCTGCAGGCTGCCCGACCACCGGGCCAGCAGCGCCGCGTCGCCGGGGACGCCAAGCAGCTCGGCGATGGCCATCGACGGCAGCGGCTGGGCCAGGTCGGTGACAACGTCGCACCTCCCCGTAGGGGCGATGTCCTGCCACAGGCGAGCCAGGTATTCGCGCAGCCGCGGCCGCAGCCGCTCGACCTGCCGCGGGGTGAACGCCGCGCTCACCAGCCTGCGCAGCCGGGCGTGCGGCTGGCCGGACTGCGCCATCAGCCCGCCGGTCGTGGCGTCGTAGATGATCCCGTCGTTCAGGCCCTGCAGTTCCAGCAGCTCCACGGCCGGGAACGACAGCCGCCGGTCCTTGAGCAGGGCCATGCCGGGCTCGCGGCCGAGCACCAGGTAGCCCAGGTCCGAGCGCACTAGCCAGCTGCGGCTGGCCAGGTCGTCCAGCACCTCGTGGAACCGCTCGCCTGCGAAAGCCGGGGCGTCATGGGCGAGAAACGGCAGGTCAGCGTCCGCAGCAAGCATCTCAACATTATGCAGGCGACAATGCCGTGAAACATCACAAAACGTGGGGCCGGTGGGATTCGAACCCACACTGGCAGGAACCTAAATCCTGTGCCTCTGCCATTGGGCTACGGCCCCGTGAATGCCGGGCCCGCGTGCGGGCGCGGCGGGAACTCAGATGCCGAGGTCCTTGCGCAGCCTTGCCACGTGTCCGGTGGCCTTGACGCCGTACTGCGCCTGCTCGATCTTCCCGTCGGGCCCGACGACGAACGTCGACCTGATGACTCCTACGGAGGTCTTGCCGTACATCATCTTCTCGCCGTAGGCACCGTAGGCCTGGAGCACACCACGATCCTCGTCGCTCAGCAGCGGGAAGTTCAGGCCTTCCTTCTCCCGGAACCTGGCCAGCTTCGCCGGGCTGTCCGGCGAGATCCCCAGCACCTTGAAGCCGGCGCCGGCCAGGCTCGCGAGGCTGTCCCGGAAGTCGCAAGCCTCCTTGGTGCAGCCGGGCGTCATCGCGGCCGGGTAGAAGTAGATGATCACGCGCTGGCCGCGCAGCGACGACAGGCTCACCTTGTTGCCGTCAGCGTCCGGCAGGGTGAAATCCGGCGCGATGTCACCGGCCTCAAGTCGGGGGCTAGGCACCTTCGGACTCCCTTTGCAGTCTGTGGCTGCCCCTACCGTACAGGGTGCGCCTTCCGGTCCGCCTAGCCGAGCAGCGCCGCGATCACCGGCGCCATGGCGCGCAGCGCCTTGCCCCGGTGGCTGATCTTGTCCTTGGCGTCGGAGTCAAGTTCGCCATTGGTGCAGCGCCCGCCCTCGGCGACGAATATCGGGTCGTAGCCGAACCCGTTCTGCCCGCGCGGCTCGCGGGCCAGCGAGCCGCGCATGACCCCCTCGGTAACGTGCTCGCGCCCGCCAGGCAGCGCCAGCGCCGCCGCGCAGGTGAAGTGCGCCCCGCGCCGCTCGTCCGGCAGGTCCGACAGCTGCGCGAGCAGCAGCCTCAGGTTGGCGGCATCGTCACCGTGCCGGCCGGACCAGCGGGCCGAGAGCACACCGGGCATCCCGTTCAGCGCGTCCGCGCACAGCCCGGAGTCGTCGGCGATCGCAGCCAGCCCGGTGAACCCGGCGATCGCGTGCGCCTTCAGCAGCGCGTTCTCCGCGAACGTGGCGCCAGTCTCGGCGACGTCAGGCGCGCCAGGGAACTCGCCAAGGCTCGCCAGGCTGACATCAACGTGGCCAGCTTCGAGGATCCGCCGCAGCTCGGTCAGCTTGGCCGGATTCGCGGTGGCCAGCACGAGCCTGGGGCGCGAATCCCCGGTCATTCGCTGAGTGCTGCGTGCTGGAGCTTGGTTAGCTCCGCGCAGCCGCTCAGCGCCAGGTCGAGCAGCTCGTCCAGCAGCTCCCTGCTGAACGGCTCTCGCTCCGCGGTGCCCTGCACCTCCACGAACCCGCCGCTGCCAGTGCAGACGACGTTCATGTCCGTCTCCGCGGCCACGTCCTCCTCGTAGCACAGGTCCAGCCGCGGCTCTCCCCCGACGATGCCGACGCTGACCGCGGCTACCGAGGTGACAAGGGGCTCGCCCTTGCACCGCTTCCTGCCCTTGAGCCAGGCCACCGCGTCGGCCAGCGCCACGTAGCCGCCGGTGATAGCCGCCGTTCGCGTTCCGCCGTCGGCCTGCAGCACGTCGCAGTCGATCACGATCGTGTTCTCACCGAGCGCCCTGGCGTCCACGCAGGCGCGCAGCGACCTGCCGACAAGCCGGGAGATCTCGTGCGTGCGCCCGCCGATCCTGCCCCTGACCGACTCGCGGTCGCTGCGCGTGTTGGTAGACCGCGGCAGCATCGCGTACTCGGCGGTGACCCAGCCCTGTCCGCTGCCGCGCCGCCAGCGCGGCACCTCCTCCGCGACACTGGCGGCGCACAGCACCCGGGTCGCGCCAAACTCCACGAGCACGGACCCCTCCGCGTGCGCGAGCCAGCCTCTGGTGATCCTGATATCGCGCAGCTGCTCGGCGCTTCGGCCATCTGGTCGGGACATGGCTTGCAGCCTAACGGGTCGCCTCGCGCCGGCCGGGCCGAGCCCGGCTGGCGTGCCAGCCAGCGACCCGGTCGTCCGGCTAGTACCCGGCCTGCTCCGGGGCGCCGGGGTCCGCGCCGCCGAGCAGCCGGCGGCCGGGACTGGCCAGCGACAGCTCACCGTCGAAGGCCTGCGCAGCCTGGCTCAGCGCGGGAGCCCGGTCATTCCACGCCACCAGGTGCGTCAGCACCAGCTCGCCGGCCCCGGCCCTGGCCGCGTACTCGCCCGCCTGCCTGGCGGTGAGGTGCAGGTCAGGCGGCAGGTCGGGCCCGTCGAGGAAGGACGCCTCGCAGAGCAGCACGTCCGCACCGGCCGCCAGCCGCAGCAGCTCCGGCTCGGGGCCGGTGTCGGCCGAGTAGGCAAGGACCTGGCCGTCATGCTCGATCCGGAAGCCGAAGGTCTCCACCGGGTGATTCATGCGCGCCGTGGTCACGCGCAGCGGGCCGATCTCCAGGCTGCCAGCGGCCAGGTCGATGAAGGAAAAGGAGTCCCGCATGCCGGTGCTGTCCGGGTCTGGGCTCAGCGCCTTGCCCAGGTGGTCCTGCGCGCCCGCAGGCGCGTAGACGGGGATCCGGCGGCCCTGGCCGCGCGGGTGGTGCGTCTTGACCACCGAGAAGCCGCACATGTCCAGGCAGTGGTCGGCGTGCAGGTGGCTCAGGCAGACTGCGTCCACGTCCTCCAGGCTCACGTACCGCTGCAGCTGCCCGAGCGCCCCGTTTCCGAGGTCAATCACGAGCCGGAAGCTGCCGGTATCGATTAGGTAGCAGGACGCCGGGCTGTCCGGGGCGGGGTAGCTGCCTGCGCAGCCGACGATCGTTATCTGCACAGTCATCCAGGCTAGCGCGGGCACGATCGTAACGGGGTGGTAGAAATCGTCCGAAAAATCTGGCCCTACCAGTATGATCCGCGACACGGCATGATCCAGAGCAGGGGTTACGGCCGAAGTCTCCAGAGTGCGGATTCAGCGAGCGAACAGCCCGCGGAGGTGTCATGACCAACCAGTCGACCGACCAGGAACAAGCGGTCCCGCTGGCGCTGGCCGAGCCGTCGGTGCAGGTGCGCCCGGCCTGGATCACGGGCCTGACCTTCGGCAACCTGGGCATGTGGATGGCCTCGCTGGCCGCACTGCAGTTCCTGTTGCCCGCGCAACTGCAGGACATCACCCCCAGGCACAAGTTCGTCGCCCTGGGCGTGGTATCCGCCCTGGGCGCGATTGCCTCGGTGCTGGCAACGCCGATCGCCGGGGCCCTGTCCGACCGGACCACCCCTGCTTACGCTCTCGGCCGGCTGAACGGACGCCGGCACCGCTGGACCCTGATCATGGCCCTGCTCGGCGGGATCTGCCTGGCGGTCCAGGGCTACCAGACGACCGTGGCCGGGGTGGCAGTCCTGTGGGTGCTGTTCAGCGCCTTCCAGAACGGCGAGTACGCCAGCCTGAGCGCGGCCATCCCCGACCACGTCCCGGTCCGGCAGCGGGCGACCGTGGCCGGCTGGGTGGGCATGCCGCAGGCGCTCGGCCTGGTGCTCGGGGCCTTCCTGCTGTCCGACGTTGCCACCGGCATCATCAGCGGATACGTCACGCTCGCGGTCCTGTTCTTCATCCTGGTCATCCCGTTCGTGCTGCTGACCAGCGATCATCCGCTTGACCCTGCGCACCGCGAGCGGTTCTCCTGGCGGAAGCTGGCGGGCGCCTTCTGGATCAGCCCCCGCGAGTACCCGGACTTCGCCTGGGCCTGGATCACCCGGTTCCTGAACTCGCTGGCCATCGCCATGGGCACGCTGTACCTGTACTACTTCATCGAGAACCGGCTGCACTACACCAGGCTGCATCCCGGCCAGACAGTGGACGACGGCCTGACCATCGTGATCGTGATCTACGCCGTCTGCGTCGTCCTGACCGCCATCGTCGGCGGGATCATCTCCGACAAGCTGGCCAAGCGGAAGATGATCGTCACCGTGGCGGGCATCGTGATGGGCGTCGCGGCGCTGCTGCTGACCTTTGTCGAGACGTGGGACTCGCTGCTGGTCGCCGCCGTGCTCTTCGGCGTCGGCTTCGGTGCCTACCTGTCGGTGGACCAGGCTCTCATCACGCAGGTGCTGCCGGCCGCCGCCGACCGGGCCAAGGACCTCGGCGTCATCAATATCGCGATCGTCGGCCCGGCCGCCATCGGGCCGGCCATTGCCACCCCGATTGTCGTGCTCGGCGGTTATCCGATGCTGTTCGGGGCGACGGCCGTCGTCGCCGCGCTCGGCTCCGCCT
>DASPWG010000269.1:0-19951 GCA_035621915.1 Streptosporangiaceae bacterium
CCGGCCAGCTGGACAGCGAAGTTGACCGGCTGTGCGCAGCGGGCGCGACGCTGGCCTGGTGGAACTCCTACCCGGGCCACCGCGCGGCGGTCATGCGCGATCCCGAGGGCAACGAGTTCTGCCTCCACTAAGCCGCCCTGCCGGCCTGCCGGGATTCCGGCCTGCCGCGGTCCGGCAGGTCGGCGGGGCGCAGGTCGGCAGGCGCAGGCCGGCAGGCGCAGGCCGGCAGGCGCGGGTCGGCAGGTCGGCAGGCGCAGGTCGGCGGGGGCACAGCTAGCGGACGAGCGCCTCGACCTGGTCGATGGCCCAGTCCAGGTCCGCCTCGCCGATCACGAGCGGCGGCGCGAGCCGGATCGTCGAGCCGTGGGTGTCCTTGGCCAGCACTCCGCGCTCGGCCAGCCGCTCGCAAGCCTCGCGCCCGGAAAGCTCGGCGAACTCGACTCCGGCCCACAGGCCGCGCCCGCGCACATCCCGCACCTTGCTCTCCGGCAGTGCGCTCAGCCGGTCATGCATGTGTGCGCCGAGCTTGGCCGACCGCTCCTGGTACTCGCCGGTCTCAAGCATCGCGATGACCTCGCGGGCAACGGCGCAGGCCAGCGGGTTGCCGCCGAACGTGGACCCGTGCTGGCCAGGCTTGAAGACGCCGAGCACGTCGCTGGAGGAGACAACGGCGGAGACTGGCACGATGCCGCCGCCGAGCGCCTTGCCCAGGATGTACATGTCGGGCACCACGTCCTCGTGGTCGCACGCGAACGTGGCGCCGGTCCTGCCGAGCCCGGACTGGATCTCGTCGGCGATGAATAGCGCGCCGTGCGCGGTGCACAGCTCGCGCACGCCGGCCAGGAATCCCGGCGGCGGCACGAGCACGCCGGCTTCGCCCTGGATCGGCTCAGCGAGCACCGCGACGACCTTGCTGTCCAGCGCCGCGGCCAGTGCGTCTAGGTCGCCGTACGGCACGATGCGGAATCCTGGCGTGTACGGGCCGAAGCCGTCGCGCGCATCGGGGTCGGTGGAGAAGCTGACGATCGTCGTGGTCCGGCCGTGGAAGTTGCCGTCGAACACGATGATGACTGCCTCGCCGTCCGGCACGCCCTTGACCTCGTAGCCCCACTTGCGGGCAGTCTTGATGGCGGTCTCTACGGCCTCGGCGCCGGTGTTCATCGGCAGGACCATGTCCATGCCGGCCAGCGCGGCGAGCTCAGCGCAGAACGGCCCGAACTGGTCATGCTCGAACGCACGGCTTACCAGCGTGACCCGCTCGAGCTGACGCTGGGCCGCCGCGACAAGGCGCGGGTGGCGGTGGCCGAAGTTGATCGCCGAGTAGGCCGCCAGCAGGTCAAGGTAGCGGCGGCCGTCCACGTCGTGTACCCAGGCGCCTTCGGCCTCGGCGATCACGACCGGCAGTGGATGGTAGTTGTGCGCGCTGTGCGCTGCGGACTGCGCGCGCAGTCGGTCCGCCGTCGCGGTGGTGCTAGCTGACATCAGATGCCTCCCGAATCGCTCCGACGTGGCTGACTGCGTGACTAGCGGAGCTCAAGGGTGCAGCACTTGGGGCCGCCGCCACCCTTGAGCAGTTCGGACAGGTCCACCCCGACTGGCTCGAAGCCGGCGGCCGTGAGCTGAGCGATCAGCCCGGTCGCCTGCTCTGGAAGGACCACGTTGCGGCCATCGCTGATCGCGTTGAGCCCGAGGACCTCGGCGTCCTCGTCCTTTACTTCGATCAGCTCGGCGAAGTGCGACGTCAGGGCTGCCTTGCCCGCGTCGTCGAAGGCAGCCGGGTAGTAGGCGGCCGTGTCGGCGTCCAGCACCACCATGGCGGTGTCGAGATGATAGAAGCGAGGGTCGACCAGCCGCAGGCTGACCACCGGCAGGCCGTAGAACTCGACCAGTTCGTCGCGGACTTCGGCGTCGCTGCGGAAGCCGTACCCGGCCAGGATGGCCCGGCCAGCGAAGACGATGTCGCCCTCGCCCTCGTTCGTCACCGCGGACTCGCGGATCTGGGCGTAGCCGTTCTGGCGGAACCAGGCGAGGTACGCCGCGGATTCCGGCTGGCGTTCGGCGTACTTGAACCTGGCGCTCAGCACCTTGCCGTTGATGACCGTCGCGCCGTTAGCGGCGTACACCATGTCTGGCAGGCCCGGCTCGGGGGCGATGGTATGCACGGTGTGGCCGAGGGCCGAGTAAACCTCGCCCAGCCGCCGCCACTGCTGCATGGCCAGCTTGACGTCGACCGGCTCGTCGGGGTTCATCCACGGGTTAATGGCATATTCCACCGCGAAGTGCTCTGGCGGGCACATCAGGTAGGTCCGTGCGTGGGTGCACTCTCGGCGCTTGGTCTCCGTCATAACAGGCGGCTCCCGTGTGTCGGCTTGATGATCTAGGTCCGTCAAGCCTAGGAGCACGGACATACCGGATGGCAGCCGCGCGCCATGCGCATCAGCGGTGATCCGTTGCGCGGCGACCGTCCGGGGCCGCGATCTGTTGCGCACCAGCAGCGGAGCGACCAAAGGCCCAGGCCAGCGCGTCATCGCGAGGCCGCGCACCGGCAGCCCCGCAACCTCCCGCTTCTTCGCGGGCCGCGGCCACCTCGCGTCCCGTGCCACCTGGCGGCGTCCCTCGCCACCTCGCGGGACCCGCTTCTCCGCGGTGCCGCCATCTCGCGGGCCCGTCTCCGCGGGCGCCCCACCCGCCCCCCTGGCGGTCCTCGCCACCACGCGATGGCGCGCTCGAGCCCGGCAAATCGGGCAAAACTATTTCCTACTCATCCTACTGTGTAGCTTCAGCGGGGCTATAGCCCCGGTGCAGCTACACAGAATAATCGGTCGGATTAGTCGGATTAGTTGTTTGGCATGATATGGGCCGGTGTTGAGCTGCTGACGGAGCAGCGGTGACTGCGGACTGCGCCGGGGTTAGTCGGCAACGGGGTTCGCGAGGCAAGCAGTACCAGCGGTGGCGGCACGCGCAGCCCTGGCCCGTCCGCAAAGCGTGGCAAATCAACTCTGACGGCTGTTCTGTGCCTTGCTGGGTCTGCTATAGCGCACCTAGCAAGGCACAGAGCGCAGCCTGGCGAGCCCGCACTGGTCCTAGGCGATGCTGGTGGAACTGGTGTGACTGCCGGGGCTGGGCTGGGCGGCTGCAGCGGGTCGCTGGCCGGTGCTGGCGTGCTCGTGTGACTGCTGGGGCTGGTCTGGGCGGCTGCAGCGTGTTGCTGGCCGGTGCTGGTGTGACTGCTAGGGCTGCCCAGCGGGATGAGGCCGTCGGCTTAGTGCGCTAGCGACCAGGTCTGGCCTTCGGGAGTGTCAGCGACGCTCACGCCGAGGTCGGCAAGCTCAGACCGCAGCCGGTCCGACGTGGCGAAGTCCTTGCGGCTGCGCGCCGCCTCCCGGGCGGCGAGCTTGGCCTCGGCGCCGGCCGGCAGAGACGGCGGGGCAGGTACCCGTCCGATCTCGCGGACCAGGTCCAGCCCGAGCACCCTGTCGAAGGCGGCGAACGTCTCGAACTTCGACCCGGCCGGGACCTGCGCATCCCGCTCCAGTTCGCGCAGGACGCGGAGCGCGGCCGGGGTGTCCAGGTCCTGATCCAGCGCGGCGGAGATCCGCTCCGAGTACTCTGCGCGCATCGGCTTGCTGGGCTCAGTGGCCCAGGTGGCCACTCGGTCCCGCCACCGGCGCAGCGTGCCGTCGGCGGCTTCGAGCGTTTGCCAGGTCAGGTTCATCTGCTGGCGGTATCGGTGCTCAAGGAACGCCAGCCGGGCCGACAGCGGGTCGAGCCCGCGGGCCTCGAGATCGGCCAGCAGCACCACGTTGCCCGTCGACTTGGCCATCTTGCGGCCCTCGAACAAGACGTGCTCGCCGTGCACCCAGTGCGCCACCACTTCCCGGCCGGTAAGCGAGTTGGACTGCGCCCGCTCGTCCTCGTGATGCGGGAAGCGCAGGTCGATGCCGCCGGTGTGGATGTCGATCGCCTGGCCGAGGTAGCGCAGCGACATGGCCGAGCACTCGGTGTGCCAGCCGGGGAACCCGGTGCCCCACGGAGTCTCCCAGGTCAGCTCGCGGCCACCGGGCGTGCCCTTCCACAGCGCCCAGTCGGCGTGGAAGCGCTTGTGCTCGTCGACCTCGCCCTCGAACCGGTGGCCGGGCCGCAGCGAGTCAAGCCGGTTGCCGGAGATCGCGCCGTAATCGGGGAAGCTGCGGGCGTCGAAGTAGACAGAGCCGGTTTCTGCCGCGTAGGCATGCCCGGACTCCAGCAGCTTGCCGATCAGCTCGAGCATCAGGTCGATCGACTCCGATGCGCGCGGGGTGTAGTCGGGCGGCGCGATGTTCAGCGTGACGCAGTCAGCCCGGAACGCGTCCTCGTAGAACCGGGCGATCTCCAGCGCCGTCTTTCCCTCGGCACGGGCCTGGGCCAGGATCTTGTCCTCACCCTCGGGGTCGATCTCCGCGTCGTCGGCCAGGTGCCCCACGTCGGTGATGTTCTGGCAGACGATGACCGACAGGCCGTGCCGCTCCGCGTTGCGCCTGATCAGATCCGACAGCAGGTAGGACCGCAGGTTGCCGACGTGCGCGAACCGGTAGACGGTCGGCCCGCACGTGTACATGCGCAGCTGGCCGGCCCTGGCGGGCACGATCTCGACGACGTCTCGCAGCTTGGTGTCGTAGAGGCTGAACACGCCTGCCAGCCTACGGCCATCGCGCCGGGCGCCGCTCGCGCTCAGGAGCCCGTCCAGCCGGAGGCTGGCTAGCTGGCACCGTCCAGCCGCAGGCTGGCTAGCCGATACCGTCCAGCCGGAGGCTGGCTAGCCGATACTGTCCCGCCGCCGGCGCATCTCCTCGATCCGGGCGGCGAACTCAAGCAGCAGCTCGCTGCCGCGCTCGATGTACCTCGTGATCAGCTGCAACTCCTCATCGGAGTACTTCTCGTACTCGTCGAGCACATCAACAAGCGGCCCGTACACCTCGCCCGCGACTTGCCTGGCCTTGTCAGTCAGCTCGACCCAGATCCGGCGGCGGTCATCCGGGTCGCGCATCCGCCGCACGTAGCCGACGCGCTCGAGCCGGTCCAGCAGGGCGGTCACGGCGCCGCTGGTCAGCCCGGTCTGGGTGGCGATCTCGCCGGGCGTCAGGCGGCCCACCCGCTCCAGCACGTCCATGCACCGCATCGCTGACCGGTTCACGCCGACATATTCCGACGCGGCGTCCTCGAACCGGTCGTAGGCGTTCTGGTGCAGCCTGGCCGCCAGCCCCGCCGCGCTGACCAGTTCCTGCCGGGACGTTCTCGCCTCCTGCTGCGGATCGGCCACGTCCCGATCCTGCCACGCCACGGCGGCGCAGGAACCACTTGACGATTGCCGAACTCGCGATATATCGTGTCTGTAGATCTCTCCACTGTAAAGATTCTCGACATTTGAACTATAGCATCGCGCCGCCGTGAGCTCTCCGGCCGTGCCAGCCACCTAGGGAGGAAACGTGTCGAGCTTCGCGTCAGCCAGGTCCGCGATCTTCGCGGCGGAACTGAGCAAGAGCTTTGGAGCCAGACCGGTGCTGGACAGGCTGGACCTGGAGGTGCCCTCGGGCGCCATCTTCGGCCTGCTCGGACCCAATGGCGCGGGCAAGACCACCGCGGTCCGGATCCTGACTACGCTGGCCCGGCCCGACTCGGGCCGGGCCAGCGTGCTCGGCTACGACGTCGTGGCGCAGCCACAGCAAGTCCGCCGGGTGATCGGGCTGACCGGGCAGTACGCGGCAGTCGATGACCTGATCTCGGCACGGGAGAACCTGTACATGATCGGCAGGCTGCTCGGGATGCGGCGTGCCGCTGCGCGCGCCCGGGCGGCCGAACTGCTCGAGACATTCGGGCTCGCCGGGGCGGCAGGAGTCAAGGTCAAGGACTACTCGGGCGGCATGCGCAGGCGCCTGGACCTGGCGGCCAGCCTCGTCGGCCGGCCGGCGGTGCTGTTCCTGGACGAGCCGACCACGGGACTGGACCTGGCGAGCAGGAACCAGCTCTGGGACGTGATCAGGGAACTCGCCGCGGCCGGCACCACCGTGCTGCTCACCACCCAGTACCTCGAGGAGGCCGACCGGCTGGCCAGCGAGGTCATGGTGATCGACCGGGGAGTGACGGTGGCTCAGGGCAGCCCGGCCGAGCTCAAGGGCCTGGCCGGCGGCCAGGTGCTCGAAGTCAGGCCACTGCGCAGGTCGGACCTGGACGCCGCGGCCGCGGTGCTCGCCGGGCTCTCCGGGACGAGTCACCCGGCGACAACCGAGGACCTGCTCACCGTGCAGGTGCCCGACGAGGAACTTGTTACGGCGGCCGCACGGAGCCTGGAGCAGGCCGGTATCGCGGTACGGCATCTCGCGGTCCGGCTGCCGAGCCTGGACGAGGCGTTTCTGGCGATCACCGGCCATCACGCCGAGCAGGAACTGGAAGGAGCAGGCCGATGATCGCCACCCAGACCGCCGTGCTGGCCCGCCGGAACATGCTGCACGTCTTGTCCGATCCGCAGCAGCTGATCGGCATGACCATTCAGCCGCTGATGTTCCTGCTTCTGTTCGTGTACGTATTCGGCGGCGCGATCTCCGGATCGACGCGGGCCTACCTGCAGTTCGTGCTGCCGGGCCTGCTCGTGCAGGGAATCGGGTTCGGCACCTTCGCGACCGCTGTCGGGCTCAACGCGGACTTCCAGCACGGGCTCATCGACAGGTTCCGCTCGCTGCCGATGGCCCGCTCCGCGGTGGTGGCCGGCCGGGTGACGGCCGACATCACGCGGACAGCGTGGTCGTCAGTGATCATCGTCGGCGTTGCGGCGGCGCTCGGGTTCCGCTTCCACGGCGGCCTGGCCGGCGCGGTGGGCGCCTTCGGCCTGGTGCTGGCGCTCGGCGTGGCCATGTGCTGGCTGATGGCCTTCCTTGGCGTCGCGCTGCGCAGCCCGGAGGCGGTGCAGGCGACGGCCTTCATGCTGATCATGCCGCTGACCTTCGCCAGCTCGGTGCTGGTGCCGGCCGGGAGCATGCCAGGCTGGCTGCAGGCCTTCGTCAGGGTCAACCCGATCTCGATCTTCTCGACCGCCATGCGCGGCCTCATGCTCGGCGGCCCGCTGGCCACGCCGCTGCTGCAATCGGCAGCCTGGATCGCCGGCATCAGCCTGGTGTTCGGCGCGCTCACGGTCGGTCGCTACCGCCAGCGGGCCTGAGGCCCGCCAGCTGCGCTCATCTGGTGCCGAGTGGTAGCGCGGCGATCACGCCAGACTGGCCAGATGTGCCTGTCAGCACGACATGACTCGCGCCGTCCGCGGGATCGAAGACGAGCAGCGACGTGGTGCCGGGGCAGCTAGTCTGCGCCAGCACCAGGAGCCTGCCGCCGCCGCTGGCCACGATCGTGTTGTGGTTGCCGGTCGTGCCGGGAATCGTGATGGGCGTGTCGGTTCCGCTGGCGCTAAGGCGCAGGATGTCCATACCGCCCGGCCCGGTCGGGGCCTGCGGGCACTGCGTCGGGCTCGTGGCCGTCACGTAGATGCTGCCGCCGGTGCGCCAGGCGTCAGTGTAGAAGCCCGACCCAGCGGGGCCGCCTGATGCAAGCGTGAGCGCAGTCGGCGCAGCACCGTCGGCGGGTACCAGCCAGAGGCGCCTCGGCGCGCCCGCTGCCCCGGGCGCCGAGCAGCTCGCCAGGATCATGCCAGGTCCCCACCACCGGATCGGAGCACAGGACGGTGGCGTCCCGCTGTCCGGCACGTGCAGTCGGCGGACGATCCCGCCGAGGTTACTGACCAGCTGCATCTCGTCCCCGCCCATGGCCCAGACCGCAGTGAGGCCATCCGGCGAACTGAGCGCGCCGCAGGAGATGCCGCAGGTGCTCAAGGAGGGCTGTCCGCCCCGCACGGGCATGTAAGACAGCTGAGCGGTCAGCGCGCCAGTCAGGCTGTACCGCTGCAGCCTGAATCGCTGCGGACCCTGCTGCACGGCGACGAGGTTAAGCCCGTCGGGCCGCGTGAACCCGGCAACCGACACCCCGGCCGGCAGCGTGAGCTGCGTGATCTGTCCGGTGGGCAGATTGAGCAGGCTGTAACTGAGGGCGCTGCTGTCGGGCGTGAAGCTGACGTAGAGCGCTGTGTCAGCGTTGCCCGACCAGGCGAGCAGCGTCGGGGTCAGCGTCGCTGACCACTGCTGGATCAGGTACATGCCGCCCTTGGGGTCCACCAGGTACGTGCTGATGGTGCCGCTGCCCGTCGGCTGGCCTGCCGGATCCGGTGCCGCGCTCGATTCCTCGGCGAGCACCCAGTCGGGCCCGAGCAGTGACCAGGGAACGGCCGAGCGGGGCCCCACCCGGCCCGCGGCCAGCATCTGCGGCTGGGCCTTGGAGACAGCTGCCGGCGGCGTGGTTGTGCGGCTGGCCGCGGGCTTGCGCCCGAAGGCGAGGTAAGCGACGGTGCCGGCCGCCAGGAGCGCGATTACCGCGACAACGGCGATGAGCATCGTGCCGGCCCCGGGCCGGTTCAGCATGCCGGTGAAGGACCCGGCGGCAGATGGCCGGCCCTGCGCGGTGGCGGTTGGCCCGGCACCGGGCTGACGCGGGTCGGCCTGGGTCGTTCCCGCGGGAAACGCGCCGCCCCAGGGTGCCGCCGGATCGAACTGCCCGGCCTGGCCTCCGGCCGCCGGGGAAGGGCTGCCCCAGGGTGCCGCCGGGCCGGCCTGGCCGCCGGCCGCCGGGTAACGGGGGTCCCAGGCTGCCGCCGCTCCAGCCTGGCCGGCCGCCGGGGACGGGCTGTCCCACTGTGCTGCCGCCGGGAACGGGTCGGCCTGGCCGGCCGCCGACGGGAATGCGGCGCCCTGGCCCCCTGGCTTGGGGCCGCCGTCTGCGGCCGGCTTGAACCAGTTGACCGGCGCTCCCGCTGGCTGGTTGGCGGCAGGACCGAACGCCGGCGGGGAGGCAGCGCCGGGCATGCCGGGGCGACCGGAATCAGGACCGATCGGCCCGGTCACTGTCGCGGCTGGGTCGGCGGCCGGCTTACGCGGCCGGTACATGCCTGGCCAGGTGCCCGTGTCCGGAGCCTTCGGTGCGGACCCGGCGGGTCCAGCCTCGGCGCGCCGCCGCTCGTATGCCTCCCTGGCCGTGTCGAATACCCAGTCTTCGGCATCCCGGTAGCCGGACACCTCGAACCACTGCTGGTATGCCCTGGCATAAGCCTCGCGGATGGCGTGATCGGCCTGCGGATCGTCGCCTGCCAGTTCGCGCATCTTGCTGGTGACGCCGTGCACGGTCCTGGCGTAGAAGGCGTCGAAGGATTGCACCTCGCGCATGTACCTCTCCTACCTCGTCACCAGAGAGTGGCAGCTACCCAGCTCCCTGGACTAGAACCGCGCACCATCGACTTCAGCGTCGCGACACGCTCAGATCATTACTTAACCGATGAATTGGCTCCTTGGGGCCAAGACAGGGTATCGACTTGGCCACTGCCGCACCCGTCTAGCCAGCAGAAAGGTCGTGCTCGACCCAGACGTTCGGCTCGACGTATACCGCGTGGTCGTGTTCCACGTCGCAGTGCACCGGCACGAGCGCGCCCGGCACGATGACCTCGCCGCCTCGGTCGAAGGGCAGGCCGGTCCACGCCCGCCACTCGGCCAGTGACCCGGTCATCACCATGGACGCGGGCGCGACGCGCAGGATGCGCCCCCCGGCCCGGACATGCACGCGCAGCCATGGGTCGGCCGGCAGCCCGTCCGGGCGGAGCCTCGTGATGTACTCCGCCATCGGCAGGTGCGGCTGCTCGTGCTTGGCCGTCGGCCGGACCGGCGCCACCAGCCGGGCGAAGCCTGCGGCGCGGGCAGCGGAGCGCAGCGCGGCCACCATCCGGTGCGACAGGCCGGTGCCCCGCTGCGCCCGGCCGACCGAGATCTCGACCGCGGAGGCGGTGTCGGGGGTACGGCCCTCAAGCCGGTCGTTGAATGCCCAGATGGTGACCCGGTCGAGGCCGCCGTCGGGCAGCTCACCGCGATCGGGCAGCCCGAGGGCGAACGGCACCGCGCGGCCGGCTGCGACAACCGCGTCGCTCTCGTCGGTTGCCACTGCGCACAGGTGCGGGAACGCGCCGCCAATCTGCCAGAGCAGCGCGTTGGCGACCGGGTCCGTGGTCATGAACTCCGGCCAGGTCGAGTCGACCTCGTACACGCGGTCGATCAGGTCAGGACGCTGATCCAGGCGGTGGATGGCGATGTCGGACACAGCCCGTAACCGTAATACGCCCATCGGGTGCGACGCACGGAATATCAGTTGAGCCCCGCCATTAGCCGAACACCGCCGTCACGCTCCCGAGGCCGTCGATGGTGACCGTCACCGTGTCGCCAGGCGCTACCGGCACGGCGGCGGTGATCGACCCGGTCAGGACGATGCTGCCGGCCGCGAGCCGCGCACCGCGGGCAGTCAGGGTGTTGGCCATCCAGGTCGCAGCGTGCCACGGCGAGCCCAGGACCGCGGCCCCGGCGCCGGTGGACTGAATGCGGCCGTTCTTGCGCAGGACGCAGCCGGCCAGCGCAAGGTCCCTGGCGCCGACTGCGGCCGGGCTCTGGCCAAGCACGACCCCGCCGCTGGACGCGTTGTCCGCGACGGTGTCGATCAGGCTGATCTTCCAGTCGGTGATGCGGCTGTCGATGATCTCGATCGCGGGCAGCGCATACGCCGTCGCTGTCATCACGTCGGCCACCGACAGGCCAGGCCCGCGCAGGTCGCGGCTAAGGATGAGGGCGATCTCCGGCTCGGCCCTCGGCTGGCGGAACCGCGCCGTGCTGATGGGCGCGTCGGCCGGGTGCACCATGTCCGACAGCAGGTGGCCGAAGTCAGGCTCGTAGACGCCCATCTGCTGCTGCATGGCCGCCGAGGTGAGCCCGACCTTGTAGCCGACCACCGACGCGCCGCCCGCTATCCGCCGGTGCACCTGCAGCTGCTGGATGGCGTAAGCGTCATCCACGGTCAGGCCGTCGTAGCTGCTGGTCAGCGGAGCGAGCGTGGGCCGTCCTGGGTCGTAAGCAGCGGCCAGCTCGGTCGCGATCGATTCAAGGTCAGGCACGTGCCCAGTCCCCTGGCTACTCACTAGAACGTGTTCTAGCGATAGTAACGGACGCGGCGTGTCGGCTACTCAGGTCGGCGGACGCCAGCCAGTCGCCAGGGTGGTCTGGCCAACCTCGATCAGGTAACCGTCCGGATCGCGCATGTAGCAGCGCATCTCGGTCGGGTGCTGTTTCGGCGGCGTCAGGAATTCCGCGCCCCGCGCGCTCCACTCGGCGTACACGGCCTGGATGTCAGCGACCCGGATATTGAGGAAGCTGCTGGCCCGGTCCGGGTCGCGCGGTGGCTCCAGCGTGACGGTCGGCTTGTCGTCCGTCGGGCCGCCACCGCGGTTGATGATGATCCAGCTGTTGGCCAGCGCGACGTACGACGGCTCGCCTGACCTTACGGTCTTGCCGCCGAGGACTTCGCTGTAGAAGCGGCAGGAGCGCTCGACGTCGTCGGACACGATGAAGTGGGCCAGCACTATGTCGTCTGCGGTTGCCTGAGTCTCGGCCATCTGGCACCTTCCTGGATCGACGAGCAGACCCTCCGGGCAAACCGGGTCTGGTTCGAAGGTCGTACCCCGCGGATATCCACGTGACGCAGCCGCGCCGGCCGACCACAATGACGCGGATGAGCGAACTGGATCCTGGCCCCGTGCTGGCAGCCATGAGCAAGAATGCGAGCCTGCAGGTGTTCCTGCGCGGCGACAGGATCGCGCAGCTGCCCGCGCGGCAGTCGAGGCGCAGGCTGCTGCTTGGCGAGATCGTGCAGGCCTTCGAGCCCGGCGTGCGATACCCCGACGGGGCCGTCAACGAGTTCCTCAAGAGCCTGCATGACGACAACGCGGCGCTGCGCAGGTACCTGGTCGACGAGGGCTTCCTGGAGCGCGCCGACGGCGTGTACTGGCGCATCGGCAGCCCGCCGCCGTCCTGATGATGCCCGCCTGCTCGCGCCCGCGGGCTGCCAAGGGCGCCGTCAGCGCGCGGTGGCCAGGCGAGCGACGGCGGCGTCGACGCGCTCGTCGGTGGCGGTGAGGGCGACCCGGATGTGGCGGGCGCCTGCCGGACCGTAGATCTCGCCGGGTGCCACCAGGATGCCAAGGCCGGCCAGCCGGTCGACGCTGGCCCGGCAGTCGAGGTCGTGGTGGGATGCCCACAGGTACAGGCCGGCCTCGGAATGCGTGACGGACCAGCCCGCTGCCTCCAGCGCTGGCCAGAGGAGGGCCCGCCGAGCGGCGTACCTGGACCGTTGCTGCTGCGCGTGCGCGTCATCGGACAGCGCCGCCGTCATGGCCGCCTGCACCGGCGCCGGAACGATCATCCCGGCATGCTTGCGGATCTCCAGCAGTGACGCGACCAGGGCCGGGTCACCGGTCACGAAGCCCGCCCGGTAGCCGGCCAGGTTCGACCGCTTGGACAGCGAGTGCACGGCGAGCAGGCCGTCGTGCGAGCCGCCGCAAACGTCCGGGTGCAGCACCGACAGCGGCGCGCCCTCCCAGCCAAGCTCGATGTAGCACTCGTCGGAGGCCACGACGGTGCCGCGCTCCCGGGCCCAGCTGACGACCTTGCGCAGGTGCTCGGCCGGCAGCACCCGGCCGGTCGGGTTAGAGGGCGAGTTCAGCCACGCCAGGGCGACGGGGGCGGGGCCGAGCGCTGTCAGCCCGTCGGCTGCCACTGGCTGCGCCCCGGCCAGCCGGGCGCCGACGTCGTAGGTCGGGTAGGCAAGCTCGGGATGGACGACCACGTCCCCTGGCCCGCAGCCAAGCAGGGTCGGCAGCCAGGCAATGAACTCCTTGGTGCCGATGACCGGCAGGATCGCGTCAGACGGCACCGTGACGCCGTGCCGCCTGGCCAGCCAGCCGGCCGCGGCAGCCCGGAGCGCCGCGGTTCCGGCAGTCGCGGGATAGCCGGGCGAGTCACTGGCCCCGGCGAGAGCCGCCTGCACGGCGGCCGGAACCGGGTCGACCGGAGTTCCCACCGACAGGTCCACGATCCCGCCAGGATGCGCGCGCGCCCGAGCGGCGGCCGCGGCGAGCGAGTCCCAGGGAAACGCCGGAAGGCGCCCTGCCAGCGTGGGCGCGATCTGCACCGGAGCCGTCACGTTTCCCGCCTAGAAGGGCCCAGGAGGCTAGTGCTCGGTCTCCTGCGGCGGCAGGGCAGCCACGATGGGGTGGTCCTTGTCGATCTTGCCGGTCTTGGAGGCGCCGCCTGGCGAGCCGAGGTCGGCGAAGAACTCCACGTTGGCCTTGTAGTAGTCCTTCCACTGATCCGGCACGTCATCCTCGTAGAAGATGGCCTCCACCGGGCAGACAGGCTCGCAGGCGCCGCAGTCCACGCACTCATCGGGGTGGATGTAGAGCATCCGCTCGCCCTCGTAAATGCAGTCGACCGGGCACTCCTCGATGCACGCCTTGTCGAGCACATCGACGCAAGGCTGCGTGATGATGTACGTCACTTCCGAGCTCTCCTCTTCGCGTCCGCGCCCCTGCTCCGCTCAGCGTCCCTGCTGCACGCAGCGGCTGCGCTGACCCGTGCGTCGCGGTCTACCACCAGTATCGGGTCCCTGCCGGATCATGGCGCAAGCGCCCTGACCGTGGGGATCGCAGGTTATCAGCCGAAGACCACCGCATAGGGACCAGCCGGCGTCCCGGCCCGTCCGGGCACGCGCATCCACGTACCCGAGCCATGGCCGCGAAGCCATTCATACCCCCGATACCGGATATCGGCGATGCCGTAGCTGCCGGCATGCGAGACGAGCCATGCCGCCACCGCCCAGCCTACGCCCGCTCGCCTGACCTGCACGGTCCTGGCCGGATCCCCCGCCCGCCTTATCCGCAGGTAGCCGAAAGCGCTGGTCAGCGCCTGGCTGGCGGCGGCCAGCCTGGGCTTGCCAGGCGGCTGCGAGTAGGAGCACCACAGCGCGTGCGGGGTCGTGCCGGTGAAGGCGTCGGCGAGCTGGGCGCCGACGGTGGCGTACTGGCCGTAGGCGTAGCCGTCGGCGCTGCGCTGCACTGCCTGCGCGGCCTTGTAGACCGGCATGCGCTGGTAGCCGGGAACTGCTGCCAGGGCGGCGAAGAACCGGGTGGAGGCATACACCGGGTTCTCGATCTCCTGCGGAGTGCCCCATCCCTGCGATGGCCGCTGCTGGAACACCCCGAGCGAGTCCGCGGTGCCGTAGTTGAGGTTGGCCAGCTTGGATTCCTGCAGCGCGGCCGCGTACGCGATCGTGACCGCCCGGACTGGCATGTGCCGCCTGGTCGCGACGCCGGCGATGGTTGCCGCGATCCCGGCCTGGCCGACGGTCAGCGCGAGTTCCTGCTTGCCAGCCGTGGCCGTGCACTGCGTCGGCTCCAGGATCAGCGGGACGTGCTTGGCCGTCAGCAGGTAGGTGACGGCGACGACGACGAGCACCACGACCGTTGCCGCGGCAGCGCGCACCAGTCTCGACGAGCGGGCTCGCTGCGGGCTCTTCGGCACGCGTATGACGCTACCCGGTGCGCAGGGCGCTAGGCTCCGTCGTCATGAACGCCTCGCCCGGTGCGTCTGGTCAGGGCAGTCGCTTTGCGGCCGGCTCCGCAGGCGCCTCGCCGCTGCCGCAGGTCATCGATGAGCTCTGGGAGTCCAGGGCCGGCCTGAGCCCAGCCGACTCGCAGGCGGCCGCCCAGATCGTGGCCGCGGTGGACATGATCGACTCGGGCCAGGCCCGCGTGGCGTGGCCGGATCCTGTCACCGACGAGATCGTGGTGGACGAGCGGGCCAAGCGCGCGATCCTGCTGGCGTTCCGGGTGCTGCCGATGGTCCAGTCGCAGGTCGGGGACTTCCGCTACCACGACCGGGTGCCGCTGACCGCCCGGCTGGACGGCGTGCGCGCGGTGGCCGGGTCGATCGTCAGGTGGGGCGCCTACGTGGCGCCCGGCGCGGTGCTGATGCCGTCGTTCGTCAACATCGGCGCCTACGTCGACTCCGGCACCATGGTGGATACCTGGGCCACCGTGGGCTCCTGCGCCCAGATCGGCAAGAACGTGCACCTGGCCGGCGGCGTGGGCATCGGCGGCGTGCTCGAGCCGCCGAACGCGGTGCCCGTGGTCGTCGAGGACGACGCCACGATCATGTCCAGGTGCATGGTCGTGGAGAGCGCCAGGGTCCGGGCCGGCGCGGTGCTCGGCGCCGGCACCATCCTGACCAAGACCAGCCGCGTCATCGACGTGCAGACCGGCGATGAACTGCCGCGCGGCGAGGCGCCGCCCTGGTCGGTCTGCGTCGGCGGCACCAGGATGCGCAAGTTCGACGGCGGCGAGTTCGGCCTGCCCTGCGTGCTGGTGCTCAGGCGGCTTGCTGAGGGCAGCAAGCACGACAAGGCGGCGCTGAACGAGATCCTGCGCGATCACGGGGTGAGCGGCTGATTAGGGCCGGAACGGCTGCCGCGCGGCCGGTCCGATCCGTCCCGCGGGTGCGCACCCGACCACTGCGCCCTGGCAGCTACCTTAGCGACCATGAGCTTGCACTCCGAGCCCCGGCGACGGCTGCGCCGTCAGGGCCCAGCCACCTTGCGTGGCAAGCACATCCCGAAGACAACGACCGACCAGCGGCTGCTCGACTGGCGCGGGCCAAGCGACTGGGTGCATACCGATCCCTGGCGGGTGCTGCGCATCCAGGCGGAGTTCGTGGAGGGGTTCGGGCTGCTGGCGGAGCTCGGCCAGGCCGTGTCGGTGTTCGGCTCGGCCAGGACGCGGGCCGACAGCGCCGAGTACTACGCCGCCGAGCAGATCGGGGCGGGCCTGGCCAAGGCCGGCTATGCGGTGCTGACCGGCGGCGGCCCCGGGGTCATGGAAGCGGCCAACAAGGGCGCGTCCACCGCGGGCGGGGTGTCGGTCGGGCTCGGCATCGAGCTTCCGCTTGAGCAGGGCCTGAACGACTACGTCGACATCGGCATCGAGTTCAGGTACTTCTTCGTCCGCAAGACCATCTTCGTGAAGTACTCGCAGGCATTCGTGGTGCTGCCGGGCGGCTTCGGCACGCTGGACGAGCTGTTCGAGGCGGTGACGCTGGTCCAGACCGGCAAGATCACGAAGTTCCCGATCGTGCTGGTCGGCAGCTCCTACTGGAGCGGCCTGCGGGACTGGATCATCGACACGGTGCTGGCGGCGGGCAAGATCTCGGCCGGCGACCCTGACCTGCTGCGGGTGGTCGACGACCCGGCCGAGGTCGTTCAGGTCATCCTCGACGCGCACAGCCAGAATGTCGGCAAGCGCGATTTCACCGACATGACCTGACCGGGCGTGGTGCGCCGGGAGTTCCGGGCCAGGCGGCGCATCCGCTGAGCCGCTCGCGAGCCGTCCGCAGCTCGCCTGCCTGGGGCGATACCGTCTCATAGGGGCCCGGCAATCGCTGTCGCGCACTATTCACTGGCCCGGCATGGCACGATGCATGTGTGTCGATCGCCATCATTCTCGTAGCCGTCGTGATCATCGGCGGCGTCGTCGTGGTGGCCATGGGCGGAGGCGGCGAGCTAGTCCGCGATCTTCCCGACGAGCCTGCGGATACCGACTTCCAGGCGCCGGCCGACGTGGCCAGGTACCGGCCCCCGGCCGCACTGCTTGGCTACCACGCCGGTGCCACCGAGCGCGCGCTGCAGCACATCGCCAGGGTGCTGGCCGACCGGGATGCCGAGATCGACTGGCTGCGCAGCAGGCTGGAGCAGGCTGAGCCCGGCGGGGAGCACCCGGACGGCAACCGGACCGGGAGCACGGGACCTGAGGTACCCCATCAGCTGGGAAGTCAGCAGGCAGTGCCGCCGCACTCCGTTCCGCGCCAGCCCGTGCCAGAGCAGACGGTGGCAGATCAGCCGGCGCATGAGCGGGAGCAGGAACCGGTGACTGCCGCGGACCCGCTGGCCCAGCCCAGCCAGGCGACCAGCGTGCGCGACGACCGATGACCGCCGGGCTGCCAGTAGCGGGCCCTGACGGCCTGCTGCGCTGTCCCTGGTCGCTGAGCGCCCCGGAATACCTCGGCTATCACGACGGCGAGTGGGGCCTGCCGGTGCGCGATGACAACGGGCTGTTCGAGCGGCTGTGCCTGGAGGCCTTCCAGTCCGGGCTGTCGTGGCTGACCATCCTGCGCAAGCGGGAGAACTTCCGGGCCGCGTTCCGCGGCTTCGACATCGCAACCGTGGCCGGCTTCGGCCCTGCCGACGAGGCCCGGCTGCTCGCTGACCCTGGCATAGTGCGCAACCGGGCGAAGGTCCAGGCCTCCATCGGCAACGCCCGCGCCGCGCTCGGCATCCCCGGCGGCCTGGCGGAGCTGGTCTGGAAGTTCGCGGCCGAGCCGGGCCCCGCGCCGGTCAGGCTGGACGATATCCCGGCATCGACAGCCGCCTCCAAGGCGCTTTCCAAGGAACTGCGCCGCCACGGCTTCACCTTCACCGGGCCGGTGACGGCCTACGCGACCATGCAGTCGTGCGGCATCGTCAACGATCATCTGGCCGACTGCTACTGCCGGACCCCCGGCGAGGACGCTGCCTGACCTGCGCGGTCCTGGCATGAAAACACCCGTGCCGGGTCCTCGTTGCGGGAGGACCCGGCACGGGCCGGGGGCAGTACCGCAGTTTCTAGAGTTCGATGCCGAAGGACAGCGCGAACATCTGCTCGTTGGCGATGTAGCCGTGCGAGAGGAGGTTCAGCCGCTCGACCCGCAGCCGCAGGCCGGTCTTCCAGCCAGGCACGACAGTCAGCACCAGCGGGTGGGTGTAGTTGGTGTCCGCGCCGTTCAGGAACGGCGTGTAGCCGATGTGCGAGTTTTGCAGGTCGGCCACCCAGAAGGTCGCGCCGCTCAGGCCACAGGGCTGAAGCGTGACGTTCTCGCCTGAGTAAGCCGGCCGCCGAACCCCGACGCAGAGGTCGGTCTCGTTGCCGTACGGCGCCCAGTTGCTCTCGTACACCGGGAAGTTACCGCCGTAGATGCTGCTGGAGCCGTAGGTGTTGCAGATGTAGGGGGACAGCTGGCCCTCGGGGCACAGTTCGCCGACGGTGCCCGCGTAGCCACCGGTGAAGTCCTCGTTCGGGCTGCTGTCGGTCGCGTAGCGCAGGTTGATGGTCTGGCCGACCTTGCCGCCTACGCCATTGTCGTGAGGCACGTTGGCGCTCTGGATCTCGTTCGGGCCGAAGGCAAGGTTGTAGAGGTTGAAGCAGCCATTGCCACAGGCCGGCGTTGCGTTCGGGTGCACGGTGTGCGTGTCGGCGCCGACGATGATGCGGGGAGCCGCCTGCGCAGCAGAGGCGGCACCGAGCATGAGCAGCGCGCCGACTGCACTCAGCGCGATCGAAAACTTGCGCATTTCTCTCCTTAGTTTGGGCCAGGGCCGTTTTCCCTGACGTTGTCGCCGTCTGCGGGGGAATGTCTGCGAGTCTGCTGAAAAGGGTGCAGTCCCGCGTTGATCAGCATGTACTCGTTGAACTAGTGACAGAAGGCTAGGCCCCTCCGCAACTAGGAACTGGCTACCTCTTCCTCCAACAAACAGCTATTGGAAAGGGTAGTACATCTTCCTCATATGGTCAGACGGTTAGCTGCAAGCAGTGGTTTACAAGTCATCATCAAAATAATTGCGGAGAGTCAATGGAAGAAGATCTAAGAGCGTCAAATCCCGTTACGTTCCCTATTGTGCTATGCCCCTCTGACCTGCGGGTGTACCGAGAAAATATAGTTTCGGATACTGCGTCATGATCTAGTTGACGCAACCAAATCAGCGGCGAGCTGATCTCGGTCAGGGCGAAGCGCGGCAGGCGCTTCTATACCATTTCTGGCTCTTCCGATGGATCCGGACCGCGGAAAGCGGCCAGGGCTGCAGAGCGCCATTACTATGCCGTTTCGTAAATGGCTGGGTGCGAAATGATGCGCGGTATCGGGTATTGCCGGGCAACGCAGCGGCCTGGCGAACGCTGGGCGCAGCCTAGGGATGGCCAAGATTGCCAACTGGCGCGCGAGGATCGCGCCCGGATGCAGCCTGTCCGCGCCGCGAAGCGCGAAAGCAGGCGGGAACGTCAGGCGGACCGGTGCCAGGGCGGCGTGCGCGCTTCCGGCGTGACATGGTTTCCTCTACAGTGCTCTCCTCTGACCGTGCTTGCTCTGAGGGGGCAGCGGCGATCGGTAAGGCTGGGTCCATGGCAGAGAAGCCTTCGGCCGGCGCACTTGGCGTCGACCTCGCGAGCCTTGAGTGGCGGTCAGCGGGCGCGGACGGGCCGGACCAGGCGCCGGGTGCCCTGGAGGTCGCCACCGTGGCCAGCCCCGACAGCGGCTGGTGGGTCCTGCTCCGGGTCGCAGGTGATCCGGCCGGGCGGGTGCTCGTCTATGACGAGCACGAGTGGGAGTGCTTCCTGGACGGGGTCAGGAAGGGCGAGTTCGACCTGCCAGGCTGAGCGATCGCGTCCCGGCGGCAGCCGCAGGCGACGGCCGAGTCACAAGTCGGCGGCCGAAAGGTCACGCTTCGGCAGTCCGACTGTCGATATGGTAAATGGCTCGATAACGGCGGCAAAATCCCTTCGGCGAAGAACGGCGTTCGGTTACGATGTTTGCGATTCACAACTTGAGCACTGCCGAGTCGGCGACCGGGCCTGTAGGGGCGATCGATGAGCGATGACGCATACGGCGCAACCGTCGCCAAGCGGCGCCTCTCCCGGCGGCTGACCGAGCTGAGGCACGCGTCCGGGCACACCGCCAATCACGTCTGCGACCTGCTTGGCTGGGGTCGCGGCAAGGTAGGCCGGTTCGAGGCGAACCTGTGGAAGCGGCCCGAGATGAGCGACATCAGGGACCTGCTGCGCATCTATCAGGTCGACGAGGCTGGGCGCGAGGAGTTTGAGCAGCTAGCCGTGCTGGCCCGCGCGCGAGCCTGGTGGCGGGACTACCCGGACGTG
>DASPWG010000270.1:0-13544 GCA_035621915.1 Streptosporangiaceae bacterium
CGACGTGGCGATCAGCGCCGCCGACCTGATCCTGCTGCGCGACGACCTGATGGTCGTGCCGGAGTCGATCCGGCTGGCGCGCGGCACGTTCCGCACCATCCGGCGCAACCTGGCCTGGGCGTTCTGCTACAACCTGGCCGCGCTGCCGCTGGCGGCGGCCGGGCTGCTCGACCCGCTGATCGCAGCCGGCGCGATGACGCTGTCCTCGGCGTTCGTGGTGTGGAACAGCCTGCGGCTGCGCAACCTGCCGGTCTCCGCCGGGCAGCCCCAGGCGGGGTGCGCCGAGCCGGCCGTCCGGTCAGCCAGGCGGGCGCCGGGCCAGCTCGTACCCGAAGTCGATGACCTGCCGTAGCGTTCCGCCGGCAGCATAGGGCGCCAGCACGCGGTGCACGTCAGCCTCGAACTCGGCCGCCAGCGCGCCGAGCGCCTGCCGGGACAGCACCGAAGTCGCGAGCAGGTACCCGGTGATCGCGGCCACAGTCCACGCGTGCTCGGCGGGGAAGCTGAAGCGGCCGCCCGGCTCGAAGCCGGCCGCGGTCAGCACTTCCGCATCGGGCCGGTCCTGCCGCGCCTGGTCGTACCCGGCCGGGACCCGCGGCCCGCCGCCTTCGGCCTGCTCAGCACGGTCCCGCCAGCGCCGCATGGTGGCAGCCAGGGCCCGCTGCCAGGGCTCGTCGCCGGCCGAGGGCCCGTCGCTCCAGACCAGCGCGACATGCCCGCCCGGCCGCAGCCAGCGCAGCATCCGCTGCGCGACCGCGTCCCGCTGCAGCCGGTGAAAGGCATTGCCGACGGCGATCAGGTCGAGAGTTCCGGCCGGCACGGACAGATCCTCCGCCGCGGCGACCCGCGCGCTGACCTCGGCCGCCCCGGCCGCCCGCGCCTTCGCCCGCACCACCCTGATCATGTCGGGTTCCTGGTCGGCCGCCAGGATCTTCGCGAACCGGCCGCGCATGGCGAAGGCGAGCTGGCCGGTACCGCAGGCCAGGTCCAGCAGCCTGCCCGCTCCGTCGGCTCCGCTGCGCCAGACGAGGTCATCGACGAGCTGCCGCGGGTACGCCAGCCGGAACCGGTCGTAGTCCTGTCCGGCCCCGCGGAAGAGGTCCGTGCGGAACGCGGGATCGGTCATGGTGCGATTCTGGCCGGCGCCGCATCCGGACGTTCCGCTCTTTCGCCCTGCTTAGGCTGGGAACGTGCAGCCAGAGCGAAGCGGCAGTCCGCCAGAGCGGGTCGAGGCAGGCCCAGTGACCTTGAGGCGGGTCCGCGCCTCGGATGCGGGAGCGATCGCGGCGGCCGTCGGCTCGAGCCTGGACTATCTGGCCCCATGGCTGCCCTGGGCGACAGCGGCAGCGGCTGAGCGGCGCAACCAGCTCAGCCGGGTGGCGGAGGCCGATCAGTGGTGGGAATCGGGCGTCCGCTACACGTACTCCGTCGTGACCAGCGACCGCGGCACGCTCGTCGGGGAGATCGCGCTGCACCGCCGGACGGGCGAGGCCAGCGCGGAGATCGGCTACTGGATCGCTGCCAGCCAGGCGGGCCGCGGGTATGCCACCGCAGCCGGGGCCGCTATCACCGCAATGGCGCTGGCGCTGCCCGGAGTGGCCAGGGTCGAGATCCACTGCGACGCCGCGAATGTGCCGAGCGCAGCCATCGCGCGCAAGCTCGGTTTCCGCCTGGACAGGATCGAGGAGCGCAAGTCGGCGGCGCCAGGGGAGAGCGGCCGGCTGATGATCTGGGTCCGCGCCGGTGACGGCGGCATGCAGCCGAAAGTGACCAGCTGACAGGCCACTACAGTGAGGGGCCGCCGCGGTCGGCCGATGCCAGCACGGCCCGAGTAGCAGAAAGAGGTGGCGCACGTGTGCGCTCAGAAGGTCGCCGACCTGCCGACGCCGGCCCTGGTGGTCGATGCGGAGGCGCTCGAGGACAACATCGCGGCGATGGCCGCGGTCCTGCCTGGCGACCGGCTGAGGCCGCACGCCAAGGCGCACAAGTGCACCAGCCTGGCGCGCCGCCAGGCCGCCGCCGGTCACCGCGGGTTCACCTGCGCGACCATCCGCGAGTGCGAGGGGATGGCCGCGGCCGGCCTCGGCGAGGATCTGCTGCTGGCCAACGAGGTGCTCGACGCCAGCAGGATCGGTGACCTGGTCCGGTCCGGGCACCGGGTCACGCTGGCCGTCGACTCCGAGCAGACCATAGAGGCTGCGTCGAGCGGCGGCGTCCTGGAGGTCGTCATCGACGTCAACGTCGGCCTGCCCAGGTGCGGGTGTAAGCCCGCCGATGCCGGGCGGCTGGCTGACCTGGCGCGGGAGCGTGGCCTCTCGGTACGCGGCGTCATGGGCTACGAGGGCCACGTGATGATCCTCGACGACGCCGCCGAGCGGGCCAGCCAGTGCCGTGACTCCATGGCGCTGCTGACGGCCGCCGCTGCCGACGTCGGCGGCGAGCTTATCTCGGCCGGCGGCACCGGCACCTACGACTGCAACACCTGGGCGACTGAGATCCAGGCCGGCTCCTACGCGCTCATGGACGCGCAGTACGGGCGGCAGGGCCATCCGTTCAGGCAGGCCGTATTCGTGCTGGCCAGCGTTATCTCCAGCGCACCTGAGTGGTCGGTCGCCAACGCCGGGATGAAGGCGTACGGCATGGACCACGGCAACCCCGAACTGGACGGCTCCGTCGTCTTGTTCTGCTCGGACGAGCACGCCACCTTCTGCCCGCCCAGGCCGGTCGGCGACCGGGTCTTCCTGGTTCCCGGCCATGTCGACCCCACCATGGCCTACCACGACCGGCTGTACCTGTTCTCCGGCGAGGACGTCGTCGACTGCTGGCCTATCGACCTGCGCGGCTGGTAACAGCGTCGTTCCCGTTATGAAGCAGTGGCGTCGGCGATGCGGTAGCCGACGCCCGGCGTGGTGGAGACGACGGGCGGGTCGCCGAGCTTTCGCCGCAGCCGCCCGATGGTCACCGTGACCGTGTTGGTGAACGGGTCGGCCTGCTCATCCCATACGCGCTCCAGCAGGTCCTCGGCGCTGAGGTAGCCGGGCGCGGCCAGCAGCAGGGCCTCAAGCACCCCGAACTCCTTGACCGACAGGTCGAGCTGACGCCCGTCCCTGCTGACGGTTCGGCGCACCGGATCAAGCTCGATTCCCGCCGCGCGCAAGGTACGCGCCCGCGCCGCCGGCTGCCTGCGCGCCAGCGCCCGCACCCGCAGCACCAGCTCGGGGAAGTGGAAAGGCTTTCCGAGATAGTCGTCGGCCCCGACGCTCAGCCCGGTCACCCGGTCGCCCGGTTCCCCGGCCGCGGTGAGCATGAGCACCATCGCCCGCTGGTCGCGATCGGTGATCATCTGGCACAGCGTGTCGCCGTGGATGCCGGGCAGGTCCCGGTCGAGCACGACCACGTCGTAGGGACTGAGGTCCAGCTTCGCGGCTGCCTCCAGCCCGTCGTGGGCCACGTCCACCGCCATGCCCTGATCGCGCAGGCCCTCGACCAGGACCTCGGCGAGCGACCTGGAATCCTCCACCACCAGCACTCTCATGCGCTCGCACCCGCCGGGGCGGCCGCCTGGCGGCCCGCCGCAGCCGGCAGCTCGACGCGGACGCGCAGGCCACCGTCTTTGCCGGCGCGCAGCTCCAGCGTCCCGCCGTGCGCCTCGGCGATCGCCGCGACGATGGACAGGCCGAGACCGGAGCCCTTGTCCGACCCGGTGCGGTCGGCGCTGAGCCTCCGGAACGGCTGCGCTAGCTCGTCAACCTGCCGCTGGTCGAGTACCTCGCCGCCGTTCTTCACGATCAGCGCGGCGCGGCCCGCCTCGGTCTGGGTCGTGATCTCAATCCAGCCCCCGTCGGTGTTGTGCCGGACAGCGTTGCCGACCACGTTTTCCACCAGCCGGGACAGCAGGGCCTGGCTGCCTGATACCCATGCGCCGCCCTGCTCGCTGGTGTCCTGGACGGTAAGGTTCATCGCCGTGATGGCGGCAGCCTGGTCGGCCAGGGCGGCGCTGACGAGGTAGTCCAGCGGCAGGGTGACCCGGCCCGGCAGGTGCCGGTGCTGCGCCCTGGCCAGCACCAGGAACGCCTCCAGCAGGGCGTCGATCTTGTCCAGCTCGGCGCGCAGCCGTCCGGCCAGGGCGACGGTCTGCGGTGGCGCCGGCTCGGGCTTGGCCATGGCCACGTCGAGGGATGCGCGCATGGTGGTCAGCGGAGTGCGCAGCTCGTGCGAGGCGTTGGCCACGAACCGGCGCTGGGCGTTGAACGCTCCTTCCAGCCGGCCGAGCAGCCCGTCAATGGTGTCGCCGAGTTCCTTGAGCTCATCCCGCGGGCCGCCGACGGCCAGCCGCTCGTGCAGGTTGTCCTCGGAGATGCGCTGCGCGGCGGCGGTCATCTGCCGGACGGGGCGCAGCGCCCGGCCGGCGACTAGCCAGCCGAGGACCGCCGAGAGGATCGTCATGATCGCCAGCGCGATCAGCGACGAGATCAGCAGGTCATGGGTGAGCTGGCTCTGACCGCGCGGCCCGGCCGGTGCCGACTGCAGGTTGGCGAGCCTCGCTTGCAGCTGGGCGACCTCGGACTCCAGCTTCCGGATGCGCGTGCCGGCCTGGCCCGGCTGTCCGGACGGCGCGCCGCCCGGGCTCCTGACTGCCATTTCAGACGAACGGCCGACTGTGACGCCGCTGGCGATGGCCAGCAGCAGCGCCCCGGAGACGAGGAACAGGATCGAGTACAGGATGGTCAGGCGTACCCGCACGGTCCGGCCAGGCAGCCGTACCCACCCCGGCAGCCTCATCCGCCTCTCCTTGCCTTGGCAACTGGCCTGTTCAGGGCCGCCATCCCGGTTCAGCATGGCCCGTCCGGCCTAACAACGAGATAACAGCGTGCGTGCGGCCCATGTTATGGCCGGCCAGGTAGAACCAGTGTCGGCAAGTTTTTCGCTCCGACCCCAGAGGATCTGCAGATGCAAGCCACGATCGAAGTCGACGGGCTGCGCAAACGGTTCGGGCCGACGCTGGCGCTGGACGGAATGTCGTTTACCGTCCAGCCAGGCCAGGTGACCGGCTTCGTCGGCCCGAACGGTGCCGGCAAGTCCACCACCATGCGCGTCATACTCGGCCTGGATGCAGCCGACGAGGGCAAGGCCCTGGTCGGCGGCAGGCCATACGCGAGCCTGCGGCAGCCGATGCGGGTGCTTGGCTCGCTGCTGGACGCGGGCGCGCTGCAGCCCAGCCGCAGCGCTCGCAACCACCTGCTCTGGCTCGCCCGCTCGCAGGGCCTGGCTGCCGGACGGGTGAACGAGGTGATCGAGCAGGCGGGCCTGCAGGGCGTGGCCAGGCGGCGGGCGGGCGGCTACTCGCTTGGCATGCGCCAGCGCCTCGGGATCGCCGGGGCCATGCTCGGCGACCCGGCGGCGATCATGCTGGACGAGCCGTTCAACGGCATGGACCCCGAGGGCATCGTGTGGATGCGGGGGTTCCTGCGGTCGCTGGCCGCCGAGGGCCGGTCGGTGCTGGTCTCCAGCCACCTGATGAGCGAACTGCAGGACGCTGCCGACCACCTGGTCGTGGTGGGCCGCGGCAAGGTCATCGCGGACACGACGGTGGCGAGCCTGCTCGAGGCGGCCTCCGGTGACCGGGTGACGTTGCGGACCTCGGCACGTCCGGAGGCGACGGCGGTGCTCGAGCAGGCGGGGGCCACCGTCGTTGCGTCCGGCCAGGACGTCCTGACGATCTCGGGACTTGCCGCAGAGCGCGTCGTCGCACTGCTGGGAGAGAAGGCAGTGCCGTTCTCGGAGGTCTCCGCCCACCGCGCGACGCTCGAGCAGGCCTACATGGAGCTGACGAAGCAGGCGGTTGAGTTCCGCCCGGCCGGGTTCGACGCCGATGGCGGGCAGGAGGAGCCGCGATGACGACCAGGGAAGTCTCGGTGCCGCAGCCCGACACCGGACTCGACGACCGACCCCGCGGCAGCGGATTCGGCTCGTTGCTGCGCGCTGAGTGGATCAAGTTCCGCAGCGTGCGCGGCTGGGTGATCGGCATGATCATCGCCGCGATCCTGACCATGTTCTTCGACGTGTTCGTGGCTGCGAACGGAAGCATCGGCTGCGGGATCAACGGCGGTCCGACGCAGACGGGCAAGGCCTGCCTGCCCTACGTCCCGCACGGCCCCGGCGGCGAGGTCGTGACCGACAGCTTCTCCTTCGTGCGCCAGCCGCTGACCGGCAATGGCACGATCACAGCGCGCGTCACCGCGCTGACGGGCGAGCGCGGGAACCCCAATGGCGGGCCGCAGCAGGCTGGCTCCGGCCCGGACATGGTGCCCGGCATAGTGCCATGGGCCAAGGCCGGGATCATCATCAAGCAGAGCACCCACCAGGGGTCCGCGTACGCGGCGATGATGGTGACGGGCAGCAACGGCGTCCGCATGCAGTACGACTACACCGGCGACATCGCGGGCATGCCAGGCAAGCCGTCGGCGGCCCATCCGCGCTGGCTGCGGCTCACGCGCTCGGGCGACACGATCACCGGCTACGACTCGGCCAACGGCACGCACTGGACGCAGGTCGGCACCGTGCAGCTAGCCGGCCTGCCGTCCACAGTCCAGGTCGGCATGTTCGCCACGTCGCCGAACTACACCGTGACCCAGAACTCGTTCGGCGGCGGCAACATTAACAGCGTGAACACCCAGGCCACCGGCGTCTTCGATCACGTGAGCGTGACCGGCCAGTCACCCGGCACGTGGACCTACACCGCAGTCGGCGGCGGCGGTCCGCTGGGGCTGGGGCCGAAATCGGCCGGCAACAGCGGGCCGCCTCTGTACACCCGCACCGGCAGCACCTTCAAGCTGACCGGATCCGGTGACATCGCGCCGGTCACGCCGGGTCCGGGTGGCGGGCTCCCGACGGTGACGATCGGGCAGAGCCTGGTCGGAGTGTTCCTCGGGCTGATCGCGATCGCGGTCGTGGCGGCCATGTTCTTCACCGCCGAGTACCGGCGCGGCCTCATCCGCACGACGCTGGCTGCCACGCCGCGCCGCGGCTCGGTGCTGGCCGCCAAGGCCGTGGTGATCGGCGCTGTCGCCTTCGTCACCGGGCTGATCGCCGTGGCGGTGTCGATCGCCGTCGGCGTTCCGAGGGAGGAGAACCAGGGTCAGGTCCTGCTGCCCGCCACAGGTCTGACCGAGTTGCGGGTCATCGTCGGCACGGCGGCCATGCTGGCGCTGGCGGCCGTGCTGGCCGTCTGCCTCGGCGCGATCCTGCGGCGCAGCGCCGCGGCGATCACGGTCGCGATCCTGCTCGTCTTCGTGCCGTTCCTGCTCGCCCTGCTCAATATCGTCCCCGCCAGCGTCGGCGCCTGGCTGCTGCGAGTGACCCCGGCCGCGGCCGTTGCGATCGAGCAGAGCATCCCGCGCTACCCGCAGGTCCAGACCTTCGTCTCGCCGGTCCGCGGCTACTACCCGCTGTCGCCGTACGCCGGGTTTGGCGTGCTGTGCCTCTGGGTGGCGGCCGCCGTTGCCCTCGCCCTGTTCACGCTCCGCCGGCGGGACGCGTGAGCACAGTCGTGCCGGAGGCGCGCAGGTGAGCACCGTGCCGGAGGCGCGCAAAGTAGACACCGTGCCGGAGGCGCGCAAAGTGGACACCGTGCAGGCTCAGCCAGCGACTAGGGACACGGTGACGGCACGCGGGGCGAGCCTGCGCTGCGCGCTCCGCGCCGAGTGGACCAAGCTGCGCACGGTTTCCGGTCCCGCCTGGCTGCTCCTCGGTGTCGCGGCGCTGACTGTTGCCGTCAGCGCCGCGGCCACCGGGGCCACCCACTGCCCGGCCGGCCTGAGCTGCCCGGTCGACCCGACCAAGCTCAGCCTGAGCGGGGTCCAGTTCGGCCAGGCAGTGGTCGCGGTCCTGGCCGTGCTCATGGTCAGCAACGAGTACAGCACCGGCATGATGCGGGTCACGCTGGCAGCGATGCCGAACCGGCTGGCGGTGCTGGCGGCCAAGGCGATCCTGCTGGCGGTGCTGGTGCTGGTAGCCGGCGCGGTCGGGGTGTTCGGGTCGGTGCTGGCCGGGCACCTGATCCTGCCGGGCCACGGGTTTACCGCGGCGCGCGGCTTCCGCCCAGTGTGGCTGAGTAACGGGCCGACGCTGCGCGCAGCGTGCGGCTCCGTGCTGTACCTGGCCCTGGTCGCGCTGATGAGCCTAGGGGTCGCCATGATCGTGCGGGACTCGGCCGTCTCCATCGGCGCCGCGCTCGCGCTGCTGTACGTGTTCCCGATCGTGCTGGCATTCATCGAGAACGCCCACTGGCAGCACCGGCTCGAGCGGTGGACGCCCACGGTCGCCGGGCTGACCATCCAGGACACCACCGGCCTGCACGGCCTGCCGATCACGCCATGGGCTGGCCTGGGCGTGCTGGCGATCTGGGCGGGCGCCGCGATGCTGGCCGGCGGGCTGGCATTCCGGTTCCGCGATGCCTAGCGCGACCGCTGCCTGCTGACCTGAGCTACCGTCGGAGCGTGTGCCTGCTGATAGCGCTGTTCCAGGTCGTCCCTGGCGCGCCGCTGGTCGTCGCCGCGAACCGGGATGAGCGGCTCGACCGCCCCGCCGTCGCGATGACCGTGCTGCGGGATAGCGGGCCGCGGATCCTGGGCGGCCGGGACGAGCTTGCGGGCGGCACCTGGCTCGCAGTCAATGAGCATGGCCTGGTGGCCGGGCTGACCAACCAGCCATCGGCGCAGGGCCGCGATCCGAGCAAGCGATCGCGCGGCGAACTGCCACTGGCGTTCGCCGTGCACGAACGCGCTGCCACGGCCGCGCGGGCCATGCGCGCCAAACTCGACCCGGCTCGGTACAACCCGTGCTGGATGCTGGTCGGCGACCGGGAGTCACTGTTCTTCGTGGGCATCGACGACGGGCCGAGGGCCTGGTTCGAACGGCTCGGCCCAGGGCTGCATGTGCTGGAGAACGCGCCGCTCGATGCGCAGTCGCCGAAGGCTGAGTTCGTGCGCGGCCTGGTGCGCGCGGAGCTAGACCGGCAGGGCACGGACCCGGCCGCATTCGTGGCCGGGCTGGAGCGGGTGCTGAGCAGTCACCAGCCTGCGGTCGCGGAGCCGAGGACCGACGACACCGGCCGGACCTGGCCGCCGGAGATCTCCGCGCCGTGCGTGCACACGGAGTTCTACGGCACGAGGTCAGCCATGACTGTCGCGGTGCCGGCTGACGGCCAGCCAGGGGTGCGGGTCGCGGACGGCCCGCCCTGCCAGGTCCCGTTCCGCGACGTTACCTCGATGTGGACGGCAGCAGTCACCTCTGGTCGCTCTGCGTGAGGCTCCAGGCTGTGCAGTCCTGGCCCATGTCTGTCACCGCGCGTCGCAGCGACTCAGGTGGCTGGCAGCCGCAGTCCGGGACGCAGTCCGCGAACGCCTCGTCGGCCGGCACCTTGTCCTGGGCCAGCACCGTGTCCTGAGCCGGCGAAGCCTGCTGGGGGAGCACCGTCTCCTGGGGCAGCACCGTGTTTTCTGGCAGCGCCGTGTCTTGGGTTAGCACCGTGTTTTCTGGCAGCACCGTGTCTTCGGTTAGTACGGGGCCTTCCACCAGCGCGGCGCCGTCGGCCGTGTCCGTGACCAGTGCCGCAGCGCCGGGCGCGGTCTCGGCCGGTGCGGAGGCGGCCTGCATGACCGCGGCGCTCGCGTGCATATTGCCGGGCGCCATTGCGCCGGCAGCCGGGGTGCCGCCGCCTGCAGCGTCCGCAAGCGCGGTGCCGTCCGGAGTCGGCGGGACCGCGGAAATCTCCCCGGCGCCGCCAGAGCCTTCGGCGCCTGCCGGGTCTTCGGCCGCCGCGGCTGCCGTGATTGCCGTGGCCATCTCGGCGGTCATGCTTTCCGCGACGGCAACTACCGAGTCGGTGTGCGCGGGTCGGCTGGCCTCCGGCCACGGCTGCGCTCCAACTGCCGCTAGGGCCTCACGCGCCATGGCCAGCTTCTCGTAAACGAAGAGCACCGGGGCGCCGCCCGCCATCGAGAGCGCTGCCCGCAGCGCGCCCGCCGGGTCCTCCGCCTGCTGGCATTGAATGCCCGGCCTCGCCTGCCGCAGCGCGGCGGCGATCAGCCCGGCCATCTCGCCCGGCTCCCGCCCGCGCTTGTCGCTGTCCTCGTAGAGCACCACCTTCCCGAACCTGGCGGCGACCTCCGCTGCAGTCTGGGTCAGCAGGTCCTCGCGGCGATCACCCGGCAGTGTCACCACCGCCACCGGCTCGCCGCCCCAGACGTCGGAAACGAACTGGCCGGTCGCTCGCAGCGCGGCGGCGTTGTGGCCGTAGTCGACCAGGACCGGACTGCCCGCCGCCCGGTAGATGTTCCCCCGGCCCGGGTTGGCCTCCTCGGGCGTGAAGGACGCCAGGCCGTGCCGGATCTCCTTCGCGCTTACGCCGACCGCACGGCACGCCGCGATTGCGGCCAGCGCGTTGGCCACTACGTGCCGGGCCTTACCGCCGAACGCGCCAGGCAGTTCATCGATCGCGATGACGGGACGGCGCTCGCCGGCCTCGGTCTCGGTCAGCTGGCCGTCGATGACCTCGTAGCACCGCCCGCCGGCCTGCCGGTGGCGCAGGATGCGCTCGTTTCCCTCCTCGAGGCTGAAAAAGCGGATGACAGGCGCGCGGCGGCGCACCGCGGCGCGGTCGGCGAGGGCCGCTGTCGCAGGGTCGTCTGCGTTCAGCACCACCGAGCCGCCCTCGCGGATCTCCTCGGCGACCAGTGCCTTGACATGGATCAGCTCGTCCAGGTCGTCGATCCCGTCGTCGCCGAGATGATCGGCGGAGATGTTGGTGACGACCGCGACGTCGGCCTGGTCGTAGCCGAGCCCGCGCCGGACGATGCCGCCGCGGGCCGTCTCCAGCACGGCGGCCTCGACGCCCGGATCGCCGAGGACCATCTCCGCGGAGCGCGGGCCTGATGCATCCGCGGCATAGACAAGCCGGCCGCCGATGTGCACCCCGTCGGTGCAGGCCACGCCGACGCGCAGGCCGGCCTGGCGGAGGACATGACCGACCATCCGGACCGTGCTGGTCTTGCCGTTCGTGCCGGTAACCGAGACCACCGGGATGCGGGCCTGCGCGCCCGGTGGGTAGAGGCTGTCGAGGACTGCCCCGGCGACGTCGCGCGGCGTGCCCTCGGTCGGCGACAGGTGCATGCGCAGGCCAGGGCAGGCGTTCAGCTCAAGCACGCCGCCTGGCCCGGCCCGGCCGTGTCCGTCCGGATCGGTCAGCGGCGCGGCGATGTCGGCAAGGCGCAGGTCCACGCCGCAGACGTCCAGTCCCGATACCGCGGCGGCGCGGCGGCACATGTCTGCCACCTCGGGATGCACCTTCTCGGTGACGTCCTTGCTGGTGCCGCCGGTCGACAGGTTCGCGTTCCGGCGTAGCGTGACCAGCTGGCCGAGCGCCGGCACCGAGTGATCGTCCAGTCCGAGTGCGTCCAGGTGGCCGATGGCCTCGGCGTCGAGCTTCATCTGGGTGAGCTCGCGGGAGTGGCCGCGGCCGCGACGCGGGTCGGCGTTGGCAATCGCGACCAGCTGGCCGATCGTGTGCTCGCCGTCACCGGTAACCGAGGCCGGGCGCAGCTCGGCCGCGGCCGCGACCCGCCCGTCGATGACCAAGACCCGGTAGTCGGTGCCCGGCAGCATAGCCTCGACCAGGACGGCGTCGCCGGCAGCCGCCGCCTTGGCGTAGGCGGCAGCCGCCTGAGCGGCCGTGCGCACCCCGATCGTGACGTTCGCACCCTGGCTGCCGCCGAGCGGCTTAACGACAACGGGGCCGCCGATCTCCTCCGCGGCGGCGGCGGCCTCCTCGGGGCTCCACGCGACGATACCGTCAGGGACGGGGATGCCGGCCGCCGCGAGCAGCTGCTTGGACAGCTTCTTGTCGGCCGCGATGTCCACGCCGACGGCGGAGGTCTGGCTCGTCAGTGCCGCGCAGACCAGCTGGCGGTGGCAGCCGTAGCCGAGCTGCAGGAGGCTGCCCCGTCCGATCCGCCGGACCGGGACGCCCCGGCGGCGGGCGGCGGCGGCCAGCGCCGCGGTGGAGATGCCGAGCCGCTCGCGCTCGGCCATCGCGCTGATCCGCGCCAGGTCGTCGTGCAGTTCCGGAGTGAGCTGCGCGAGCACGTCCTGCACGACCCGGATCGCCAGCTCCAGCAGCGCCCGCGGGACCTCGGAGTCATCCGGTTCGTCCGGCGGGCACTCCATCATCAGGTCGTAACGGCCCTCCGCGCCGGCCCACATGGTCCGGCCCAGGTGAACCTCGCGCCCGGCCAGCCCGCTGAGCTCGAGCGCGACGTGCTCGCAGACGTGACCGAAGTAGGTACCGCGCGTCATCGCATCCAGGAACCCGCCGGGCCGGCCCGCGGCGCAGTGGTGCCCGGCAAGCCCAGGCAGCAGCATCGTCAGCCGGTCGGCGAATCCGCCGAAGTCCGTCGTCTCCTTGCAGGTCAGCTCGTCCAGCTCAAGCCCGGCCACGCTCACCGGACTGCTGGCGAAGACGTTCGGCCCGTTCAGGTGCCGTAGGTCCATCAACCGCACGTCTGCTCTGCTCCCTCTGCTGTCGGTCTGTCGGCGAAAGGCAGGCGCCCGCCGTGGCGGCGCAACGGCGAAGGCCGGCGTCTGCCCCGTGCGTCAGTACTTGTCGTGGGCGGGCCCGATGGACGGAGTGCGCGTTTCGAAATCGAAACGGCAGCCTGCGGGCAGCAGGTGCAGCCGGACGCCGAACAGCGTGATCGGGTCGCAGTCACCGGCTGCGTGCACGACCGTGGAGTCCTCCGCGTCCACGACCGTCACCACGGCGGAGCCAAGCACCTCGAAGCCCGTGCCCTGAACGAGGATGCCGGTGTTCTCGTCCAGTCCTAGCCCGAGGTGATCTGGATCCAGGGCGACCGCGCTGAGCAGGCGCGGGAGCCTGCCTCGCTCCCCGAAGTGCATGTCAATGAGCGCGCGCGGCAGCAGCCCGAGGCCAGGTCCGGTGCGTACGGTCGCCGCTGCGACGTCGGAGCCGTTGCCGCCAAGGATCATGGTGCGGCCCATGGCGGTCGCGCCCGCGCTCGTGCCGCCTACCACCAGGCCGTCAGCGAGCCGCTCCTCGAGCATGTCGTTGACCCGCGAGCCGACGAGGGTGCGCAGCTTGGACTGGTCGCCGCCGCTGAGGAACACGCCGGTGGCGCTGGCGAGTACGCGTGCCGCTTCGTCGCCGTCGGCGTCGCCACGGCCGTGCAGTCGCAGCTCTCCGATGTCGTCGACGCCAAGCTTGCGGAACACCCGCTCGTATTCGGCGTGCACCTGGTCGGGCGCGTCGGTTGCGGTGGTGACTAGCACGATCCGGGCGTCTTCCCCGCCGGATAGCTCGACGAATCGCTCCAGCAGCCCGGCCCCGCAGCACCTGTCCTCAGCGCCGCCGATGATCAGCAGGCGGCCCGGGGTAGCGCCGTAGTCCACGTCCTCGCCTCGTCCCGGATCTCTGGGATCCCCGTGGCGTTAGCTACCCCTCGTTACAGAACGTCAACCTCGGCCCTGGA
>DASPWG010000271.1:0-9308 GCA_035621915.1 Streptosporangiaceae bacterium
AGCGGCTCAAGCGCGTCGCGAAGCCGGGCCGCTGCTGCCGCGCGGTCGCGCCACCAGCCGTCCGGGCGGGAGCCGACCACGTTTGCCCCGTCCACGATGATGGTCAGCGGGTCGAGCGCCTGGCTTAGCTGCGGCCAGCGCTCGGCCAGTCCGGGATGCAGGTCCATGCCGGGGACATCCGCGCGCTGCACCCACGCCACGTCCTCAGTCTCGTCGTAGTCCGACTCGACATCAAATGCGCTAGCGGCCAGCGCGAGCACACTCGTATACGACCAGCCGCCGTGGTCATCGGTGAATGCCCCGCGCGGGCGCACCAGGCCGGGCGGCACGCCGCACTCTTCCGCCGCCTCGCGCAGCGCCGCGGCCAGCACCGACTCATGGCTGTCCCTAGCACCGCCGGGCAGGCCCCAGGTCCCGCCATGATGGCTCCACCAGGTGCGCTGCTGGAGCAGGACCGGGCCGCCATCTGCGACATAGGCCAGCAGGCCGGCCGCCCCGTACCTCCCCCAGTGCCGGTGCCCCAGCTCGCACGTGACCCAGCCGTTGCCGTCGCGGCTAGCCACGGGCACCTGCCTGCGCAAAAGAACGCGCGGTGAAAACGTCATATGCGCCGACCCACACCAGGACATCGTCGGCGCTCGCGCCGACCCGAAGCAACTCGGCGCGGATTGCCGACCGAGGCGCCTCCCCGGCGGGACCGCTCTCGCGACCGCCGAGCCCGGCGCGCCTACGCTTGGGTACATGCCAGAAACGCTTATCCCCGCGCCGCTGAACAAGATGCTCCAGCAGCGGACCGCGCCGCTGATCCTGGAACTTGACCTCACCGAGGGGATCACCGAGTCCCGCCCGGCCGACCCGGTCTCCGCAGTTCTCGCCAGGAACAGGGTGGTACTCGCCGACGTACTCGACGCTTTGCGCCGGGCGCGGCATGACCGCCGCGTAAAGGCACTGGTAGTCAGGCTGGGCGGCCGCAACATCGGCCTTGCGGCCGTCCAGGAACTGCGCCTTGCGGTCAGGGAACTCGCCGAGGCCGGCAAGGCCACGATCGCCTGGGCGGAGACGTTCGGCGAGTTTTCGCCGGGAAACGTGCCGTATTACCTCGCCACCGCCTTCGACGCGATCTGGCTGCAGCCCTCCGGTGATCTTGGATTGACCGGCCTCGCGGTCGAGCGGCTTTACCTGCGCGGCGCGCTGGACAAGGTCGGTGCCGAATTCCAGGTCGCCAAGCGGTATGAGTTCAAGAACGCGGCTGAGCAACTGACCGAGCGAGGCTTCAGCGAGCCGGCCAGGGAGGCCACGCAGCGGCTCACGCAGTCGGTGACCGATCAACTGGTCCAGGCCATCGCGGCGCGCAGGAACCTGGCCGAGGACAAGGTCAGGTCGCTGATCGACGCGGGCCCGTTCCTGGCGGCGCAGGCCCAGGCGCACGGGCTGGTAGATCACCTCGGCTACCGCGACGAGGTCTACGCCGCGGTACGCAAGCAGGCGGGGCCCGAGGCGATTCTGCAGTACCTGGGTCGCTACCAGCGCGGCAAGCTGATAGCGGAACGAGCGCGCAAGGCGGCCGGGCTGGCACCGCGGCACGAGCCGCTGGTGGCGCTGATTTACGCCACCGGCCCGATCCGGCGCGGCCGCAGCGGCCGCAGCCCGCTCGGCGGGTCATCGATCGGCTCGGACACCGTCGCGGCCGCGATCAGGGCCGCGGCCCGCGACGAGCAGGCCCGCGCGATCCTGCTGCGCGTCAACAGCCCAGGCGGTTCTTACGTGGCCTCGGACACGATCTGGCGCGAGGTCGTGCGCGCCAGGGCGGGCGGCACGCCGGTGGTGGTTTCCATGGGCGACGTCGCCGCTTCGGGCGGCTACTACATCTCGATGGCGGCCGACGTCATCGTCGCGCAGCCAGGCACCGTCACGGGCTCCATCGGGGTGCTCACCGGCAAGCCGGTGCTGGGCGGCGCACTTGGCCGCGCCGGAGTGACCAGCGACCTGGTGGCGCAGGCGGCGCACGCCGCCATGTTCTCCCAGCAGCGGCCCTTCAGCGAGGACGAGTGGACGCTGGTGAACGACTGGCTCGACCACATCTACGCCGACTTCACCGGCAAGGTGGCCGAGGGGCGCGGCATGACGCAGCCGCAGGTACACGAGGTGGCCAGGGGCCGGGTCTGGACGGGTGCCGACGCGGCCGAGCGCGGACTAGTGGACGAGCTAGGCGGGCTCGAGCAGGCGGCGGCCATCGCGCGCAGCAGGGCCGGGCTGCCCGCTGCCGCGCCGCTTCGCGTGTACCCGCACGTCAGCCCGCTTGACCGGCTGCGGCCGGCCGGCTCGAGCGAGGGACGTGCCGCGGCTGCGCCGGCCTCGCTAGCCGATGCCATGCTCGCCGACGCGTGGGGCCCGGTCTGGCGGATCGCGGCGCGCGCCGGGCTGTCCGCGCACGGGCCGCTAATGCTGCCAGGCTCATGGACCTTTGAATGACGAAACGGGCTGGCCACGACGCACCCCGTTCCTACCGCGAAGCGCTCGGTGCCTGGCCAGGTGCGGTGACCCTGCTGACCATCTCCGACGAGCGCGACGACATCGGCACCACCGTCAGCGCGTTCTGCCCGGTCTCGGACGAGCCGCCGCTCGTGCTGGTGTCGCTGATCGCACAGTCCTACCCGGCGGAGGTACTCGGCAGGCTCGACCGGTTCGCCGTGACGCTGCTCGAGGCGGGCCAGCGGGTGCTTGCCGGGCGGTTCGCGGCGGCGGGCCGGCCAGGTGCCCGGCTGCTGCTGGAGGGCGTAGCGCACAACCGGGGCGAGTACTCGGGCGCCCTCATTCCGGAGGGAGGGCTGGCGGCTTTCGAGTGCCAGGTGGCCGGCCGGGTACCGGCCGGGGATCATCTGCTGCTAATGGGCCAGGTGCACGCGGTCCCGTACGTGGCCGAGTCCGGCGAGCCGCTGATCCGGTTCCGCGGCGGCTATCTGCGCCCGCGCTAAGGCGGAGTTTGTGGATCTTGGGCACGCACAGGCCAGCTCGCCGCAGCCGGACCGGCTCGCCGGATCATTCCCGCGCCCAGGCAGCGCCACGGCAGGTGCCGGCGTTTCGTGGATCTTGGTGAGGTGCTTGCTGGCGGTTCGCCCTCCGGAGTGTGCGGGGCCTTTGAGGGGGTAGGTCCGGTAGCCGGGGGATCTTGCGGGGGGACGGTGCCTACACAGGGGACGGCCGCGCTCAGGGCCAGCCAGGGCAGGACCACGGCGTTGGCCGGAACTGGGCTGCCTGGGCTTGGCGCGGTCATCACCGGCCTCCTGGCTCGGCTGGCCGGGCGACGGGGCTCTCGCCGGGCCTCGCACCGATTGGGCGCTGCCGGTGAACAGCGCACATCCGGGCCGAGCGAAGGCGCGGCCGCGGAACTAGAAGTCCGTGCCGATCGAGCGCTGGTCGCGACTGACGACGCGCTCAGGACGAGCGACCAGGAGCTTGCCTTCGCGGTAGCCAGGTTCGGGGAGCGCCCTGCGGCCGCGCTGACGACCGCGCTCAGGGCGGCCAGGACCGAACTCGCTGCCGCCTTCGCGCTACGTCAGCAGCTCTACGATCGCGTTCCGGCGTCCGACCGGACCAGGCGCTCGGCGCTCGCCGAGATCGTCGGCAGGTGCGCGGAGGCCAACAGGCTGCTCGACGAGCAGGCGCCGGCCTTCGACCGGCTGCACGACCGCCAGGCCTGCGCTGCCGAGGTGCTCGCCGAGGTCGATCACCACGTGAGCCAGCAGGATGCCCGCGCAGTCAGGTCCGAGCAGATCCTCGGCGACCTCGCCGCGAAGTACTCCGCCGCTGCCGTTGCCACCGTCGCTGACAGCATCGGCCAGGCGCGCGAACGGCTCGCCTTCGCCCGCGGTGCCGTCGCCAGCGCCCGGCAGCTGCTTGCCGACAGGCGCGACGCCGAGGCAGCTGTCTTCCTGCAGGCTGCCGAGTCGAGTGCCGACCAGGCGGAGTCCCTGCTCGACGGCGTCGGACACCTGGAGGCCGAGCTGACGCAGGCATCATCCGCGCTGCCGACAGCCGTGCGCGAGATCGGCAGTGACATCGCGGCGTCCGCGACGCTGCTGGCGGGACGTCCTGATGACGCAGCTTCGGCGGTCACCAGGGCGCGGCTAGCGGTCGATGCGGTCCGCGAGCAGCAGGCGGCGGGGCGGTCGTTCGATGCGCTCGCCGCGCTGCGCCTGCTGGCAGAGGCAGCGATCGTCCTCGATCATGCGCTGGCCGGCGCCAGGACGGAGCGCGACAGGCAGGACCGGGCCGGAGCGGTGCTCGACGAAGCCATGCTGGTAGCGCGCAGCTCAATCACCACCGCCGAGGACTACGTCACGACTCGGCGGGGCGGAATCGGCGCGGCGGCCAGGACCAGGCTGGCCGAGGCGCACCGGCACTTCGAGCAGGCCATCTCGCAAGCGCCGCACAGGCCGGAAGAGGCGCTGGCTGAGGCGCGGCACGCTGACGCGCTCGGGCAGGAAGCGCGGTCCCTGGCGGAACTGGATGTCGCACGGTTCAGCCCGGGCGAGGTAGCGCCGGCGGCGCCGCCAGGCACCGCCGAGCCGAGGGCCGCGGTGACCGCCGGCGGCGCCGGCGTTGGCGCCGCGATCCTCGGCGGGATCCTCATCGAGACCGAGTGCCAGTTCGGCACCGGCAGCTTCGGCGGCATCGGCACCCGGGCAAGGCGGAGCATCGGCGTCGGGTAACAGCGGCTCGCGCCGCGTGCGCACCAACAGGGGGGATTCATGTCACAACAGGGCATCGTCGGCCGCGTCATGCAGCTGGCCAGGGCCAACGTCAACGCCGTGATCGACTCGGCCGAGGATCCGCAAGTGACGCTCGACGACCTGGTGTTCGACTACAGGGCGCATATCGCCGGGGCCGAGCAGGCCATCACGCAGACCGTGGCCAACCTGCGGATGATTGAGCAGGACCTGAAGGAGGACAGCAGGGCGGCCCAGCAGTGGGGCAAGAAGGCGCAGGCAGCCAGCAAGAAAGCCGATGAACTGCGCGCTGCCGGTCACAAGAAGGATGCCGACAAGTTCGATGACCTGGCCCGCGTCGCACTCGAGCGGCAGCTGACCGTGCAGAACGACGTCGCGACCATACAGCACACTATCGACGCGCAGAACGAGTCCCTGGCCAAGCTGAAGTCAGGCCTGGACCAGATGAAGGGCAAGCTGTCAGACCTCAGGCGCAAGGGCAACGGCAGGGCAGCGCGTTCCCGGACCGGCAGGGCGAACTCGCGGCCGCGCAAGACCACAAGGCGCATCGACATCCTGGATCCCGCGAGCGAGGTCGGCCGTTTCGAGGAGAAGGTCCAGCGGGAGGAAGCCAGGCTTGGTCAGCGCGGGAGGCTGGCAGCATCGTCGCTCGACGAGCAGTTCGACGGCCTGGCCGAACCTGGCAACAGGGCCGAGGTAGACCGCCGCCTTCAGGCGCTCAAGGCAGCCCGTGGCAGTGCTGCCCGCGGCACGGCTACCGGCGCGTCGGCCGGGCGCAGGCCAGCCCACGCCGGGCGCGCCAAGGCCGGGGTGCGCTAGCGCACCCGCTCCCCCGCCTGCCATACGCCGCTGACCAGCGGCACTCCGGGCCGGTAGGCGAGGTATGCGTGCGACGGGCCATCCAGCATGACCACGTCGCCGCGGGCACCGACGCCCAGGTGCCCGACGTCGGTGCGGCGGAGCGCGTGCGCACCCCCCGCGGTTGCCGCCCAGACCGCCTCCTGCGTCGTCATGTGCATCTCGCGGACCGCAAGCGCCACGCACAGCGGCATGCTCGAGGTAAAGCACGAGCCGGGATTGCAGTCCGATGCGATCGCGACTGTCACCCCCGCCGCCAGCAGCCGCCTTGCATCCGGGTAGGGCTGCCTGGTCGAGAATTCCACGCCCGGCAACAGCGTCGCCACGGTACCGCCGGAGGACGCCAGCGCGTCCACATCGGCATCGGTGAGGAAGGTGCAGTGGTCAGCAGAGGCCGCGCCTGCCTCCACCGCGACCAGGACGCCGGGTCCCGGCCCCAGCTGGCCCGCGTGGATGCGCGGCTCAAGCCCGGCGGCCTCGCCGGCTGACAGCACGGCCCTGGCCTCGTCCGCTCCGAACGCGCCCCGCTCGCAGAACACGTCCACCCACTTGGCTCGCGGTGCGCAGGCAGCGAGCATCTGATCGCAGACCAGCTGCACGTAACGGTCCGCATCGCCCTCGAACTCAGGCGGGACCACGTGCGCACCCAGATAAGTGACCTCGGGGGTCACCTCGGCGGCCAGTGCGACGCTGCGCGCCTCATCGGCCACTGTCAGCCCGTAGCCGGACTTGCACTCGAAGGTCGTAGTGCCCTGAGCGAGCATCTCCGCCGCCAGCCCGGCCAGGTTTGCCCGCAGCTGATCGTCGCTAGCCGCCCTGGTTGCCGCGACGGTGGAGCGGATCCCGCCCGCGCTGTAAGGCAGGCCAGCCATCCGGGCCGCGAACTCCGCTCCGCGCTCGCCGGCGAAGACCAGGTGCGCGTGCGAGTCCACGAAACCCGGCAGCACCGCACGCCCGGCTGCGTCCACCACAAGGTCGGCCGCCGGCGCCCGCGCGGCGGGGCCGGTCCAGGCCACCAGTCCGTCCTGCATGACCAGGGCCGCATCGGTGATCGCTTCGAACGGGCCGGGCGACGCGACGCTGACGGCATCCACCGGTGCGTTGGTGACCAGTTCTCCGATGTTGGTGATCAGCACGCTCACGAGCGCATCCTGCCACAGCAGCAGACGCGGACGTCCGGCCGCAGGCAGCCGGCGACGGGATCCGAAGGGCAGCTAAATTTGGTGCGCGCCCGGCCCCGGACCGGTCACCATGCACCATGGATCCGCAAGACGATGCCCGCGCACTGGTAGCCGAACGGTTCCCCACGGCCCTGGCTTCCTTCCTCGGCGGCGGCGTGCTGTCAGCCAGGCGCACCGCGACCTCCGACCTGGACATCGTGGTGGTCCTCGACGGCCCGCCCGCGCCCTTCCGCGAGTCCCTGCGCTGGCGCCGCTGGCCGGTCGAGCTGTTCGTGCACGATCAGGCCAGTCTGGCGACGTTCTTCGCCAGGGACACCGCCCGGCGCAAGCCGAACCTCGCCAGGATGATCGCGGATGGCGTCACGCTGACCGATCGCGACGGCACCGCAGGACGGATCAGGAAACGGGCCCGCCGCGTGGTGACCGCGGGCCCGCCCGCGCTGAGCCCCGCCGAACTCGAGTGGCGCAGGTACGGGCTTACCGACCTGCTCGAGGATCTCGCGGGCAGCACCGACGCGGGCGAGACGCAGGTCATCGGCTGGCACGTGTTCGTGCAGGCTGCCGAACTCGCGCTGCTGCAGTCGGGCCGCTGGCTCGGCGGCGGCAAGTGGCTGCTGCGTGAGCTGCGCGCTGCCGATCCGGCGCTGGCCGATGCTTTGCTGGCCGCGGTTGGCAGCCCCGCCCGGCTCACCGGCGTCGCCGACGAGGTGCTGTCCCGGTGCGGCGGCCGCCTGTGGGAGGGCTTCCGGATGCAGGGGTGACAGCTGTCAAGGTTGCGGGCCGGACGGCCACGCGGTGAGGATGGCCGGGTGAGCGAGGCACTTACCAGGGCGCTGTGCCAGATCGACGGCGTGATGGAGGCCAGTTCCGCCTTCAAAGACGGTCCGGCCTTCTGGGTGAACGGAACCGAGATAGCTCATTTCGAGGGCGACAGCGCCATTGACATCCGGCTGACCAAGGTAGAGATCCGGGCTCGCCGCGCAGACCTGCGCGCCGACGCGCGGGTGAGCCTGCGCGCCAGCGGCTCGGACTGGCTGACTGTCGAGTTCGGCGGGCCGGAGGACGAGCGGTTCGTCTGCGATCTCGCCGAGATCGCCGCTGCCGCGCACCGGCCGGCCGACGGCTCGGCCCCCAGGCTTCCGCCGTCCGGCGCGGACCTCGCCAGGCGCCGCCGCTTCCACTGACGCCTCTGATCAGCCAGCGCACGGTGACTGGCAGCACGGCGGTTAGTGGCTGGCCGCGCGGCAGGCGACCCGATAATGGCCTGTTTGTGAACTCGCCATGAATCTGCCTGCCACATCTGGATCGGCCAGCGGCCAGGCCGGCACCGTTGCAGGATGGGAGAGATGCGAAACGCCTTACCCCCGCGCCCCCAGGATTCGGCACGCCGCGCTCGCGGCGGCCGGGTCGGCGCTGCTGGCGGCGGGAGCCGCCGCGCGGCCAGGACCGCCGGCGCGCCCGCCGGCGGCCGGTCGGAGAGGCGGCGGGTCCGGGCGCGCTGGCGGCGGTTCCGGGCGCGGAGCGGACTGGCCCAGTTCGGCTACGTGCTGGTGACCGTCAGCGCGGTCTTCGCAGTGGCGATCGGCATCACCGGGTACGCCTACTACCGGCACTTGTTCGGCAACATCGCCTCGGTCAGCGTCGGTGATCTGACCGACCGGGGCGTCGAGGGCGTGCAGAACATCCTGGTGCTCGGGTCGCAGGAGCGCCAGGGCCAGCGAGGCGGTACGCACTACTTCGGCTACGAGCAGAATCCGTGGACGACCAACTCGGACAACCTGCTGCTGATCCATCTGAACGCCGCGCACACCCGCGCGACCGTCCTGTCGATCCCGCGTGACCTGTTCGTCTACGAGCCTGGCTGCCAGGCCCGGATACCGCAGATCGGCGACGGCATCCAGGGGCCCTACGACTACCCGCCTGGCGCCATCATCGACGGCGCGCTGAACATCGGCGGCCCCACCTGCGCGGTCGAGACTGTCGAGGACCTCACTGGCATCAAGCTCGACCATGTCGTCGAGTTCGACTTCAACTCCTTCCGCACCATGGTCGACGCCATGGGCGGGGTCGAGGTATGCGTGCCGCCTGGCCCCGGCTACCACGACAAGTACTCACACGTGAACCTCGGCCCCGGACTGCATCTGGTCACCTACGACGTCGCGCTGGCCTACGTCCGGACCAGGCATGACCTGGGCGGCGCTGACGCCGGGGGCGACCTGCCCAGGATCCAGCTCCAGCAGGCCTTCATCTCCTCGGTGGTGCAGAAGGTCCAGAAGGAGGGGCTGCTCAGCAACGCCTCCAGCCTGCTGACACTCGCGGGCATTGCCACCAAGGCACTGACGGTTGACAAGGGCCTGGACTCAGTGCACGCGCTGCTGACGCTGGCGGAGTCGCTGGCGCACCTGAAGTCCAAGGACATCAATCTGATCACCCTGCCGACGACCGCGGACACCTACCCCGGCCTGCAAGACCACCTGATGGCCGTGCAGCCCCAGGACGACGTGCTGTACCAGATGGTGCGCACCGGCCAGCAATGGAA
>DASPWG010000272.1:0-27543 GCA_035621915.1 Streptosporangiaceae bacterium
CCGATGGCCGCGTAGACCAGCACCAGCGTTCCGGAGACCGCACCAGCGACCAGCAGGCCGAGCGCTATGGCCACGACCGACACAATCGCGCTGAACCTGATCACCGACGGGCCCCGTTAGGTCTAAGCGCAGCAGAGCCCGCTAGCGACGGTCGTGCTGCCCTGCGTCCGACGGGTGGAAGCCGCCGTTGTTGTGGGCCACGGGCTCGGGGATCGACGGGTAGCCGCCGGTCTGAGTACCGTTGCGCATGTCCATGCGACCCATGCCGACGCCCACGGTGGACTGCGGGCCGGAGCCAACGGCGGGGAACACGCCGCTGTCCGCGGCTCCCGCCTCCAGGTCGCGCAGCTGGCCCTCAAGGTAGGCCTTCAGCCTGCTGCGGTACTCGCGCTCGAAGGCCCGCAGGTCATCCACCCGGCGCTCCAGCTCCTCGCGGGACTGGACGAGCGAGCCCATCGCCTGGCGGTGGCGCTCCTGCGCGTCCCGCTCGAGGCTCTCAGCCCTGGCCCTGGCATCGCTGGTGATCTGCTCGGACTGGCGGCGTGCCTTGGTGAGGATGTCGTCTGCCTCGCGGCGAGCGCGGCCTAGCGTCTCGTCTGCCTCGCGGCGTGCGTCGGCGATCGCCTGGTCCGCGGTCTGCTGGGCCAGGGCGAGGACGCGCGCCACCGTGTCCATGTTGTCCTCGGCCGGCTTCGGAGCCATCATTACCGGCTCCGGCCTGCGCTCTGGCTCGGGAAGCATCATGTCGGGCTCGGACTGCGGGCTCAGTGCCACCGACTTGCTGCCGCGCAGTGCCTCCTGAAGCTTGGCCCGGAGCTCCTCATTGTCCTGGATGAGCTCGTCGAGCGCAGCTTCCACCTCGTCGAGGAAGGCATCCACTTCCTCTTCGTCGTAGCCCGGCCTGAGCCTGGTCGTGCTGAACTGCTTGTTCCGCACATCCGCGGGCGTCAGTGGCATCTCTTCTCCCTGGAGCGTTCGTCCTTATGGACGCTACCCGATGACCTTACTAGTACTGGACTACTTGCCAGAGCACGTAGACCACCAGGAACAGCAGTATGAAGCTGAGGTCAAGAGCCACACTACCGATCCGGACCGGCCGAATGTAGCGCCTTAGAAATCTCAGTGGCGGATCTGTGGCCGAGTAAACACCCTCGGCTATCACAAGTAGTACGCCGGTCGGAGTCCATGATCGCGCGTACATCTGGACCCACGTGAAGATCAGGCGAATGATCAGCAGCACGAGGTAGACAGATAGTGCGTAGAAGAGCACATCTCTGGCTATGTTCACGTGCCTGTCCTGCCTATCGCTGCCTGCCGAGCCCGTAGCCCCGGCAGGCGTCCTGCGTCGATCACCTGGCTGGAGCGGTCAGCTCTGATTGAAGAAGCCCCGTTCCGCGATCCGGGCCTTGTCCTCCGCCGCAACCTCGACGTTGGCCGGAGAGAGCAGGAACACCTTGTTCGTCACGCGCTCGATGCTCCCGCGCAATCCGAAGATCAGTCCTGCCGCGAAGTCGACCAGTCGCTTGGCGTCGCTGTCGACCATCTCGGTCAGGTTCATGATCACCGGAGTACCCTCGCGGAAGTACTCTCCGATCGTTCGGGCTTCATTGTACGTCCGCGGATGCACTGTCGTGATCCTGGCCAAATCCGTCGTATGCACCTGGCCAGGGAGCCGCCGCTCCCCGGCGCGGCCGTTCACCGCGCCAGCGCCTGCGTGCCCGTCGTGCCGGTCATCCTCCTGGACCAGGTCAGCACCGTACTCGTCGTACTCGTCGCTGTACTCGTCCTGGTATTGGTCGTCGTAGCGGTGGTCGTCCTCTACCAGGCCGAGATAGACCGCCATCTTGCGCATCGCGCTGGCCATCTTCTGCCCTCCGTCGTGCACGTCAGGCAGCCCAGCTCGCGCCAGGTGCCACGCGTCGGACATTACCTGACGAAGGCTCGCCGGCCGCCGAGCAACGCCGTACCGATTCGCACGTGTGTCGCGCCTTCGGCAATCGCTTCTGCCAGGTCATCACTCATCCCCGCGGAAATGGCCGTTGCGGCCGGGAATGCTGACCGCACGGCGTCGGCGATCTCCCGCAGCCTGGCGTAGGCGGGCCTGGCCGGCCGGCCGAGCGGCGCCACCGCCATCACGCCGCCAAGGGCCAGCCCGGGCTCGCCGTCAATGGCCCCCGCCACGGCCAGCACCCCCTCAGGCTCGGCGCCGCCGCGGCCCGGCGCGCCATCCAGGCTGACCTGAACCAGGCAGCTAAGTTCCCGGCCGGCCTCGGTGGCCCTGCGGCCGAGGGCAGTCACCAGCCGGAGGCGGTCCACCGAATGCACCACGTCGGCGTATGAGGCGACGCTGCCGGCCTTGTTGACCTGCAGCTGGCCGACGAAGTGCCAGCGCGGCCGCACTCCGGCCGCCGCGCACGCGGCCGCCTTCGGCGCCGCTTCCTGGTCCCTGTTCTCGCCGAAGTCGGCCACGCCGAGCTGGCTCAGCAGCAGGACATCACTGGCAGGAAACGTCTTGGTCACGGCGATTAGCCGCACGTCCGAGACCGGCCGCCCGGCGCTGGCGCACGCCGCGTCGATCCTGGCGCGGACCGCGATCAGATTGCGAGCCAGCTCCGCCAGCCGGCCGTCCGCGCTCTCCCCCGACGAGCTCGGCTCGGGTGAACCCTGCCCCGGTGAGGATGCTTCTGGTGAGATCACTCTCACATCATCGCGCCCGCGCGGTGGGCGACCGTGACGGCCCGCTCACCGCTCCAGCCACACCAGGCCTGCGAAACGGCCGGTACGGCCCTCCCGCCGGTAGGAGAACAGCTCGGCGGACTCCATCGTGCAGCGCCCGTCGCTGCTGACCGTGCCGACTCCGGCGGCGGCGAGCTGCGCGCGCACGCCTGCGGCGATGTCCAGCCCCGCGGTGCCCGTCCTGGTCACGCTGCTCGCCTCCGGCACCACCGAGCTCACCTCGGCGCGCATCGCCGGCGGCACCTCGTAGCACTGGCCGCAGATGGCCGGGCCGACGACCGCCTGCATCCGCTCCGGCGCGCCGCCTGCCGCCGTCATGGCCGCGACCAGCGCCGTCACGACGCCGGCCCGCATGCCCTCACGGCCGGAGTGCGCTACCCCGGCGAGCCTGGCTCCGGGATCGGCCAGCAGCACCGGCACGCAGTCGGCCACCTGGACGCCGAGGGCCAGGCCGGGCACGTCGGTGAAGACGGCATCGCAGGCCTCCGGCTCGGATTCCGGCCAGCTCGCATCCGCGTATCGCACGACGGCGCTGTGCACCTGGCGCATCCAGGCGATGTCACCTGGCTGCAGGCCGCACCACCCGGCCGCGACGGCCAGGTTGGCCGCGACGTCGGACGGGTCGTCGCCCACCGCCCTGGCCAGGTTGAGCGACGCGAACGGCGGCTTGCTAGCGCCCCCGTTCCTGTCCGTGATCAGGTACCTGATTCCGGTGCCAAGATCCGCTGGCATGCCAGGGCGCAGGCCAGTCACCTCAGCCGGCGTCACTTCAGGAAATCGGGCACGTCGAGTTCGTCGTCCTCCTCGAAGACCACGGACTTGCGGCGCGTGCCTGTGCTGTCAGCAGGACGGCCGTTGCCCGACACCCGCGGCCGGCCGGACCCGGCCTCAGCCGCGGCACTGCGTGGCGCAGGCACTCCGTCTACCTTGGCCAGCGCCTGGCCTGATCCGGCAGGCTCCGCCGCGGCAGCGGCGTCGGCATGCGCCGGCTTGACCGGCTCGGGTCTCCCGCTCCCCTGCTGGCCGACCGCGCCCTGGCCGGACGAATCCTGCCCCGCGGGCTGGCCGGCCGCCGGCCCGGCAGCAGCGGGCTGGCCGACCGTCGGCTCCGCGGATCCGCTGGCCACCGGCACGGCCGTCGCTGCCAGGCCCGGTTGCTGGTCGCCGAGCGAGAACGAGCGCCATGTGGCGGGCGCAGGGCTGGCGGCGGTGCTCCCGGCGGCGTACGCCGCGGTCCTGGCCCGCGAGCGGGTGCCCTCAGGCTCGTCGAAGCCGGCCGCGATGACGGTGACCCGCACCTCGTCGCCGAGCGCATCGTCGATCACCGCGCCGAAGATGATGTTGGCGTCCGGCGCTGCCGAGTTGGCGACCAGCTGAGCTGCCTCGTTGATCTCGAATAGGCCGAGATCGGAGCCGCCCTGGATGGACAGCAGCACGCCGTGCGCGCCGTCGATGCTGGCCTCGAGCAGCGGGCTGGAGATGGCCGCCTCGGCGGCGGCCACCGCGCGGTCGTCGCCGCGCGCGGTGCCGATGCCCATCAGGGCCGAGCCTGCTCCTGACATGACGGATTTCACATCGGCAAAGTCCAGGTTGATCAGCCCGGGCGTGGTGATCAGGTCGGTAATGCCCTGCACGCCAGACAGCAGCACCTGGTCGGCAGCCTTGAACGCATCAAGCACGCTGACGTGCCGGTCGGAGATAGACAGCAGCCTGTCGTTAGGGATCACGATGAGCGTGTCCACCTCGGCCCGCAGCCGCTCGATCCCGGTGTCAGCCTGGGATGCGCGGCGCTTCCCCTCAAAGCCGAACGGCCTGGTGACCACGCCGATGGTGAGCGCGCCGAGCGCCCTGGCCACCGAGGCGACGACCGGCGCGCCGCCGGTCCCGGTACCGCCGCCCTCACCGGCGGTGACGAACACCATGTCCGCGCCCTTGAGGACTTCCTCGATCTCCTCGCGGTGGTCCTCGGCCGCCTTGGTCCCGATGTCGGGGTTGGCGCCTGCTCCCAGGCCCCTGGTGAGCTCGCGGCCGACGTCCAGCTTCACGTCGGCGTCGCTCATCAGCAGCGCCTGCGCGTCGGTGTTGATCGCGATGAACTCGACGCCCCGGAGCCCCTCTTCGATCATCCGGTTCACGGCGTTCACGCCGCCCCCGCCGATACCGACGACCTTGATGACCGCCAAGTAGTTCTGCGGTGCTGCCACGAGGAGGAACCTCCGCTCGTCTGTCCTGCCGCGGACCCTATGCCACCGTCACGATCGGGTACCGCGCCGGGCCCGGTGAGCTCCGGCTGCGAACCCTGCCCGTTAACGCCCCCTGTTCGCGTGGCAGGGCAGGTCCGGCGGATTTACGGCTCGTCAACTCTCACCCTCAACTTGAGATTTAGAGTTATGTCAAGCTGCCGACTGATACGGACAGTAGGGTTGCGCCCGGCCCCTGGTCAATCACTGTCACCGATCGCCGCCCGCGTGTCGCGCCCAGCTAGCAGCACGATCTCATCCCTGCGTCACGGCCGTGGCCGGATCGCTGACGTCGTAGTACCTGGCACCCGTGCGCAGCAGCACGGTCAGCTCGGCAGCCTTGGCGGCCGTCTGGCCCGGCCCGCCCCACATCACGCTGGCGCCGCCGCGCAGCCAGAACGTCAAAGCACCTGGTCCGGACGCGGACACGGCGACGATGAGCCGACGCAGCCTGCGCGGCAGCTGGCCGAGCACCAGGGCGGCGGCCTGCACCGAGGCGTTACCGCGTAGCTGCGCAGGCGGCGATTGCAGCAGCGGCAGGCCGGCCGGCCGGCGCGCTGACCAGCGCACCGTGACACCGTGACCGTCGATCAGGGCGTAGCCCCGACCATCCGGCACGGCCAGCGCCGGCGTGCGCTCGTGCACGGTAATCACGATGGCGTCCGGCCAGGACCGAGTGACCGTGGCGGTCAGGACCTGGTCGATCTGCTCGACCCGGCTGGCCGCCGCGGCCGTGTCCACCGACACAAGCGGGGTGCCGAGGCGGACATCGGCTGCGGACACGATCTCGGCTGCCGGCACCAGCCGGTTCCCGCTAACCTCCTCGTGCCGCACCACGAGCACGCTGGGGCCGAGCAGCGCCCAGGCCGCCACTCCGGTCACCGCCAGTACCAGCGCGACGAAGAATGCAGCGCGCCACGGGTCCCTGCCCCGCCGCGCCCGCCCGCGCCGTGGCCCACCTCCGGCCGATACCTGGCTCTCCGCCGCCGCGGCACCGGCGTCCGACGCCCGGCGGGCCCGCAGCGTCACCCGAGATCACCTGCCCGCTCCGCCAGCGCAGCCAGGATCTGCGGTCCGAGTGCCGTGACGTCACCAGCGCCCATCGTCAGGATGATGTCGCCCGGCTTGGCAAGCCCCGCGGCCAGTGCCGGCAGGCCCTCGCGGTCCGGCGCGAACTGGGCACGGCCGCCCGGCACCGCGTCGGCCACCAGGGCGCCGGTGACGCCAGGCTCTGGATCCTCGCGGGCCGCGTACACATCCATCACCAGGACCTCGTCGGCCAGCCCGAGCGCCGCGCCGAACTCGCGGGCGAAGATCCTCGTCCGGCTGAACAGGTGCGGCTGGAAGACCGCGATCAGGCGGCCGCCTGCCACGATGTCCCTGGCCGCGGTCAGGTCGGTGGCCAGCTCGGTGGGGTGATGCGCATAGCTGTCGACCACCTGGACACCGTCGGCCTCGCCCTTGAGCTCCATGCGACGCCGGGCGCCACCGTAAGCCGCCAGGCCGGCTGCTGCCGCCGCCGGGTCGACCCCCAGCTGCACGGTCAGCGCCAGCGCCGCGGTGGCGTTCAGCGCGTTATGCCTGCCGGGCACGCGGAGCTCAAGCTGCACCGGGCCGGATGCGGCCAGCGCGGTGCCGGGTGCCCCGGTCACGGTGAACCGCGAGCTCATCCCGCGCGCCTCGAAGCCGCTGATCCGGTAACTGGCATCGGCGGCGACACCATAGGTCAGCGCGGTCACGCCGGGGCCGACCCTGCCAGTCAGCGCCCTGGCGCCGGGAGCGTCCGCGCACGCGACCAGCAGCCCGCCGGCCGGGATCTTGGCCGCGAACGCGGCGAATGCCTCCTCGATTGCCGCGAGCGTGCCGTAGTTGTCCAGGTGATCGGCCTCGACGCTGGTAACGACGGCGGCGAAGGGCTCGAGCATGAGGAACGAGCCGTCGCTCTCGTCCGCCTCGACCACGAAGTCCTGGCCACCGCCGGCCGCGGCGCCGAGCCCGGTCTCGGCCAGGATCCCGCCGATGACGTAGGACGGGTCGGCGCCGCCGTGCCGTAGCACTGTGGTGATCATCGAGGTAGTCGTGGTCTTGCCGTGGGTGCCAGCTACCGCGATCCCACGACTGCCCAGCATCACGCTGGCAAGCGCCGCGGCCCGGTGCAGCACCCTGAGCCCGCGCCTGCGCGCGTCGGCCAGCTCGGGATTGTCTGGCCGGATGGCGGTGGAGACGACGAGGGTGTCGGCGTCGCCGACGTTGCCGGCATCGTGCCCGACGTGCACCCGCGCTCCGGCCGCCGCGAGTTCGCCGAGCAGGGCCGAGTCCGCCGAGTCGCTTCCGGAGACCTCGACGCCGCGGGACAGCATGATCCGCGCGATGCCGGACATGCCAGCGCCGCCGATCGCGACGAAGTGCACCCTGCCTAGCTGGCCGACCGGCACCGGATCGACCGGAGTGACAAGTCCCACCTTTTACCCTCCCGCGTTGTGCCGCCGGCCACCTGCCCGCCGCTGGCGGCCACCTGCCCGCCGCTGACGGCCACCCGTCCGCCGCTGACGGCCACCCGTCCCGACCTCCAGCACGAGCGCGGCCAGGTCAGCATCGGCGTTGCGGTTGCCCGCGGCGGCGGCCGCCCGCGACATCGCGGCCACCCGATCGCCATCTTGCACGATGGGCAGCAGCGTGCCGGTAATCCACTCCGGGTTAAGGTCGGCGTCGGCCACGATCAGGCCACCGCCCGCCGCCGCGATCGGCAGCGCGTTCAGCCGCTGCTCGCCGTTCCCGTGCGGCAGCGGCACGTAAGCCGCCGGCAGACCCACGGCCGTGAGCTCGGCGCAGGTCATCGCCCCTGCCCGGCACAGCGCGAAGTCGGCCGCCGCGTAGCCGAGGTCCATCCGGTCCAGGTAGGGCACCAGCACGTACGGCGCCCGGCCGGGCGGCACTGCCAGCTCGCCGGCCTTCGGCCCGGCCACGTGCAGGACCTGAACGCCGGCCGCCCTGATCGCGGCAGCCGCGGCGAGCACCGCGCGGTTCAGCGAACTGGCCCCCTGCGAGCCCCCGGTCACCAGCAGCGCGGGCAGGCCGGGCTCAAGCCCGAAGTGCGCGCGCGCCTTGTCCCTCAGCGCCTGCCGGTCGAGCCCGGCGATCTCGCGCCGGATCGGGATGCCCAGGTACTGCGCGTGCCGCAGCCGGGTACCTGGCTGGCCCACGCAGACGTGCGAGGTGAGCAGGGCGCCAATCCGGTTTGCCAGGCCAGGCCTCGAGTTGGCCTCGTGCACCACGATCGGGACCCCGCGCAGCCGGGCGGCCAGGTAACCGGGAGTGGCCACGTAGCCGCCGAAGCCGACCAGCACGTCGGCACCGGTCCGGTCGAGGACCGCCGCCGCTGCGGCCACCGCGGCAGCCAGCCTGCCGGGAACCGCAAGCAGGGCGGGAGTCATCGCCCGCGGCAGCGGCACCGGCGGGATCAGCGCGAGGTCATAGCCGCGCAGCGGCACCAGCCTGGTCTCCAGGCCGCGCTCGGTGCCGAGGCACGTGATGGCCGTGTCCGGATCGGACCTGCGCAGCGCATCTGCCAGCGCCAGGGCCGGCTCGATGTGGCCGCCGGTACCGCCGCCGGCGATCACCACGCTCAGCGGCATCGCTACCTCACCCGCCCTGCCCGCGCGGTGGCGGCCGGGACGCGGGCCTGCGCCCGCCAGGTGCTGGCCTGGTGCGGGCAGGCCCCCGCCCGCCCCGGCGCGCTGGCCGCTGCTGGCGGGGCCAAGACGAGCGCAGCAGCCGGCGCACCGCGCCGGGCCCGGCGGCTGCCAGCGCCTCGCGCGCCCCCGGCTCGGACCTGGCGAACGACATCAGCATGCCGAGCGCGGTCATCGTGACCAGCAGCGAGGACAGGCCGGCCGAGATCAGCGGCAGCGGGACTCCGGTGATCGGCAGCACGCCGAGCACCGCGCCGATGTTCACCAGTGCCTGGGCCATGATCCACATGGTGATCGCCCCCGCGGCCAGCCGACTGAAGGAGTCAGGGACCCGGCGCGCGATGCGCAGCCCGGCGAACGCGATGCCGCCGTACAGCGCGACGACACACAGCGTGCCGATCAGGCCGAGTTCCTCGCCGAGGATGGCGAAGATGAAATCGGTCGGGCTGCTCGGCACCCAGCCCCACTTGGCCTTGCTCTCGCCGAGGCCCACGCCGAACCAGCCGCCCGAGCCGAGCGCGCACTTGCCCTCGGCGAGCTGGTAGCTGGCGCTCGAGGCGCAGCCGGGTGAGGACTGGGCCAGGAAGCCAGTGATGCGCTGGTACTCATACGGGTGCACCACGATCAGCATCGCCAGCACGAACACCATGAGGCCGACCATCCCCGCCAGCAGGCGGCCGGGCGTGCCGATGATCCACAGCAGGGCCAGGAAGATCACCACGAGCAGCGCCGTGGTGCCCAGGTCGTCGCCCAGCATCACCAGGGTGGCCAGCAGCGCCAGCCCAGGCAGCAGCGGGATCAGCAGCTGCCGCGAGTCGGTGAGCTGGCGCAGCCGCTCCTTGCGGGCCAGCAGGTCCGCACCCCAGAGCGCGAACGCCAGCTTGGCGCACTCTGACGGCTGCACCTGGATGCCGGCCACGGTCACCCAGCGCTCCGCCCCTGACACCTTCGGGCCGACGAGCAGCACGAGCACCAGGCCGAACACGGACGCGGCCAGCAGCGGGTACGCGCAAGCGCGGAACAGCCGAGGCGGCGTCTTCGATGCCAGCCACATGATCACCAGGCCGCCGACGGCGCCGGCTACCTGCTTCTCGAAGGTCGAGTACGTTGGCAGGCCCTGCACCAGGTTGTAGGCCGTGGATGCTGACAGGACCATGACCAGCCCGAGCGCCAGCAGCAGCAGCGTGCAGCCCAGGATGAGGTAGTACGAGGTCAGCGGCCGGTCGAGCAGTGCGCGCCAGTGCGCGAGGCGGTCCCGCAGGCTCGCAGGCTGGCCAGGATCCTCCTGGTCTGCCTGCTCCGCCTCGCCGCTGGTCCGCACCCGCCACTGCTGACCAAGCGGGACGCTCACCTCGATGCCGCCAGCCGCGCCACTGCCGCCGCGAACGCATCACCCCTGGCCGGGTAGTCGCGGAACATGTCGAAGGACTGCGCCGCCGGGGCCAGCAGTACTGTGTCCGCGGCCCGCGCGAGGAGCGCCGCCTCCGCCACGACAAGATCCATGGCTCCAGTGTCGGTGTCCGCGACCTCCGTGACCGGGACATCCGGCGCGTGTCGCGCCAGAGCCTGCCGGAACCGGTCCCGGTCCGCGCCGAGCAGGACCACGCCGCGCAGCCGCGGCAGCGCCCTTGATACCAGCTCGTCAAGATCAGCGTCCGTGCCCCGGAACAGTCCTCCGGCAATCCACACGATTGAGGGAAACGACGCCAGGGACGCGGCCGCCGCGGCCGGATTGCTGGCCTTGGAGTCGTCGATGTAGGTGACGCCGTCCAGGTCGCCCACCTGCGCTATCCGGTGCGGTTCCGGGCGGAATGCCGCCAGGCCCGCCGCAATCGCCGCCGCCGGGTCGCCGTACGCACGCGCCAGTGCGGCGGCCGCCAGCGCGTCCGCCACGTTGTGCGGCGCCGCCGGCCGGACCGCGGCGACCGGGGCCAGCCTGGCAGAGCCGGCGAACGCGCGGTCGGTCAGCCAGCCGTCCGCCACGCCAAGCTCGCCCGGCCCTGGCTCACCGAGCCGGAACGCCACCCGGCGCGAGACGCCGGCGGCCGCGGCGGCCATCGCCGCCGAGCGCGGGTCGTCGGCGTTGCATATCGCGATCGTGCCGGGCGCGAAGATCCTGCTCTTCGCCGCGACATAGGACTCGATGTCGTCATGCCAGTCCAGGTGGTGCGCCGCAATGTTCAGCACGACCGCGGCCAGCGGCCGCACGGTGGAACTCCAGTACAGCTGGAAGCTGGACAGCTCCACCGCGACGACCGGGTAGGGCTCCGGCTGCGTCACCGCGGTGAGGATCGGGGTGCCCACGTTCCCCGCGGCGATGCTGCGGTGGCCGGCCGCGGCCAGCATGGCGGCGAGCATCCGGACGGTAGTCGTCTTGCCGTTGGTGCCGGTGATGGCCAGCCACTGCTGGCGGCTCCCGTCCGGCAGCACCGGCCGCAGCCGCCAGGCCAGCTCCACATCCCCGACCACCTCGACGCCCGCCGTGACCGCTGCCGCCAGCAGCGGCGTGTCCGGGCGCAGGCCAGGCGAGGTAACCACCAGGTCGGTCCCGGCCGGCACGGCAGCGGCGGGGCCGAGCCGGTCGGCACCGAGCCGCACCCTGACCCCGGCGCGCTCCAGCCGGGCGGCGACGTCCCGCCGCTCGGCATCGTCGCGCGAGTCCAGCGCCGTGACCTGCGCGCCGTGGCCGGCCAGCAGTTCGGCCACCGACTGCCCGGTGATGCCAAGGCCGACGACGCAGGCGTGCTGACCGGACAGCCAGGCCAGCTGCGGGTTCGCCGCCGAGGCCGTGGTCACGTCTGCAGCCACTGGGCGTAGAACAGGCCGAGCCCGAGCGCGATGCACAGGCCGCAGATCAGCCAGAACCGGATGACAATCGTCGTATCGGACCAGCCGAGAAGCTCGAAATGGTGGTGCAGCGGCGTCATCTTGAACACGCGCCTGCCCGTTGTCTTGAACGAGGCCACCTGGATGATCACCGACATCGTGATGATCACGAACAGGCCGCCGAGTATGAGCAGCAGCAGCTGCGTCTTCGTGCAGATGGCAAGGCCGGCCAGCACGCCGCCGAGGGCCAGCGAGCCGGTGTCGCCCATGAAGATCTCCGCCTTGGGCGCGTTCCACCACAGGAACCCGAAGCAGGCGCCGAGCACTGCCGCGGCGACCACCGCGAGATCGAGCGGGTCCCTGACGCTATAGCACTGCGGGGCGATGAAGTTGGAGCAGTCGTTGCGCTCCTGCCAGATGCCGATCAGCACGTAGGCGGCCAGCACCTGCACGGTTGCGCCGGTAGCCAGCCCGTCCAGGCCGTCGGTGAGGTTCACCGCGTTGGAGAACCCGGAGATCAGGATGACCACCCAGATCACGAACGGCAGCACGCCGATGGTCGGTCCCCAGTCGCGCAGGAAGGACAGGCTGGCGTCCGCCGGGGTGATCGCAAAGCCGTTCGGATGCTGCAGCACCTCGACTGCGAAGATCGCGCCGACGACGGCCTGCCCCGCCAGCTTGGCCCCGCTGCGCAGGCCGAGGCTGGTCTGCCGGTAGATCTTGATGAAGTCGTCGATGAAGCCGACGATGCCAAGGCCGGTCATCAGCAGCAGGACGAGCGCCCCGGACACCGTCATGGGGTCGCTGGTGGCCAGGTGGCCGATGACGTAACCGACAAGCGAGGCGAGCACGATGACCGCACCGCCCATGGTCGGCGTGCCGCGCTTGGTCTCGTGCGTCTTGGGGCCCTCGACCCGGATGGGCTGTCCGTACCCCTGCCGGCGCAGGAACCTGATCCAGAGCGGCGTGCCGAACAGTGCCACCAGCAGGGAGACCGCGCCGGTGACGATGATGGTCTTCACCGGGCCGCTCCCTCCCTGCCCGGCAGCGCCCCGGAGTCGGGAAGCGGACGCTCCCCGGTGAGGGCGAGGGCGACCCGCTCGAGCCCGATCGAATGCGATGCCTTCACCAGTACGACGTCGCCGGGCCGGATCCGGCTGCGTACGGCTGCGACCGCGGTACCTACGTCGGGCACGTGCACCAGGTCACCGGACCAGGACGGGACCGACTTGGCGCCAGCCAGCATCGGGGCCGCCTCGTCGCCTACCACGATCAGCGCCGCAACCCCGGCGCGGGCAGCCTGTGCGCCCGCCGCCTCGTGCAGTTCGTCGGCTTCGTCCCCGAGCTCGGTCATGTGCCCGAGCACGGCGATGCCGCGGCCGGCCCGTGCCATCGTGGCCAGGGTCGCGATCGCCGCCTGCACGGCATCCGGGTTGGCGTTGTAGGCGTCGTTGAGGATGGTGACGCCATCGGGCAGCGCCGTTACCTCCATCCGCCACCGGCTCCTGGCCACCGCGGCCGACAGCCCGGCGGCGATCGCGCCCGTTTCCATGCCAAGCTCGGCTGCCAGCGTGGCAGCCGCCAGCGCGTTGGTGACGTGGTGCTCGCCGTGCAGCCGGAGCTGCACCGGCGCGGAGCCCGACCTGGTGACCAGCAGGAAGCCCGCCCTGCCGAGCTCGTCGCTGCGTACCTGCTCGGCACGCACGTCCGCGCCGGCCGACTGCCCGAACGTGACGACCCTGGCGCTGGTGCGCGCCGCCATGGCCGCGACGCGCTCGTCGTCGGCGTTCAGCACCGCCACGCCGCCGGCCGGCAGCGCTGCCGGCAGCTCCCCCTTAGCCACCGCCACCTGATCCAGGCTGCCGAACTCGCCAAGGTGCGCGTGCCCGACGCACAGCACGGCGCCGAGCAGCGGCGGCGTGATCCTGCAGAGCTCGGCGATATGCCCGATCCCGCGCGCCGACATCTCCGACACCAGGTACCTGGTCTGACCGGTGACGCGCAGCGCGGTCAGCGGGTGCCCGATCTCGTTGTTGAACGATCCCGGCGGGGACACGGTCGGCCCGAGCTGCTCGAGCAGCTGGGCGATGAGGTCCTTGGTGGTGGTCTTGCCCGCCGAGCCGGTGATCCCGACGATGGTCAGCTCCGGCAGCCGGTCTACCACCGCCCTGGCGAGCGTGGCCAGTGCGGCAGGGACATCCGCCACGATCAGCGCCGGGACGCCGACCGGCCTGGTGGCAAGCACCGCCACCGCGCCCGCCGCCGCCGCGGCGGCGGCGAAGTCATGGCCGTCGGCCCTGGTGCCGGGCAGCGCCGCGAACAGTGCGCCCGGCTGCGCTTCCCTGGAGTCGATCACGACCGGGCCGGTGACCGTGGCCCCCGGATCTGGCACATCGGCGAGCGCCGCGCCGGTGAGCGCGGCAACCTGTGCCACCGACAGCGGGATCACGCATCCTCCGGGAAGTCCGTGGCCACGTCGAGTGGGTCCTGCGGAGCCTGCCAGCCTGCCCGTGCCTGCCAGCGGTCCGAGCCGCCGGATACCGTCGCATCCGCTGGTGAGCCGAGCCGCAGCAGCGCCTGGGCGGCCACCTCGCGATCGTCGAAGGGAATTACCGCACCCCCAACGTACTGCCCGCGCTCGTGGCCCTTGCCCGCTATCAGCACCACATCGCCCTTGGCGGCGCTCCGGATGGCCAGCGCGATGGCGCCGGCCCGGTCCGGCTCCACGATCACGTGCGCCCTGTCGGCACCGGGCACCTCAAGCGCGCCCTCGACCATCTCGGCCAGGATCGCCAGCGGATCCTCCGACCGCGGGTTGTCGCTGGTGAAGATGGCCTGATCGGCCAGCCGGGCGGCGGCCGCGCCCATCAGCGGCCGCTTGCCCTTGTCCCGGTCACCGCCACAGCCGAGCACGATCGTCAGGCTGCCCTGAGTCACCTGCCGCAGCGCGGTGAGCACGGCCTCGACCGCGCCCGGCTTGTGCGAGTAGTCGACCAGCACGGTGAAATCCTGCCCGCGGTCGACGCGCTCGAGCCGGCCTGGCGGGCCAGCGCATGCGCCGATCCCGGCAACGGCGACATCCAGGCCGACTCCGGCCTCGACCAGCGCCACTATCGCGCCGAGCGCGTTGGCCACGTTGAACTGGCCGGGCAGCGCGATGGCCACGTCGGCCTCGACCCCGCCCGGCCCGATGACCCGGAAGGTGGAGCCGTCGGCGCCGGAGCGGATATCCGCCGCGCGCCAGTCTGCCGCCTGCCTGCCCTCGGTCGAGAACGTGGTGATCGGGATCGGGGCGGTGGCGGTGAGCTCGCGGCCGCGCTGATCATCGATGTTGACCACGCCGGCCCTGGCGTAGCGCGGCGTGAACAGCTCCGCCTTGGCCGCGAAGTACTCGTCCATGCTGGCGTGGAAGTCCAGGTGGTCCTGGGACAGGTTAGTGAAGATGGCCACTTCGTAGTGGGTGCCGGCCACCCGGCCCGCCACCAGCGCATGGCTGGACACCTCCATGGCGACAGCGCCGACCCGGCGCTGCGCCATGACCGCGAGCAGCGCCTGCAGGTCGGCTGCTTCCGGCGTAGTCAGCGTGCTGTCCAGCACGGCAGCGCCGACCCTGACCTCCACGCCGCCGATCAGCCCGGTGGTGTACCCAGCGGCCCGCAGCCCCGACTCAAGCAGATAGCTGGTCGTGCTCTTGCCCGCGGTCCCGGTGACGCCGATCAGCAGCAGCCGGCTGGAGGGGTCGCCGTAGATCCACGACGCCACCTCGCCCAGCCGCGCCCTGGGGTCGCCGACCACGAAGACGGGCAGCCCGGACCGGACAGCCGCGTCCCGTCCGGCCGGATCGGTAAGGACCGCGACCGCGCCCGCGGCCGCCGCCTGCTCGCAAAAGCGCGCCCCGTGCACGCTGCTGCCGGGCAGCGCCGCGTACAGATCGCCAGGCCGGACGGCGCGAGAGTCGTTCGTCACCCCGGTCAGCACCGCGCGGCCCGTCTGCCAGGCATCGTCATCGCCAGGACGCGAACTCGAGGACCGCAGGCCTAGCAGCGCCGCCAGCCCGGTGAGCGGGCGGGCCGGTACGCGTTCTGGACGAGGAGCCGCTGGCACGGGCTGAGGTTACCTCCGTTCACGGGGCCGTGAGCCTGATGTAGGGCGTTCTGGCGTAGTCGGGCGGGATCTTCATGGTCTGCAGCGCAAACCGCATCACATCGTAGAAAGCCGGCCCGGCAACCTCGTCGCCGAAGTAGTACTTGCCCTTCGGATCCTGGATATTGACGGCGACTACCAGCTGCGGGTTGTCTGCCGGTGCGATGCCGATGTAGCTGGAACCATACTGGCAGAGGCAATTGCCCAGGTCAGACACCTGTGCCGTGCCGGTCTTGGCAGCCACTGTATAACCGGAAATGAGCCCGTAGGGCTCGCCGGCCTGGGCGTCGACCTCCGGCACCTGCTGCAGGATCGTCATCAGCTCCCTGGCGGTAGTGGCCTGGATCACCCGCCGCCGCGGCGAGGGGGGCGCCGGGGTATAGGCACCGGCGGCGCTGACGGTGCCGGCGATAAGGGTCGGCTGGACCCGGACGCCGCCGTTGGCGATGGTGGCGTAGACGCTCGCCATCTGGATAGCGGTGACGCCGACGCCCTGGCCGAAGGAGAACTCGAACGGGTCGTCGCCCCAGTAGTCCGCGCTGCCGGGCCTCGGCACCAGGCCAGGGCTCTCGCCCGGCATGCCGAGGCCGCTGGCCGAGCCGAGCCCGAACGCCCGCAGGTAGTCGTACTGCTCTTGCGGGGTGATGTGCTGGACGACTTGCACCATGCCCACGTTGCTCGAGTGCGCCAGGATGCCCGCGATGGTGTAGCGCACCGTCGGGTGCGGCTCGGCGTCGTGGAAGGTGTACTCGTTGTCGACCTGGATCTGGTACGGGATCGTGTACGCGCTCATCGGGGTCTGACCACCCTTCTCCAGGGCGGCAGCCACGGTGATCGACTTGAGCGTGCTGCCTGGCGCGAAGACGTTGGCGGTGCTGATGTTGACGGTATCGGCCACGTTGGTCACGTCTGACGGGTCGTAGGTCGGCCACTGCGCCATCGCCAGGATCGCGCCGGTGCGCGGCTGCATCACGATGATCGAGCAGTTGCGAGCGTGATAAGCGGCCACCCGCTCCTTGCACTCCTGCTCTGCCGCGAACTGGATGTCGGAGTTGATCGTCAGCCGCAGGCTCGTCGCCGGCACGACCGGGTTCAGCTTGGTGACCGTCAGCGGGATTGGCTCACCATCCGTGCCGACCTCTACTTCCTCGGTACCGTCCCGGCCGGCCAGCAGCGAGTTGTACTCGTACTCCAGGCCCGCCTCGCCCACCAGGTTGCCCTGCTGGTCAGTATTGGTGAAGCCGACAACGTCGGCAGCCAGGTCGCCGCTGGGGTACGACCGGGAGTAAGTCGGCGTCAGGGTAAGCCCCGGCAGGTCCAGGCTCGCGATGCGGTCGGCGGTCGTCTCGGCGACGTTCGTGGCCAGCAGCGCGTACTGCGAACGCGGCGAGTTGAGGTTGAGCAGGCCGAGTATCGTCGCGGCCGGCTCGCCCAGCGGGCCTGCCAGCCTGGCGGCCACTGCGGCGCGCTGGCCAGCCGGAATCTGCTCCGGGTCGGCGATGACTGAGTCGGTCTGCACGGTCATCGCCAGCACGGCGCCGTTGCTCGTGGTGATGGAACCGCGCACGGCAGGGATCGAGATCCTCGTCATGCGCTGCTGCTCGGCCGCCTCCGCGTACCTGGCCGACTGGATGCCCTGGATCTGCACGAGCCGCCCGGCGAACACCGACATTACGAACGCCAGTGCCAGCAGCGTCAGGTTCAGCCTGCGGGCCGGGCTCGCGCAGCGCAGTTCCGGCCTCGGCTGCGGCGGCCGCTGGCGTGCTGGTGTGCCCCGGCCGGACATCCGGGTCTGGGTGATCCTGGTGGCCCCGCCCTGCCTGATCCGTGCGCCGCCCGCCGGCCTGCGCGCAGGCCGCGAAGGACCGCGCGGGCCGCCTGGCATCGAGCCGGCCGGACGGCGCCGGCCGCGTGCGGGCCGGCGCCCGTCCCCGTCCTCGTCGAAGCCACCCCCGCCGTTCGAGTCCGCCCCGCTCCCGCCACTGTTCACCGCGCACACCAGGCCGGCGTCGCGGCGCTTATGCTGGCCGCGCGCTGAGCAAGCACCCGGTGCTCGCGCAGGTCGAGGAATTCCAGCCGCTGCTGCGGCCGCATGCCGAGCGCGCAGGCCTCTTGCTCGATCCTGGCGGGTGTGGAGTCGGAGGCCAGTTGCTGCTGGAGTTGCTGTTCCTGGAGCGACCTGGCGTTCGCGGTCTGCTGAAGCCTGTCAATCTCGAAGCTTGTCGCTCCCAGGGTCGTGTTGATCACCAGCAGGCAGATCAGCCCGCCGCCGAGCAGCGCCAGGACCAGCAGCACGAACGGCATCCGCCCCGCTCCGCCCCTGGCGGACGCAGTGCCAGCCGCTCCGCCCCTGGCGGACACGGTGCTGATGCCCCGGCTCCTGGCCGACGTCCTGGCAGCCGCGCCGGGAGCGAAGACGCCAGTGCGAGCGGCGGCCGGCCGCGCGGGCACGGCCCGCAGGTACGCCGCGCCTCCGCTGCCTGCGCCTGCCCTGCCACCGGGGCGTCCGGTCCTGGTTGCCTCCCGCGAGACGCGCTCGGGGCGCCGGGTGCCTTCCCGCGCGGGGGGCCGGGGGGTGTCGCGCCGACCGTCTCGTATCCCGCCGGTGATCGTGCCGTTCATCGCCTTAGCTCGCCCCTCCCTGAGGTACCCGGCCTGCCGCCAGGTACCGCCGATGCCCGCCCAGGGCCGCCTGCAGGTGCTGTCGCGTCCGCGGAGGTCATGCCGCGAGCCTGATCCGCTCGGCAGCCCGGAGCCTGGCGGGTGCCGCACGGGAATTCGCCGCCGTCTCGGCGGCCGTCGGCCGCTCGGCGCCCCTGGTGAGCAGCCGGAACTGCGGCCGCGAGGACTCAAGCGGCACTGGCAGCCCTGGCGGCGTCGTGTCTGCGGCGCGTGCCGCCAGCGCGCGCTTGACGGCGCGGTCCTCCAGTGAGTGATAGGCCAGGGTGACGATCCGCCCGCCAACGGTTATCGCGTCCAGCGCGGCTGGCAGCGCGCTGTGCAGCGCATCCAGCTCGCCGTTTACCTCGATGCGCAATGCCTGGAACGTGCGCTTGGCCGGGTTACCTCCGGTACGCCTGGCCGGAGCCGGTATGGAGTCACGTACGATCTCGGCCAGCCGCAGCGTCGATGTCAGCGGCGAGCGAGCGCGTTCCCGCACGACCGCGTCGGCAATCTGCCGGGCGAAGCGCTCTTCGCCGTATTCGCGCAGCACCCTGGCCAGCCGGTCGGCCGGGTAGGTGTTGAGCACGTCCGCGGCAGTTACTGGCCCGGACTGATTCATCCGCATGTCCAGTGGCGCGTCCCTGGAGTAGGAAAAGCCGCGGCTGGCGTTGTCAAGCTGCGGCGAAGACACACCAAGGTCGAACAGCACGCCCTGGACGCCCGATCGGCCAAGGTCGGCCAGGATCTGCGGAAGCTCGTCGTAGACGGCCTGCACCAGCGTGACCCTGTCGGCGAAAGGAACGAGCGTCAGCTGGGATTCCGCGATCGCCGCGGCATCGGTGTCGATGCCGATCAGGCTCAGGCCAGGATGCGCGGACAAGAGTTCACGGGCATGTCCGGCCCGGCCCACAGTCGCGTCGACCAGTACCGCGCCAGGGGCCTCGAGGGCGGGCTTGAGCAGCGCAAGAACCCGGTCAAGCAGGACCGGGTGGTGACCGGCCGCAGCCGTTTCCATCGCGCCCCCTCGGATGTGCTGCTGGCCGCCGTTTCCGCGGCGGCCACTGTTTCCTGGTTCCAGCTGACGCGGTACCGGCGGGCCCGCGCATGATGCGCCGGCCAGGTCCCCATCCGCGCCACTGCACTGACGGGTTCGCGGTCCGCCTGACGCCGGGGAAGTGACGTCAGCCGGCCCCTGAGCCCTCCAGCACGGGTGGAGACCTCGCCGGGCATCCGCCCTACAGGACTCCTGGCAGCACCTCCTCCGAAGCGTCGGCGAAAGCGTCCTCCTGCTGATCCAGGTAGGTGGTCCAGGCCACGGCGTCCCAGATCTCCAGTCGCGTGTTCGCGCCGATCACCACGCAGTCGCGCTGCAGGCCCGCGTACTCGCGCAGGCTCGGCGGGATGGTGATGCGGCCCTGCCTGTCCAGTTCCTCATCCGAGGCGCTGGCGAAGAACACCCGGCTGTAGTCCCGCACCGCCTTCGCCGTCACCGGGGCGGTCCGCAGTGCCTCGGTGATCCGGCCGAACTCCGTAGCCGGGAACACGTACAGGCAGCGCTCCTGGCCTTTGGTCAGGACCAGGCCCGCGGACAGCTCCTCGCGGTACTTGGCGGGAAGGATCAGGCGGCCTTTCTCGTCAAGGCGAGGCGTATGGGTGCCAAGGAACACCGCCTCACCTCCCCAGTCCCCACCCGGCGCCATTTGCGAGGCCACTGGACCCCACGGGTCACCACTGTACTCCACTATCCTCCACCGTCAATCGCGAAAGGCCCTTGCTGCGCGCTTGCCTGACCTGATAGCGCAGGTCAGCGAGGTGGGGTGAAGTGGAGGCATGAACCGTCTCGGTGCCCGGAGTCGGACCGGACGTGCCTGCGAGGCTGGCCAGCGCCGCAGCAAGGCGCGCGCCATGGCGGCGAAGTCACCGCAGTGTTACCCCGCCGATATGGGAGCGGCATCGCCCGCCGGCCATACAAGGACGTACTGTCTGAACGCACGGTTTTATCGCTGCTGAACGGTCGCCGTGCTGGGTAAGACGCGGATATCGCACGCGAAGTGGGCGCCTGGAGGAAATACGTGGTCACCCAAACGGGGCAAACCGCCGACCGCACGCTCGACGAACTCGTAGATGTCGCGCGGCAGGTGAGCTCTGCGGTGCAGAGCGTTATTTCCGGAAAGCCAGCGGCCATCCGGCTGGCTCTGACCGTTCTGCTGGCCGAGGGTCACATCCTGATCGAGGACGTGCCAGGCGTCGGCAAGACGATGCTGGCCAAGGCCCTGGCCAGGTCGATCGACTGCTCGGTGCGCCGGGTCCAGTTCACCCCCGATCTGCTGCCTAGCGACATCACCGGAGTCAGCGCGTTCAACCAGGAGATACGCGAATTCGAATTTAAGCCTGGTCCGATCTTCGCGAACATCGTCCTCGGCGATGAGATCAACAGGGCGTCGCCGAAGACCCAGTCGGCCCTGCTGGAGTCGATGGAAGAGCGCCAGGTGACTGTAGACGGTGTCACCTACCCGCTGCAGCCACCGTTCATGGTGATCGCAACCCAGAACCCGGTGGAGATGGAGGGCACCTATCCCCTGCCGGAGGCGCAGCGGGACAGGTTCATGACGCGCCTTTCGATCGGCTATCCAGACCGCGAGTCGGAGCTGGCAATGCTGGACTCGCACGGGTCGAGTGATCCGCTCGATGAACTCAAGCCCGTCGCGCATGCCAGCGATATCCGCGCACTAGTGGCCGCGGTCCGCGATGTGCACGTCGCTGACCCGATCCGGCAGTACATCATCGACCTGGTCAACGCGACCAGGAACGCGGCCGAACTGCGGCTCGGCGCGTCACCGCGGGCGGCACTGCACCTGCTGCGCGCCAGCCGGGCGCACGCTGCCCTCGACGGCCGGGACTTCGTCATTCCCGACGACGTCCAGATCCTGGCCGTTCCGGTGCTCGCGCACCGGCTCCTGCCGAGCACCGCCGCCTTGGTCGGCAGAGAGATGCCGGACCGGATACTGGCCGCCATCGTGCAGCGGCTGCCGCTGCCGGGCAGGTAGCCGGCCGCAGGCTGCGGACAGGCGGGGGCGGAAGGAGGTCGCACGTGTGGAGGTCGTGGCTGGCCGGGATGACGACTCGCGGGACGTCGTTCCTGGCTGCGGGGGTCGCAGCGGCCTTGGCAGGGTACGCGCTTGACGAGCGGAGCCTGCTGTGCGTCGGCGTCGCACTTTTCGCGCTGCCGGTCTTTACCGCGATCGCCGCGCGCCGCGCCAGGTACCGGCTCAGCTGCAGCCGGTCCGTCAGCCCGCCGCGCATCCCGGCCGGCAACACCGCGCACGTCACGCTGCGGCTGCACAACATCTCCCGGCTGCCAACCGGCCTGATGCTGGCCGAGGACTCAATTCCCTATGCCCTGGGCACGCGGCCGCGGTACGTGCTGGACAACATCGAGCGGGACGGAACGCGGATCCTCACCTACACGCTCCGCTCGGACCTTCGCGGCAAGTTTGAGGTCGGCCCGCTGCAGCTGCGGGTGGCCGATTCCTTCGGGCTGGTCGAGATCACGCGCTCGTTCTCCGGGCGTACCACCTTCGTGGTGACACCCAGGGTTTATCCGCTGGCCAGGACCATGATCAGCCGGGCATGGGCCGGCGAGGGGGACGGCCGGTCCCGGCTGACGGCGACGGCGGGCGAGGACGACGTCATCCCGCGGAACTACCGCGACGGCGATGACATGAGGCGGGTCCACTGGCGCTCGACGGCGAGGTACGGCGAGCTAATGGTCCGCCGCGAGGAGCAGCAGTGGCGAAACCGCGCCACTGTGCTGCTGGACACCAGGGCGGCCGGGCACATGGGCAGCGGGCCTAGCTCGTCCTTTGAGTACGCGATCAGCGCGGCGGCGTCGATTGGCGTGCACCTGGCCCAGGAGGGACTGTCCGGTCAGGTCATCACCGATCAGGGCACGAGCCTGGCAGCCGGCATGATGTTCGAGGACATGCTGCTCGACGCGCTCGCAGTGATCAAGCCGTCAAGGGCGAACAACCTGGACGAAGGTTTCAAGGTGCTGCGGACATCCGCTGCCGGCGTCACCATCGCGATCATCGGGAGCCTGGACGCGGACGCGGCCGAGCGGCTCGCGGCCTGCCGGAAGGAGGGCAGCCAGTCCATCGCGCTGCTGCTAGCGGTCCGCAGCTGGGCTGCCGCCGGAGCAGCGGGCCAGGCCGATCACGACCGCGCGGATCCTTCGGCGGCCAGTCAGGCCGGGCTCACCGAGCCCGAGGAGATTGCGCCAGCCGCGGCCGTGCTCCGTGCCGCAGGGTGGCATGTCATCGGGCTCACCGCGAGCACGCCGTTCGACCTGGCGTGGGAGCAGCTGCCACGGGCTGCCGAGATGCTCGTGCCAGCCGCCAGCCTGGCCGGGCGTGATCCCGCCGGGAGACTGGCATGACCAATCACCGGCTGACCGTCGCCGCCAGCATCGCGGTGCTGGCGGCCGCCCTCTCCCTGTACTCGCTGCTGAGCGGCAACCTCTGGCTGGCGGCCAGCATCGGCGCGGTCGCTGCCGTGGCCTTGGCCGGCAGCCTGACCAGGCTCTCGACCGTCCAGGCGGCCATCGCCGCGACGGCGTGCGTGCTCATTGCCGTGCTGCCGCCGCTGGCCGGGCATGGCGTGGCAGGGCTAGTGGGTGGCGTGGTCGTCGTTGCGCTTACCGCCCTCAGCGCTACCGGCGCCAGGATCCTGCGCGTCTTCGCGACGCTGGCGACCTATCTCGCCGTCGAGCTGTTCTACCTGAACGTGGTGTTCGCGAACGGCCTGTCCTACGGCAGGCTCGTCCCGAGCGCCGCGTCGGTGGCAAGCCTGGCCGCGATACCGGGCAAGGCCTCGGCATCGTTTCAGTACTCGCCCCCGGTTCCGACCAACTCGCAGGTCGACTTCATCGTCGCTGCCGGGGTCGCGCTGGTCGCGATCACCGTGGACATCCTGGCCGTGCGCCTGCGGCGGCCCGCGCTGGCGGGCCTGCCGCTGCTCCTGCTGTTCAGCGTGCCCGTGGCCAGCACCCTGAAGAGCTTCGGGCTGTCGCAGGTCCTGACCTTCGGCATCGGCATCGCCGCCTACCTGGCCCTGCTGTCGGCGGACGGCCGCCAGCGGCTGCGGATGTGGGGGCGGCTGGTGACGATACGCCGCCTCCAGCCCGGATCTGACGGCAGCCAGGCGCCCGACACCAGGCAGATGGCGGCATCAGGCCGCCGGGTGGGCCTGGCCGCGGTCGGAGTGGCGATGCTGGTGCCGGTCATCCTGGTCGGGGCTACGCCGAAGGACCTGTTCAACAAGACCTTGAGCCCTGGCGGCGGCGGAGGCGGTCTGATCACCGCGGGCAGCGGCATCGACCCGCTCGGCTCAGTAAACAGCGAGCTGGCCAGCCGACCGGAGCCCGTGCTGACCTACCGGACCAACGCTCGCGACCCGCAGGATCAGTACCTGCAGGAACTGGTACTGAATTACGACGAGCACAGCGGGACATGGGTGACCTACCTGCCGGCCAGAACGCAGCTAGTGCGGCGCCCCCAGCTGCCAGAGCCGGTGCAAGGGCTGACGGCTAAAGTCCCGATCGACAAGGCTACGACCACCATCACCCTGGACGGCGTTGAAGAGAACGCGGCGCTGCCGCTGCCCTATGCGCCGGTAGAAATCGGCAGCGTCGGCGCGCCGCTGGCCGAGTCGCCCGGGACGCTGATGGTGTTCGACGGAGATCAGCAGCTTGGCCCGCAATTCACCGTCGTGAGCGACGAGGCGTTGCCAACCAAGGCCGACCTTAACGGCGTGTTCAGGTATCCCGCCTCGATCGAGCAGCAGTACGGGGGCTACAACGGACCGGACGCGAGCAAGCTGTACAAGATCGCCGCGGCGCAGACCGCCGGCGCCGCGACGCCGTTGCAGCAGGCTTATGACCTGCAGCAATGGTTCTCAGCTTCCGGTACCTTCAGCTACACGATCCAGCAGAACCAGACCGACACGGGCAGCTGGCTCTACCGGTTCCTGACGTCCACCAAGAGCGGCGACTGCCAGCAATTCGCGCCGGCCTTCGCGATCCTGGCCAGGCTGCTCGGCATCCCGTCCAGGGTCGCCGTGGGCTACACCGCGGGCAGCCCGGTGGGCGACGGGCAGTGGACGGTAACGACGTCCGATGCGCACGCGTGGCCCGAGCTGTACTTCCCGAACGCCGGATGGGTCAGGTTCGAGCCGACGCCGAGCGGCGCCAACGGCCAGGGCACCGCGCAGGCTCCGCCGTATGCGATCGGCCCGCCACCGGACAGCGTCCCCCCCGGCGGCACGAGCGGCCAGACGGGCGCGCTGCCGCCAGCCGGCACCGGCAAGCCGGGCAGCCAGTTCGCCGGCCATCACCACATTCCCGGCGGTGACGTAGGCACCGCCGGCCCGGCCTCGCGTCCTCGGGCCAGGTTCCCGGTCGGCCTCGTGCTGGGCATCGTGGCGGTCCTGCTGATCGCCCTGCCAGGCGCCAGCCGCTGGCTGACCGCGCGGCGCAGGTGGATGACGGCGTCCGGCGATGCCGCCCAGGCGCATGCCGCGTGGCGGGAGCTGACCGACTACCTGACCGACTACGGCCTCGGCTCGGGCCCGAGCGAGTCGCCGCGTGCCCTGGCGGGCCGGGTAGCCGAGGCCGCCGGCCTCAGCCCGGCCGCGACCGCCGCCGTCACCAGGATCGGCGCAGCCGAGGAGCGGGCCAGGTACGCGCGGACCGCCTTGCCGGGCGAGGGCTTGCGGGAAGATGTCGCTCTCGTGCGCAAGGCGCTCGCCGCGCGGGCCGACCTGCCGCACCGGGCGCTGGCCCGGCTGCTGCCGGCCTCCACGCTGGCCGCGGCCAGGGAAGGCCTGGAGTCCGCCAGCCACGCCCTGAGCTGGCTTGAATCACCGCTGCCGACGCTGCGCCGCAGCCTGCGCCGGACGGCTCAGCCGCGCCGGGCCGGCTGAACTACGCCGACGTAGCGCTGGCCGGTAGCAGCAGGAAGGGCCAGGACAGCGCTAAGTGATCATGGAGTCAGCGGTCGCGTTCCTGCCGACGGCGCCAGCGCTCTTCGATGCGGTCCATCATGCCGGTGCTCGGCGGCTTGGCGGCCTTGCGGCCACGCCCGCGCGAGCGGTCGGGTACGAATCCGGCCATCCGCCGGTAATTCGCAATTGCCCACATGCTGCTGGCGATCATCAGCACGAAGCCCACTGCGTCCAGCCAGCTGCGCTTGAGCAGGATCCCGGCCACCAGCACCCCGATCCCGACCACGAAACCAAGCGAGGCCTGGACCACTCTGCGCCGGTAATGGACTCTGGGGTCCTTTGACCGCATAGTCCTGGCAAGCCGCGGATGATCGGCATACAGCGCCTGCTCAATCTGCTCGAGCTGGCGCTGCTCGTGCTCAGAGAGCGGCACTGTCGCCTCCCATGGACTCGGACTCTGGCAACTGCCGTACGCCCCATCGCCTATACGCCCAGAATACGAGTGCCAGGGCGCCTTGTGGAAGGGTACACGGCAGCTGGCCGGGGTCGGTGCGGTACGAGCTGGCCACAGTCAGTAGCCGAGCCTTCCCGCTGGCGCCTGGCTGACACGGCGCGGCGACCCGCTTGCGTGGTATGCCGAATTTGCCCGGCTGGTGACGGCAGCCTGCTGGCTCAGCGCCCGGGCCTGCCGTCCTGCCCGCGTTCTACCAGCGCAGCCGGCCGGACCGCATCCGTGCCGAACCGGCTAGCGATCCGGTCAACGGCGCTCTCGGCCTGCCGCCAGTCACTCGGCGGCTCGTCCAGGGCCAGCTGGACCGCGGCAGCCTGGGCCGGGACCAGTCCGCTGGCCCGCACGCCGACCAGCCGCAGCCGCGCCTGGCCGCTGAGGCCAGCGGCCGCATAGAGGTCGCATGCCGTGTCGTAGATCCGCTGGGCCACGTCGGTCGGCTCGGCCAGGGTTCGGGACCTGGTGATCGTGCTGAAGTCCGCCTTGCGCAGCTTCACCGTCACCGTCCTGGCGGCCGTGCCGCTTGACCGGAGTGCGCGCGCCGTCCGCCCGGCCAGCCGGAGCAGTTCCCGCCGGATGACCACGGGATCTGTGACGTCGGTCTCGAAGGTCTCCTCGGCGCCGACGCTCTTCTCCCTGACCGATGCTTCGACCTGGCGGGAATCGCGGCCCGCGGCGAGCGCACTCAGGTGGGCGGCGCTGGCCCGGCCGAGCTCGGCCTCAAGCACTCCGGGCGGCACGCCGGCGATATCGCCGACGGTGCGCAGGCCGAGCCGGGCCAGGACCTCGCCGGTCCGCTGCCCCACGCCCCACAGCGCCGACACCGGCAGCGGATGCAGGAAATCGAGGACGCGGTCGGCCGGGATGACCAGCAGTCCGTCCGGCTTGCAGTGCACCGAGGCAAGCTTGGCGAGGAACTTGTTGGGCGCCACCCCGACCGAGCAGGTGATCTGCTGCTGGGCGGCGACCCGCTCCCTGATCAGCGTGCCTATCTGCGCGGGCCGCCCGAGCAGCCTGGTAGCCCCGGAAACGTCGAGGAATGCCTCGTCCAGGGACAGCGGCTCGACCAGCGGGGTCACGCTCTGGAAGATCGCCATGACTTCCCTGGACACGGCGGAGTACAGGCGGTGCCGCGGCGGTAGCACGGTCGCGTGCGGGCACAGCCGCCTGGCCCTGGACATCGGCATCGCCGACCGCACGCCGTAGCCGCGAGCGGCGTAGGTAGCCGACAGCACCACGCTGCGGCCAGAGAGCCCGCCGACGATAACCGGCTTCCCGGCAAGCTCCGGCCGGTCCCTGATCTCGACGCTGGCGTAGAACGCGTCCATGTCGACGTGCAGGATGCGGCAGCCGGAGTCGTCTGCCGCCGCAGGCCGCGCGGGTCCGCCCATGTGTCACCAGCCAGCGCTCATGCCTTGGGTGCCTGCCGCGACTCTAGCGCCCGGCAGTGACACTCAGGCTAGGGCGCTTCCAGCGATAGCGTCGGCTTGAGCTCAAGCAGCCGGCCGAGCAGGCCGTTCACGAATGCCGGCGAGTCGTCGGTCGAGAGGTCCCCGGCCAGGGCCACCGCCTCGCTGATCGCCACGGCGTCCGGCACATCCTGGCGCAGCAGCAGCTCATAGGCCCCGATCCGCAGGATGTTCCGGTCCACGGCCGGCATCCGGCTCAGTGCCCAGCCCTGCGCGTGCGCGGCCAGCAGCCGGTCGATCTGCTCCTGGTGCCCGTGCACGCCGCG
>DASPWG010000273.1:0-12539 GCA_035621915.1 Streptosporangiaceae bacterium
GCCAAGCGGCCGCCGCGGGCGGCCGGCACCGTCGTGACCGACGAGGGGGACGGCGGCGTGAAGGCCGCCGAGTTCCTCGCTGCCCGCAAGTTCATCTGAGCGCCGAAGATCGCGGAAGGCTGGCCCTGCATGGCTGAGATCCTGGTACTTGCCGAGCACTCCGGCGAGACCGTCAAGAAGGTCACCCTCGAGCTCCTGACGCTCGCGCGCGGGTTCGGCGAGCCCGCCGTGGTCTGGACTGGGCCCGGCGCGCAGGCTGCGCAGGCGCGGCTGGCGGAGTACGGCGCGGCGAAGGTGTACGTGGCCGACAGCGCCGACTACGACGACTACCTGGTCGCGCCCAAGGCCGAGCTGCTGGCGCAGCTAGTGGCCGACAAGGCACCCGCCGCCGTGCTGGTCGCCGCCACCTCCGAGGGTCGTGAGGTCGCTGGCAGGCTCGCGGTCAAGACCGGCTCCGGCGTCCTGACGGACGTCACCGGCCTGTCGGAGGGCCTGGTGGGCGAGCAGTCGATCTTCGGCGGCGCGATCACGGTGCAGTCGAAGGTGACCGCCGGCACGCCGATCATCGCGGTCCGGCCGAACGCTGTCTCGCCGGAGCCGGCCACCGGCGCGGCCGAGCTCGAGCCGGTCAGCTTCTCGGTCAGCGACGCCGCGAAGACCGCGCGCGTCACCGGCCGGGTCGTCGCCGAGCGCGGTGAGCGACCGGAGCTCACCGAGGCGTCCATCGTGGTCTCTGGCGGCCGGGGGCTCGGCTCAGGCGAGCACTTCGCGCTGATCGAGCAGCTGGCTGACTCGCTGGGGGCTGCGGTCGGCGCGTCCAGGGCCGCGACCGATGCGGGCTGGTATCCGCACCAGTTCCAGGTCGGCCAGACCGGCAAGACCGTATCCCCGCAGCTGTACATGGCGATCGGCATTTCCGGCGCCATCCAGCACCGGGCCGGCATGCAGACGTCCAAGACGATCATGGTGGTGAACAAGGACCCGGAGGCGCCGATCTTCGAGCTGGCCGACTTCGGCGTCGTGGGCGACCTGTTCAAGGTCGTGCCGCAGCTGATCGAGGAGATCAGCAAGCGGTCTGAAGGCTGACAGTCGGGGGGAGACCCCCGACGGCCTCCCAAACCCACAGTCGGGGGAGACCCCCCGACTACCCCCAGGGCAGACCCAGGACCAGCGGACTCGGGATCAGCCGGCCGCGCTGCGGCCGGCTGATCGCAGCTAGGCTTGACGCACCATGTCAAACGTCAACCCGACCGGGCAGCACCAGGTGCCGGACAGCCGCCCGGCGCCCGGCAGGCAGGTATACCTCGACCACGCGGCGACGACGCCGATGCTGCCCGACGCGCTAGCGGCCATGACCGAGGAACTGGCCCAGCTCGGCAACCCGTCCTCCCTGCACAATCCCGGCCGCCGGGCGCGCCGGGTCGTCGAGGAGTCCAGGGAGCTGATCGCGGAGGCCTACGGCGCCCGGCCGAGCGAGGTGGTCTTCACCAGCGGCGGGACCGAGGCGGACAATCTCGCGGTCAAGGGCCTGTACTGGGCAAGGCGGGCAGCCGATCCGCGGCGGCGCCGGGTGCTCGCGACCGCCACCGAGCATCACGCGGTGCTGGACAGCGTGCGCTGGCTGGCCGATCACGAGGGCGCGCAGGCCGACTGGCTGCCGGTGGACGCGCGCGGCACGCTGGGCGTCCCGGCCCTGGCCGAGGCGATTGACCGCGATCCGGCCGGCGTCGCGGTGATCAGCGCGATGTGGGCCAACAACGAGGTCGGCTCGATCCAGCCGATCGGGGAGCTGGCCAGGCTGGCCGCCGAGTACCAGATCCCGTTCCACAGCGACGCGGTGCAGGCCGCCGGGCTGCTGCCGGTCACCCTGGCGGGCACCGGCGCGACCGCCCTGACCATCACCGCGCACAAGATCGGCGGCCCGGTGGGCGTCGGCGCGCTGCTGCTGGCCAAGGGCGTCGAGCCGGTCCCGGTACTGCATGGCGGCGGCCAGGAGCGGGACGTCCGCTCTGGGACGCTGGATGTGCCGGCCATCCGGGCTTTCGCGGTCGCTGTCCAGGTGGCACGCGAGCGCAGTGGCCATGAGGCCAAGCGGCTGGCCGCGTTGCGGGACGACCTGATCGCGCAAGTGACGGCCGCGGTGCCGGACGCGGTGCTGAACGGCGCACCGCCGGGGGCTGGCAGGCTGACGGGCAACGCGCACTTCTCCTTCCCCGGCTGCGAGGGCGACGCGCTGCTCATGCTGCTGGACGCCAAGGGCATCGCGTGCTCGACCGGGTCGGCCTGCACCGCCGGCGTGGCCCAGCCCAGCCACGTGCTGCTTGCGATGGGCGCCGACGAGGCACGGGCCCGCGGCTCGCTGCGGTTCTCGCTCGGGCACTCCTCAGAGCAGGCGGATGTGGACGCCCTCGGCGCGGTGATCGGCGAGGTAGTCGAGCGGGCCAGGCGGGCAGCCAGGTAGCCAACGCTACGCATACGGAAACCGAACGTCGCCCATGCGGCGCCGGCGCCGGCAGCGGAGTAGCGTCGTGCTAACAGGTGGGCCGGGAAGTCTGGTCGGCGCGGGAGACCCGCAACTACTGACGCGCCAGCCGGAGCATCCGATGATCAGCGTGGAGAACATCATTGGCCTGGTCGGGGGAGTAGGCCTCGTCATCTACCTGTTCGTTGCCCTCACGCATCCCGAGTGGTTCTAGCATCGGCCCCAGGCTCGACGGATCTTTCCGTTATAGCCGGATTCTGGGCGGGGCTGGCGCGGGCCGGAGCCCCTGATCAGGTGCGTATCCTGGGCGGGATGACTACGCTGCGCGTGCTGGCCGCCATGTCGGGCGGGGTGGACTCGGCGGTAGCGGCCGCCAGGGCCGCCGACGCCGGGCATGAGGTCACGGGCGTGCACCTGGCCCTGTCGCGCAACCCGAGCTCGTACCGGACCGGAGCGCGCGGCTGCTGCACGCTCGAGGACGCCCGCGACGCCCGCCGCGCTGCGGACGTGATCGGCATCCCGTTCTACGTCTGGGACATGGCCGAGCGCTTCCACTCCGAGGTGGTCACCGACTTCGTTGCGGAGTACGCCAGGGGGCACACCCCAAACCCGTGCCTGCGCTGCAACGAGAAGATCAAGTTTGCCGCCGTTCTGGACCGGGCCGTCGCGCTGGGGTTCGACGCCGTCTGCACCGGCCACCACGCGCGGCTGCAGCCAGCGCCCGGAGCGGCCGGGATGACCAGGCTCGTCCGCAGCGTGGACATGGCCAAGGACCAGTCTTACGTGCTCGCGGTGCTGACCCCTGACCAGCTTGGCCGGGCGATGTTCCCGCTCGGGGACAGCACCAAGGAGCAGGTGCGCAAGGAGGCGGCCGACCGTGGCCTAGGGGTCGCCGACAAGCCAGACAGCCATGACGTCTGCTTCATCGCCGACGGCGACACGCGCGGGTTCCTGCGCGCGCAGCTTGGCAGCGCGCCCGGCGACGTCGTGGATGCCGATGGCACGGTGCTCGGCAGGCACGATGGCAGCTACGGGTTCACCGTGGGCCAGCGCAGGGGCCTGCACCTCGATCACCCGGCCGCCGACGGCCGCCCGCGCTTCGTGCTCAGCATCGAGCCGGTGTCCCGCACTGTCACGGTCGGCCCGGCCGAAGCGCTCGACGTGGCCGAGATCGTGGCCACCAGCCCGGTGTGGTCGGGGTGCCTGCCACCCGGCGCCCCGGTCGAGTGCCTGGTCCAGTTGCGCGCGCACGGCGACGCGCACCCGGCGGTATGCCAGGCCGACGGCGACACGGTGCGGATCAGCCTGCGCGCGCCCGCCCGCGGCGTCGCGGCGGGCCAGGCGGCCGTCTTCTACGACGGCGACGCCGTTCTCGGCAGCGCGACGATCAGCGCCACCGGCTGAGCCGGTCAGGCGCGCTCAACTGCGGGGCGCGGCTGGCCATCGTGACCGGCATCCCTGGTGTGCGGTCACTCGTCCGCGGGCTGCGGTATCGGCATCTCGATGACGAACTCGTTGCGATCGGTCGGATAGACGGTGGTGGTAATCCGCATGGGCTGCCCGTTCTGGTCATAGGACGTGCGGAAGGTCTCGAACACCGCGACCCTGCCATCGGGCGGCAGCGTGAAGAACTTGCTTTCGTACTCGTTCGGCGCGCGGACAGTGATCAGGTCCCGGTAGCCGACCTGCTCGACTCCGAGCGCGTCCCGCAGGTAGCGGATGCAGCCCTGGGCGACGTTGGCCGCCTCAAGCAGCCGGACCGCGCCCCTGGTGACAAGGTCCATGGAGTAGAACGAGGTCTGCAGCGAGTACGGCTTGGCATCGACGAACCGCTCCTGGTGCCGGCTCACGACCTGGCTGCCCGGATCAACTTGCAGTTCGGAGGCGACGATCCCGCGCGCGGCGTGAATCTCGACCCGCGGCACGGTGCTGCGCGGCGTTCTCAGCTGGCTGCGGACCTGGATGTAGTAGTCGGCGGCCTCGCCGCCGCCGAGATCGGGACTGGCGGACAAGTCGGTGACGACGGGCACGATCTTCTCCCGGACGAACGTGCCCTGGCCCGGCCGTGCCTCGACCAGGCCAAGCTCGGTGAGCTGCCTGATGGCCTCGCGCACGGTGCTGCGGGACGCGCCCCAGGCGGCGGTGAGCTCGGCCTCGGTGGGCAGCTGGCTGCCCGGCTGGATCAGCCCGGCATCGATCTCGGCCCGCAGGCTGTCGGCTATACGGCGGTAGATCGGCTCAGTCATCGGCAGCCGCCATGCTCGCAGCCGTCGACCCGCTGATCACGGCCTCGCGCGCACCGGTCGGTACCTGGCCCGCGAAGACCACGAACTGGTTGCGGTCCGCCGGGTAGATCGTGACAGTGAGCCGGAACGGCTTGCCGTCGCCGTCTATGGCGGTGCGGAACGTCTCGAAGACCGACACCCGGCCGTTGTCAGGCAGCCGGAAGAAGGATGCCTCCTCCGCGCCCGGAATCCTGACCGTTACCCGGTCGCGGTAGCTGGCCTGCCGGAAGCCCAGGACATCGCGCAGGTAATGCACGGCGCCCGGCTCGATCGAGGTGGCGTCGAGCAGCCGCTCCGCGCCCGCTGCCACCAGCGAGACCGGGTAGTAAGAGGTCTGCAGCGAGAAGGGCGCCCTGTCGATGTAGCGCTGCTGGCGCCTGCCCACGATGGCCGTGCCCTCCTCGAGCCCTAGCTCGGTGGCGATCAGCCCGTAGGCCTGCTGGATCTCCACCCGCGGCGCCGGCGCGAACGGGACGCGACCCTGCGCGCGCACCTCCGCGTAGTAGGCCTCTCCCTCGCCACCGCCGAAGCCCGTATCGGGATCGGCCGACAGCGTCGTGATGAAAGGCCTGGCACGCTGGACGACGAAGGTGCCCTGCCCCAGCCTGGTCTGCACCAGGCCGCGGTTCACAAGCCAGCGGACCGCCTGCCTGACGGTGTTCCGCGATGCCTTGTACAGCTTCTTGAGCTCGTCCTCGGTGGGCAGCCTGGCACCCGGCGGCAGCGCGCCCGACTCGATCATGTGCTGCAACCGCTCGGCAATCTGGCGGTACAGCGGGTCGCCCATGCGGTCCTCCAGTCCCGGTCACTCGCACGGAATGGGGAAGCCGAAGCAGCCGGACTCAACGGGATCACTCTAGCAATACCAAATGTAGGGACCAATCCATTGCCATCCTCATATTGCTGTGCAACTATCGGGAAGAATCCAAATGTAGGGATGACCAGGATGACCTTCCTCAGCCCGCCGAGCTAGGACGCCTGGCCTCCAGCTACAGCGGCGTGCCAGCGCCGCCCGCGCGAGCCCACAGAGAGGTCGGCGCCCGTAGACCCCAAAACTGCTGGTCGAAAGGGGAACCGGCGATGCTGACTCTCGTCGTCGTGGGCGTGACCGTCGTCGTCGCGACAGCTGTCGTGCTGGCCGCGATCGTGCTGATCGTGGTCAGCGGGATCCGCCGCGAGGAGCGGGAGCTCAGCATGACCAGGAAGCGCGCGCCCGGCCTGGACGCCGCGCTTACCCGGCGGATCCTCGGGCTGTACATCAAGAAGACCGATCCGGAACCTGGCTTCGGGCCAGGCCCGGACGGGCGCGTCCGCTGGTACGGGACGCTGCGCTAGCGCCCTGCCGGACCGATGCCGCACCGATCGGCCGCGCCGCGGAGCTGGTGCCGACGGCACACCGCGAACGTCACCGGTCACCACTACGCTCGGAGGCGTGATGGAGCGCAGCGGGCAATTCCCCTGGCAGGCCGGGAGCGCGACCGGGGTGGGCTCGATGCCGGGCACCGACGTGGCGCAGGCCTGCCGGGTGGTGTTCGGCGAGCTGCCCGACCTCCCGTTCCTGCCGGAGCTGCCCGACCGCGGGCCGGGCGCGGAGATCACCGGCAGGACCGCGGCGCTGCTGGTGGACATGCCCGTGCAGACCACGGCCAGGGGCTGGAAGCTGGCGGACCGGCCAGGCAGGGACGCCTCCCGCGCGGCCGGCTTCTGGTCGCAGGACCTGGACACCCTGGAGGAAGTAGCCGACGGCTACGCGGGCCCGGTGAAGGTTCAGGCCTGCGGCCCGGTCACGCTCGCGGCGACCCTGGAGCTGACCCGCAGCCTGGACCCGGCGTTGTCGGATCCGGGCGCATTTGCCGACCTGACCGCCTCACTTGCCGAGGGGCTGGCCGCGCACGTGGCCGACGTGCGCAAGCGCGTCCCGGCCGCGGCCGTGATCGTGCAGCTCGATGAGCCCGCCCTGCCGGCCGCGCTGGCGGGCCGGGTGCCGACCGCCAGCGGGCTTAACTTCGTGCGCGCCGTCGAGCCGGTGACGGCAACCCAGTACCTCGGCGCTGTCCTGTCGGCAGCGGCGGGCGCGGCCAGCACGACGGTGCACTGCTGTGCCGCGGGCAGCCCGTTTCGCCTGATGGCAGATGCAGGCGCGGAGGGAATCGGTTTCGACCTCGGGCTGGTGCGCAATGCCGACGTTGACCTGGTGGCCGAGCTCGCCGAGGCCGGCCTGGCGCTGATGGCCGGGGCGCTGCCCACGTCGTCCGTGCAGCGCCTGGTAAGCGGGCCGCCGCTGCCGGCCAGGCAGACCGCGGAAGCGGTGGTCGGGCTGTGGCGCAAGACCGGGCTGGCGCCGGACCGGATGGCGGCCCAGGTCGTGATCACGCCGGCCTGCGGCCTGGCGGGGGTGTCTCCGGCGGCTGCGCGCGCCGCGCTCGAGCACTGCCGCGAGGCCGGCCGGATCGCGGTGGAGATGATCGAGGCGGGCAACTGACCAAGAAGGGCGCACGATGACGCAGCAAGACCCCCGGCACCGGCACGCGCAGCTGTCTGAGGAACTGCTCGAGCACCAGTACCGCTATCACGTGCTTGACTCGCCGCTGGTGTCCGACGCCGAGTACGACGTGATGATGCGCGAGCTGGTGGCGCTGGAGGAGGAGTTCCCCGAGCTGCGGACGCCCGACTCGGCCAGCCAGAAGGTCGGCGGGACGATCTCGACCGACTTCACCCCAGTGCAGCACCTGCAGCGGCTGCTGAGCCTGGACAACGCGTTCTCGGCCGCGGAGCTTGACGCCTGGGCGGGCCGGGCCGAGCGCCTTGGCGGGTCGGGTCCTTACCTGTGCGAGCTGAAGATCGACGGCCTGGCGGTGGACCTGGTGTACACCAGGGGCCGGCTGCAGCGGGCCGCGACCCGCGGGGACGGAGTGACCGGCGAGGACGTCACCCCGAACGTCAAGACGATCGCTGCCGTCCCGGCCAGGCTCACCGGCACGGGATGGCCGGACAGGCTTGAGGTACGGGGCGAGGTCTTCCTGCCGGTCATGGCGTTCGAGGAGCTGAATGTCCGGCTGACCGAGGCGGGCAAGCCGCCGTTTGCCAACCCGAGGAATTCCGCCGCAGGCTCGCTGCGGCAGAAGGACCCGCGGGTGACCGCGTCCCGCGCGCTCGACCTCATCCTGCACGGGGTCGGCCTGGTCGAGGGGCTGGACGACCTGCCGCAGAGCCAGTCCGGCTGGTATGACCGGCTGCGCTCCTGGGGCCTGCCGGTCAGCAGCCTGTTCACCGTCGTGCCGGATCTGGACGGCGTGCGCGACTACATCGCGCACTACGCCGAGCACCGGCACGATCCCCCGTACGAGATCGACGGCGTGGTCGTGAAGATCGACGAACTGGCCGTCCAGCGGCAGCTCGGGAACACCAGCCGGGCGCCGCGGTGGGCGATCGCGTATAAGTACCCGCCGGAGGAGGTCACGACCAGGCTGCTGGAGATCCGGGTCAACGTCGGCCGCACCGGGCGGGTGACTCCGTTCGCGGTCATGGAGCCGGTCAAGGTCAGCGGCTCGACGGTCGAGAACGCGACCCTGCACAACGCCGACGAGATCGCGCGCAAGGGCGTCCTGATCGGGGACATGGTGGTGCTGCGCAAGGCCGGCGACGTCATCCCCGAGGTGGTCGGGCCGGTGGCCGACCTGCGGACCGGGGCCGAGCGGGCCTTCGAGTTCCCGACCCGGTGCCCGGCCTGCGGGACCGCGCTGGCGCGGGAGGACGGCGGCGTCGACTGGCGCTGCCCGAACGCCAGGTCCTGCCCGGCGCAGCTGCGCGAGCGGCTGTTCGCCCTGGCCGGCCGGGGCGCGCTGGACATCGAGGTGCTCGGGTACGAGGCCGCGGTGGCGCTGCTCGACTCCGGGCTGCTCACCGACGAGGGCGACCTGTTCGCGCTGACGCCGGAGTCGCTGGCGACCGTGCCGTTCTTCGTGCTGAAGTCCGGCGGGCTGAGCGCTAACGCCACCAGGCTGCTGGCCAACCTGGAGGAGGCGCGGCGGCGGCCGCTGTGGCGGTTCCTGGTCGCGCTGTCGATCCGGCACGTGGGGCCGACGGCAGCGCGGGCGCTGGCCACGGCGTTCGGCTCGGTCGACGCGATAACGGCGGCGTCCGAGGCTGAACTGGTGACCGTCGACGACGTCGGGCCGACGATCGCCGCGTCGATCCGCGAGTGGTTCGCCGTCGACTGGCATGCCGCGATCGTGGACAAGTGGCGCGCCGCGGGGGTCCAGCTCGCGACGGAGGGTTTCGTGGCCCCCGCGGCCCGCTTGTCCGCGGACGGGGCCGCCGAGCCGGCGGGCCTGCTGGCAGGGGTGACCGTCGTGCTGACCGGGACGCTGGGCGGCTACACCAGGGACGAGGCGGCCGAGGCGGTCCAGGCCCTCGGCGGCAAGGTGTCGGGCTCGGTGTCGAAGAAGACCAGCTTCGTGGTGGCCGGGGAGAGTCCAGGCTCCAAGCTGGACAAGGCCGCCGCCCTCGGCGTCCCCGTGCTGGACGAGGACGGGCTGCGGGTTCTGCTGTCCGACGGACCGGACGCGGCTCGCCGCGCAGCCCAGCCTGCCTGATCGCCCCGCCGGGCGTAACGGCCGCGGGCCGCGATGCGGTTCCTGGAATGGAGCCTGTCGGCGCCGCGCCTGATGATGATCACAGGTTGTAACGGATAGTGTGCAATTGGCTTCGGGAAGTATGTTTTCTGCCGTAGGATCTACGGAAAGCGCCGAGGGCTATACGCTCAGCGACCGCTGGCCATGAGGAGCCATGAAGGACCCCAACGACACCAGGGACATCGGCCCGCGGGTCGGATCGCCGCTGTGGATCCATGTCAAGGTGTTCACAGTCCTCGGGGCCGTGGCGTTCGGGCTGACGATGTATCACCTCGCCGAGCCCTCCGGTCGCAGCGGGCTGCGGCTGCTCGTCGGGCATCCGCTCTTCTGGGTGCTGGCCGCGATGGTCGTGCTCGGCGACATCTGGCCCATCGTGACTCCGGGCAGGTCCAGCGTCGAGGCGCCAGTGGCCTCGGTCACATTCAGCCTCGCGGCGCTGTTCGCCTGGGGCCTGCCGGTCGCGCTGCTGCTGCGGGCCGCCTCGAACTTCGGGGTCTGCCTGGCCGAGCGCAAGGCCGTGCACCGGGCTGCCTTCAACGGCGCGTCCGCGACGCTCAGCATCGTGGCGGCCTGGGCAGTCCTGTACGGCCTTGGCTTCGAGCCGGCCCCCGGCCATACGGTCCAGCCGAGCGGGGCGTGCCTGCCCGGCCTGCTGGCGGCCGGCGTGGCCTTGTTCGCGGTGAACTTCGTCATCATCACCGTTGCCGTCGCCCTGCACTCCAGGGAACCGGTCCTGCAGACGATCCGCCGCACGCTGCGCTACCAGCTGTTCGTCAACTTCGTCCTGGTCGCGACCGCGCCGCTGGTGACGCTGGCCATCTCCACCAAGTCAGCCCTGGTCCTGCTGCTGTTCGCCTTCCCGTTCGCAGCGGCCTACGTCAACGCCGCGATCTCGGTGCAGCGCGAGCACCAGGCCCACCACGACGAGCTGACCGGGCTTTCCAACCGCAAGATGCTCGTCCGCAAGCTGGAGAGCACGCTCGCGCAGGCCAGCCAGGCTGGCACCAACGTCGGCTTCCTGCTGCTCGACCTGGACCGCGGCCTCAAGGAAGTCAACGACACGCTCGGGCATGCGGTCGGGGACCGGCTGCTGCGGCTGGTGGCGCACCGGCTGACGCACAGCATCAGGCCCGGTGACATGGTGGCCAGGCTCGGCGGGGACGAGTTCGCCGTGCTGCTGCCGGCGGTCAAGGAAGCCGCCGCGGCCAGAGAGGTAGCGGCGCGGCTGCGCGCCGCGGTCGCCGAGCCGATCCGGCTGGAGGGCATGTCGTTCGTCATCGAGGTGAGCATCGGCATCGCGATGTACCCGGACGACGCGACCGGCGGCGAGTTGCTGATGCAGCGCGCCGACGTTGCCATGTACCTGGCCAAGCAGCGCCGCAGCGGGGTCGAGCGCTACGTCGCCGAACTCGACCGCAACTCGCCGTCCCGGCTGGCCCTGTTCGGCGACCTGCGCCGCGGCCTGGACCGCGGTGAGCTGGAACTGTACTTCCAGCCGAAGGTCTACCTCACCGACCGGCGCGTGGTCGGCGTCGAGGCGTTCGTGCGCTGGCAGCATCCGGAGCGCGGCGTGCTGATGCCCGGCGACTTCATCCCCCAGGTCCAGCAGTCCTACCTGATGCGCGAGGTCACCGCGTTCGTCATCGACGGCGCGCTCTCCCAGGCAGCGCAGTGGCGGCGGGCCGGGCTGGGAGTGCCGGTCTCGCTGAACGTCTCCGGCCGCGACCTTCTCGACTGCGGGCTCGCCGACCTGGTGGCGGAGAGCCTGGACAGGCACCGGCTGCCGCCGGAGGCGCTGCTGCTGGAGATCGACGAGCGTGTTCTCACCAGCGAGCCCGCGCACGCGGTCGCCACCGCCGAGGCACTGGCCGAGGTGGGCGTGGCGCTGAGCCTCGATGATTTCGGAACGGGATACTCCTCATTGGTCAGGCTGAAAAGGCTGCCGGTGACCGAGGTAAAAATAGATTCGTCCTTTGTCGCCAGCCTGCTCGAATCGCCCGACGACGAAGTCGTCGTGAAGTCCATTGTCGATCTCGCCGCAGCACTCGGCATCCGGTCAGTGGCCGAGGGCGTGGAGTCCGCCGAGGTGGCAACCGCGCTGCTGGCCATGGGCTGCGTCGCCGCCCAGGGCTGGCACTTCTGCCGGCCGCTGAACGCCACATCGGCCACGGCCTGGCTGGCAGAGCACAGCGGGTACGGCGAACTCGGCGAGCACAGCCCGCGCGAGGCGACCCGGCTGGGGACCCATGGCACCGGGCCGCGCCGGACCGCCGCCCTCCCGCCCACTGGCTGGCGGGTGTAAAGGCTAGCAAATAGAGCTATAGCGGAACTAATGGCAGTTGATCATTGTGCGGTGAGTACGATGATCATGCCTATAACCATGATCATCGTACACACCCCGCCGGATCGGCGGTTCTGAGCCTCACATGCCTCCGGCTGCCGCCATCGCCTCGCTGATGTCCGCAGCATTGGCGTAGTCGCCGACAGCCGTGCAGTACAGATCGGCGGCATCACAGCTGATTGCCAGCAGGCCAGCATCCTGCTGGCTGCGAGCCGCAGCGTGCGCTGGCACCGGCACCGCCCTGGCCCGCTGCCACTCTGCGCCATCCCCGAGCACCACCATGGGGACGAGCCCGCCGTAGACGTCCTGGTAGAAGCCCGCTGCCAGGCAGTCCGATCTGGTGCAGCTCACGCCGGCGAGATCCGATGCGCCCGGCGGCTTGTGCGCCCCGGCTGGCAGCGAGCCGACCTGCACCGCCGGCCGCCAGCTGCCGCCCGATTCGTGGACCGCGAACGCCGCTGACACGCCGGACTTCTCAACGTACGTGCCGACGGCCTCGCAGTAGGAGCCTGGCACGCAGCTGACGTCGTTGAGCAGGGCCTGCGGCTCGGCGTTTGCGTTGCGGGGCAGGCGCACCTGCACCGCGCGGCGCCATTTGCCTCTCGCCTCGACCGCAGCCATTACTTCCTCGTCGTTTCCCTTCGTGATGTAGCCGCCCACGGCGACGCAGTCGCCTGCGGCGCCGCAGCTCACCGAGGTGAGATGCGCGGCAGGATCCGTGGCGGCATTGGCCGGAGAGCGGATCTCGATGGCCCGCTGCCAGTGGCCACGGGTGAGCACCTCCGCCATGGCCTGGC
>DASPWG010000274.1:0-29921 GCA_035621915.1 Streptosporangiaceae bacterium
GTGGCCGACGAGGGCTTCGAGCTGCTCGACGCGCCGGTCCGCCGGGTCGCGGCGCAGTGCGTGCCGCTGCCGTTCGCCGACGCGCTGGAGGACGAGGTGATCCCGACGGTGCCCAAGGTAACCAAGGCGCTGCGCGACCTGCTCGCCTACTGACACAGCCAGCGCCCCTGAACCAGAGGTGAGTACTCCCGGTTTGGCTATAGCCAAACCGGGAGTACTCACCTTCCGCCGGCACCGCCCAGGACACCTCCTCCGCGGTATGGGCGGCTCTGAACCGGGCAGGTCAGCCTGTGAGCGCACCCCTACGCGCGCTGTCGGCAAACAGGAGGTTTACGTGGCTATCGTGACAATTAACCCGGCCACGGGCGAGCTGGTGAAGGCCTATGACGAGATGAGCGAGGCCGACGTCGAGCGGATACTCGCCACCGCCGCTGCCACCTATGCCAGCTACCGCCACACCAGCTTCGAGGACAGGGCCGCGTGGATGACGCAGGCGGCCGAGATCCTGGATGCCGAGCAGGAGCAGGTCGCTGCGATGATGACGACCGAGATGGGCAAGACCATCACGGCGGCCAGGCAGGAGGTCGCCAAGTGCGCCGGCGCGTGCCGGTATTACGCCCGGCACGCGGCTGGCTTCCTTGCCGACGAGCCCGCCGACAGCCAGGCGGTGAACGCGGCCCGCGCGTACGTGACCTACCAGCCGCTCGGGCCGGTGCTTGCGGTCATGCCGTGGAACTTCCCGCTCTGGCAGGTCATGCGGTTCGCCGCCCCCGCCCTCATGGCCGGCAACGTCGGGCTGCTCAAGCACGCGTCTAACGTGCCGCAGACAGCGCTGTTCCTGCAGGACATGTTCGTGCGGGCCGGGTTCCCCGACGGCTGCTTCCAGACCCTGCTGGTCGGCTCCGGCCGCGTCGAGGCGATCCTGCGCGATGACCGCGTCGTGGCAGCGACGCTGACCGGGTCTGAGGCCGCGGGGCAGTCGGTGGCGAGCATCGCGGGCAGCGAGATCAAGAAGGTCGTCCTGGAACTCGGCGGCAGCGATCCGTTCATCGTGATGCCGTCGGCGGACCTGCCGCGGGCCGCCCAGGTCGCCGCGATCGCGCGCTGCATCAACAACGGCCAGTCCTGCATCGCGGCGAAGCGCTTCATCGCGCATGCGGCGATATACGAGGAGTTCCAGGGCCTGTTCGTGCAGCAGATGGCCGCCAAGAAGGTCGGCGACCCGATGGACGACAGCACCGAGATCGGCCCGCTGTGCTCCGAGCAGCAGCAGAACGACGTCGAGGCTCTGGTGGCCGACGCGGCAGCCCGCGGTGCGCGCGTCCTGTGCGGGGGAGCGGTGCCCGACCGGCCCGGCTTCTACTACCCGCCGACCGTGCTGTCCGAAATCACGCCGGAGATGCGAGTGCACGCCGAGGAGGTGTTCGGCCCGGTCGCGACGCTGTACCGGGTGAATGACATCGACGAGGCGATCGAACTGGCCAACGGCACCGAGTTCGGCCTCGGCGCCAACGCGTGGACGCGGGAGGAGGACGAGCGGAGCCGGTTCGTCCGCGACCTCACCGCGGGAATGGTTTTCATTGACGGAAACGTCACCTCCTACCCGCAACTGCCCTTCGGCGGCGTGAAGCGGTCCGGGTACGGCCGCGAGCTAGCCGCGCAGGGCATCCGCGAGTTCTGTAACATCAAGTCGGTCTGGGTCGGCGCAGGTTAGCGGACCGCATCCGGGTCGCCCGGATGCACGATGCCGGTCTCGTAAGCCAGGATCACGGCCTGGACCCGGTCGCGCAGGCCGAGCTTGGCCAGCAGGTTCCCGACGTGCGACTTCACCGTTGCCTCGCTGACAACCAGGTCAGCCGCTATCTCAGCGTTAGTGAGCCCGCGGGCGAGCCGCAGCAGGATGTCCCGCTCCCTGACAGTGAGCAACGCCAGCCGCGACGGCGCTGGCAGCGTCTGCGCCGGCCGCCGCGCGAACGCGTCGATCAGCCGCATCGTCACCGACGGCGCGAGCAGGGCGTTTCCTGCCGCCGCGATCCTGATGGCGGCGATCAGATCGTGGCGGGGCGCGTCCTTCAGCAGGAATCCGCTCGCGCCCGCCCGCAGCGCCTCGTACACGTAGTCGTCGAGGTCGAAGGTGGTCAGCATGACGACCCGCGGCGAGCCTGCGCGGTCTCCGCCGGTGATCAGCCTGGTGGCTTCGAGGCCGTCCATTTCCGGCATCCGGACGTCCATGAGGATCACGTCGGGGTTGTGCTCGGCCGCAGCCCGGACTGCCTCGGCGCCATTGGCCGCCTCGCCGACGACGGTGATCCCGTCAGCCGCATCGAGGATCACGCAGAATCCGGTCCTGACCAGTTCCTGGTCGTCCGCCACGACCACCCGGATCGGCTCGGCGTTTGTCATGGCGCCGGCAGCCGGGCCGTGACCGCGAATCCGCCGGAGTCGCCGGGCCCGACGGTCAGCTTCCCCCCGCACGACGCGACCCGCTCGGCGATGCCCGCCAGGCCGAATCCGCCCGGATCCGGCGGTCGCGGCCTAGGCACGGTGCGGCTACCCGCTCGGGCAGCCCGGGCTCGCTTGGGCACGTCATCGACGGTCACCGCGACGCTCCCGTTCCCGGTATCGGTCACGGACACGGTGACATAGCCGGGCTCGTAACTTACCCGCACCGACGCCTGGCAGGCGCCGGAGTGCTTGACGGTGTTGGTGAGCGCCTCCTGCACGATCCGGTACGCGGCCAGATCGACGCCAGGCGGCAGCTTGCTGGGGCTGCCCTCCACGCTCAGGTTGACCGCGATCCCGGCCTGGCGGACCTGGCCGAGTACCTCGTCAAGTTCGCTGAGCGACGGGGACGGTGCCGTATTCGCCCGGCCGTCCGCGTTGCCGGGGACGCGGAGCACGCCAAGGAGGCGGCGAAGCTCGGTCAGTGCTTCCCTGGCCGTCTGCCCGATCACCTGCACGGACTTGCTTGCCTCCTCGGGCCGCCCGGGCAGCAGGCTGGCCGCCGCCTCCGACTGGACCGCCATGAGGCTCACGTGATGCGCTACCACGTCGTGCAGTTCCCTGGCGATCCTGGCCCGCTCCTCTGCCGCGGCCAGCGCAACTCGCCGGTCCCGCTCGGCCTCCGCCTGCTCGGCCCTGGCCTCGATCTCCGCGACATACGCCCGGTGCGTCCGGCTGAGAATGCCGAGAATGCCCGCGACGCCAAGCTGCAGCGCGGCGACGAAGAAGTCATAAGGCTCGGTGTGGCCAGGCAGCAGCTGCGATCTGACGATGCCGAATATCACCAGGGCGCTGATCACCACCCGGACCCTGGTCGAGCACCGATCCATGATCGTGTAGTACGCGATCGCGGGACCGAGCGGAACCGGCGCGAAGTTCAGGCCGAGCTGGTCGTAGATCGTGCGGGGGATGCCCACGGCGAAGAACACGGCAACCGGCCAGCGCCGCCGCCAGATAAGCGGCAGCGCCTGCAGCATCACCAGCAGGAACGCGACGTAGGGCAGCTGGAGCTGCCTGGTCTCCGGAATCAGCGAGCCGACGTTGTAGAGGGCCAGCGCCACCGCGAGCGCAAGGTCCTGCATCCGCGGCGACAGGCCGGCGGCCCAGGCAGCGAGCCTTCTCACGAGCCGATCGTAAGGGCCGTTACGACGCGCAGGCCATCCGTCGCACGGCTGAAGTGGCAACCCCGACTCCAGGAGGAGACGCGGCCGCCCGGATCGCGGCGCACTGGTCCTGCGGATGGCAGGGTAAACCGGCACCGCGGCCGATGTGCGCGAGGCTCTCGCGGACCAGCATCGTGGTTATGAAACTCGCAGCAAGAACACCGAACTCCCCGGCCCAGACAGGCCGGGACGCTGTGGCTCCGGTCAGCGGTGGCGACCTGGCTGGGGCCAGCACCCTCGCGCCATTCGACCGGCGCGTGATCGCAGTGGGCGCAGTCGTCTTTGCCGTGCTGCTCGCAGTCGCCCCGCGGTACGGCTTCCACCGCGACGAGCTGTACTTCATGGAGTGCGCCCGGCACCTGCAGGCCAGCTATGTAGATCAGCCCGTGCTGACGCCGCTGATCGCGTGGGTATCCCTGAAGCTGTTCGGCGTCTCGCTGCTCGGCCTGCGGATGTGGCCAGCCCTGGCGGCGTGGGTGACGGTCGTGATCGCCGCGCTCACCGCGCGCGAGTTCGGCGGCGGGCGCCGGGCTCAGCTGCTGACCGCGCTGGCGACCGCCACCATGCCGGCCGTGCTCGGCGCCGATCACCTGTTCGGCCCGACGGCCTTCGACATCCTCGCCTGGGCCAGCCTGGCGCTGGTCGTCGTCCGGATCGGGCGGACCGGCGACACGCGCTGGTGGCTGGCGGGCGGCCTGGTGCTGGGACTCGGCCTGGCGAACAAGCACAGCGTGGGGTTCTTTGCCGTCGCGCTGTTCGCCGGCGCCCTGCTCAGCGGCGGCCGCCGCCTGGTGCTGAACCGCTGGTTCCTGGCAGGCGCCGCGATCGCCGCGGCCTTCACGATCCCCGACATCTGGTGGCAGGCCCAGCACGACTGGGCCACGATCGCCATGACGCGCGCGCTCGCGCAGGAGAACGGCGGCGCGGCCAACATTGCCAACTGGGTCATCGGCCAGCTGCTCATGACCGCGCTGGTCATGGTGGTGCTCTGGGTAGCCGGGCTGCGCTTCCTGTGGCGCTCTGAGCGCCCGCTCTGGCGGGCCCTGGTGTGGGCATACGCGATCCTGTTCGTGTTCTTCGCGGTCACGACCGGCGGCAAGATCTACTACCTGGCCGGCGCGTACATCTACCTGCTCGCGGCGGGCGCCGTGGCAGCTGATGCCTGGCTGGTCGCCCGCAGGTACCGGCTGCCCGCACTGCTGGCGGCCACCGCCGTGTGCACCGCCCTGGCGGCGCTGATCGCGCTGCCAGTGCTGCCGGCCAGGGACCTTGGCGGCACCCAGAAGATCAACCCTGTACTGGCCGAGTCGGTCGGCTGGCCGCAGCTTGTCAGCACGGTTCGCACTGTGTGGTTCTCGCTGCCGGCCAGCCAGCGCGCCAGCGCGGTCATCTTCACCTCGAACTACGGCGAGGCCAGCGCGATCAACATCCTGGGCCAGGGAACGGGCCTGCCGCAGGCCGTCAGCGGGCACAACACCTACTGGTGGTGGGGTCCCGGCAACCCGCACGCGACCACGGTCGTCGCGGTCATGCCAGGGCCCATGGACGGCGGCGGCGATGCGGCCTACCTCAGCCAGTTCTTCACCAGCGTGCGAGCCGTCGCCACCCTCTCCAACCCGTACGGCCTGCACAACCAGGAGTGGCACGGCCACGTGTACCTGTGCACCGGACTTCGTCACCCCTGGGGCCAGATGTGGCAGCAGCTGCGCCAGTACAGCTGACGCGTGAGGCGCGAAGCCAGCACGAGGGTTTATCGCCAGCGCGCGCTCGTTCCCGATGCCGCACGAGCGCGCGCTGGCAAATAACTGGTTGCCAGATTAGTACGTACGTACTAATCTTTAACCGTGAGTACTAACGGGTCCGACCCCGCGCTCAGGCCGAGCACCTTCACGCAGCTCAGGCGCCGTGCACAGTTCGTGGACTGCGCCATCGACGCGATCGTGGAGCTCGGCTATCAGGGCGCTTCGGTGGCGGAGGTCGCGCGCCGGGCCGGGGTCAGCAAGGGAGTAGTCACCTATCACTTCGCTGCCAAGGACGACCTGATCATGGCGGTCGTCTCCAGGGTGTTCGACTCCGTGGCCGAGCACCTTCGCGCCCGTCTCACCGACACGACCCCGCAGGCCTTCGTGGCCGACTACATCGGCGCATGGGTCGACTATTACCGGACCCGGACGCGCTACATGCTCGCGATGCGCGACATCTGGTCCAGCTTCCGCGACGAGTCGGGCAGGCAGCGGCTCGGGCCCGACACCGGCGCGGACGAGCTGGCCATGATCGAGCATGCCCTGAGGCTCGGGCAGGAGCGCGGCTGCCGCGGCCCGTTCTCGGCCCGCGTCATGGCCGTGACCATGAAGGGCGCGCTGGACCGGCTGCTCGGCCTGCTCGTCGCCGAGCCCGACCTTGACCTGCACGCCTACGGCGCCGAGCTCATCGCCCTGTTCGAGCGCGCCACCGGGCCAGCAGAGTCATCAACCCCCGCTCAGCTACCACCGGTAAGGCAGGAGACATGAAACCGTATTTCGACACTAACCACGCTGTAGGCCTGCTGCTGCTACTGCTCACCATCGTCTGGCTCACGATGGAGGGCGCCAAGTACTCCCAGCAGCGCGAGCATCCGCGGGAGGGCGCGACCAGGGTCGGCTCGGTGACCGGCTGGCGGCTTTCCGTCCTCGGCTGCGCGATCGTCACTAACGTCGCGCTCTACCTGGCGCCGCATCTCGTTTCCGGTGCGGCCATCCGCCCGGCCGCGGCCGTGGCCGCCGTCGGCCTCGTCGTCATGCTGGCCGGGATAGTGCTGCGCGGGTGGTCGTTCCTGACGCTCGGGGACTACTTCACCTTCACGGTCCAGGTCAGCGACGACCAGAAGGTCGTGAACGCCGGTCCCTACCGGCTGCTGCGCCATCCCAGCTACGCCGGCATCCTGCTGATCTGCATCGGCGTAGGGCTCGCCGGAGCGAACTGGGCCAGCCTGGCGGTCCTGGTGCTGCTGCCACTGGCGCTGCTGCTGTACCGCATCCACATCGAGGAGCGGGCCCTGCTCACCACCCTCGGCGAGCGCTACCGGGACTACGCCCTCGGGCGCAAGCGCCTTGTCCCGCTCGTCTGGTAACCGCTAGTCCAGCACGTCGCGGCGTAGCTGCGGGAAGACCTTGGAGACCTTGCCGAGCAGGTAGTCGCCGTAGGTTCCAGTGAATGCGCGCAGGTCCCGGCCGTCCCACCGGGGCCTGCTGTCGTCCCCGGCCGCGGCGCGGCCGGGCAGCGGCGGCACCTCATCGGCGAAGCCAGGATCGAGGAAGAACGGGAACGACAGCCTGCCGTGGCCGCTCAGGTTGAGTACCCGGTGCGGGGTGGACCGGTACCAGCCGCCGGTCAGCCGGTCCAGCATGTCGCCGATGTTGCAGACCAGCGTTCCCGGCATGGGCGGGGCGTCGATCCAGCCCTCGGGCGCGGCGATCTGCAGGCCGCCGCTGTCGTCTTGGGCGAGGAGTGTCAGCAGGCCGTAGTCGGTGTGCTCGCCCACTCCCCAGTCCCGCGACTGCGGCGGCGACGGCGGGTAGTGGAAGATCCGGAACAGGATGGTCGGGTCCGCGGTGTACCCGGAGCCGAAGTATCCGGCATCCAGCCCGAGGCTGAGCGCGATGCCGGACAGCACGGCCTGGCCAAGGCCAGTCATCGCATCCAGGTATGCCAGCACGAGCGGGCGGAGCCGCGGGACCTGCCGGGGAAACAGGTTGCTGCCGTGCAGGGGCGTCCGGGCGAGCACGCGCGGATCGCCGGCTGGCAGTTCGGTGCCGAAGTACAGGCCCTCCTTCAGGTCGGGGCGCCCGGACGTCAGCTCGCCGCCGACCGGGAAGTAACCGCGCCACGCCCGGCCGCCATGCTCCATGGCGATCTCCAGCTTGTCCGCCTCAGGCAGCGCGAAGAACTCGGCGCTGGCGTCCGCCAGGTCGGTGAGGAGTTCGCCCGGCAGACCGTGACCGGTCACGTAGAAGAAGCCGCGGTCGCGGCACGCTGCCTGGATCTGGCCGGCGACCTCACCGCGCGCGGCCGGCGGTCCGCCGCTGACAAGCGCGCTGACGTCGATGACCGGCACCGCGCCGGCGCGCGTCATCTGATCTCTTCCGCTGCTGCCCGGATGCGATCGGGCGTCAGCGCCTCGAGCGCCGCCACGACCTTGTCCATGCCAGGCCGCGTGGTGATGACGCGGACGATCGTCTCGTCCAGGCCCGCCGACAGCCGGGCATAGGCACGCGGCGCCCCCTCGGCCGGACCGTAGTACCCGACTGACGTCAGCATGTCGTCAGGGACCGCAGCCACCAGCGAGTCGAGGTCCTCGCCGCGACCGCGGCGCTGCTCAAGCTCGGACAGGATCTCCCCGTAGCCCATCGCCGAGAACAGGCCACGGTAGCCCGCGTTGAGCGGGGTTCCCGGCCCTGCCATGGCATAGCCAAGGACCTGGCGGCCTAGCGCCTGGCGTGCCGCGGCGACGTCGTCGTCGACGCAGACCCGCACGTACATGGTCAGCGCGACGTGCGCGGGATCGCGCCCGGCTCGCGCCGCGCCCTCGGCCACGATCGCCCGGCTCTGCGCGATGCGCTCCGGCGTCGCCCAGTTCAGCAGCGCGCCGTCGGCAAGCTCGCCTGCCAGCCGCAGCATCTGCGGGCCGAGCGCGGCGAGATACAGCGGCACCGATGGCAGGTCCGGCGTGCCGAGTGACTCCCGTTGCAGGATCAGCGCCGGTCCCTCGTGGCTGACGGTCTCCCCGGCAAGCAGTCCGCGCAGCACGGTCAGGTAGTCGCGCATGACCGCGACGGGCCGGTCAGGCAGGCCCACCGCTGCCCAGAACCGCGGGCCGTAGCCGCCGGTCCCGATGCCCAGGATGAACCGGCCGCCGGAGATCTGGCCCACCGTCGCTGCCTGCATGGCCAGCGCGAGCGGACGCCACAGCCGCGGCGCGGGCACGACCGAGATGCCGGTCAGCAGCGGGGTGTCCTGCGCCCAGGCGGCGCACACGTGAAACGAGTCAGGCACGCCGAGTGCCGGCGTCCACAGGCTCTCGAACCCAAGCGTGCCAGCTTCCCGGCCGGCCCTGCGGAATTCGGCGAACGGCAGGCCGAGGCGGCTGTCGAGTCCCGCACCTATGCGCATGCACACCATCCCGTCGTCTGGAGTCGCCTTCGCATCCGAACTCTAGTGGTCTGTCAGCGGAGTCTCTGCTGGCCGCACGTCGCCCAGCTGCGCGCCTCTTCGTGCAATTGCACGCCCGGGGATCGCCGCGCGGCCGCTTGCGTGAGATCCTGGTGTGGTGGCAGGAGACTCGGACCCGGCCGCCAGCGGGCCACTGCGCCTCTCCGAGACGGCCGGCGTGCTGTCGCTGGCCACGGACCTGGCGATGGGGCAGCCGCTAGAGCACAGCCTGCGCACCGCGGTGGTCGCGGTGCGGGTGGCGGAGGCGATGGGCCTGGGCTTACCCGAGCAGGCCACCGTCTATTACACAGGCTTATTGCATTTTGCTGGGTGCACGGCTGACAGTGACATAGACGCCGGCTTCTTCGGCGACGAGCTGGCCGCCCGGCCGCAGATGATGGCCGCCTTCCTGGGTTCCAGGCGCGAGCTTGTCAGCACCGCGATGCACATCGCGCATGCCGACAGCCCGCCGCTCGCGCGTGCCATGGCCATCACCCGGTCAGCGGCCGGCGGCATCGCGGAGTTCCGCGAGTGGGCGCGGACGCACTGTGACGTGGCCAGGATCATCGGCGGCCGGATGGGATTGCCGGCCGGGGTGCAGGAGGCACTGCAGCATCTGTACGAACGCTGGGATGGCAAGGGCATGCCAGGGGACGTGCGGGGCGAGGAGATCCCGCTGGCCGTCCGGATCATGCACGTTGCCCAGGACGCCGACATGGCCTGGCAGCACGGCGGGCTGGCAGCGGCCGCCAGGGTCGTATCCGGCCGGGCCGGCGCAGGACTGGACCCAGGGCCCGCTGCGGCATTCACCGAGCTGGGGGAGAAGGCCTTCGAGGGATTAGACGTGGCCTCGGTGTGGGATGCGGCGATGTTTGCCGAGCCGGGGCCGCAGGTCGTCATCGACAACGACCGGGTGGACACCTGCTTGTCAGCGGCCGCGGACTTTGCTGACCTGAAGAGCACGTGGACCATCGGTCATTCCCGCGGCGTCGCTGACCTGGCCGAACGGGCAGGCATCACGGCGCTAATGCCACCCGGCGAGGTGACCCAGCTGCGCCGGGCCGCGCTAGTGCATGACGTTGGCCGGGTGGCAGTCCCGGTGCGAGTGTGGAACAAGGCCGGGCCGCTCACCAGGGACGAGCGGGAGCGGGTGCGGCTGCACGCGTACTACAGCGAGCGCGTGCTCGAGGCGGCGGGCGGGCTGCGATCGCTGGCAAGACTGGCAGGGTCGCACGGTGAGCGGTCCGACGGTTCTGGCTACCATCGCGGCTGCCGGGCGAGCGAGCTGCCGCCGGCGGCGTGGCTGCTGGCAGCGGCCGACTGCTATCAGGCCATGCGCGAGTCGCGAGCCTACCGCCCAGCCCTTTCGGCCGCGGAGGCCGCTGACCAGCTCAGCCGGGCCGCCGAGGACGGCCTGCTGCCGGCCGACGCCGTCGACGCCGTGCTCGCCGCAAGCGGCCAGCAACGGCCCGTGCGGCGGCCGGCCGGGCTTTCGGAGCGGGAATGGGAGGTGCTCGCGCTACTCGCGCGCGGGCTCGCCACCAAGCAGGTCGCCCGCCGGCTAGGGATCTCAGCCAAGACCTGCGATCACCACATTCAGAGCCTGTACGCGAAGGCGGGCGTGTCCAGCAGGGCAGGCGCCACGTTGTTCGCGCTCGAGCACGGCCTGATCGCCAGCGCAGGGGAGCCGCACGCGGGTTCTTAGCCGGCTTTGGCACGCGCTCGCAACCCGCTCGACTAACTTCCTATAGGGAGTTCTCCCTATTACATGTGCAACATGCAATTGCGTAACGTCTATCCAGAAGTACCGTGGCTGACCAGTCTGCCGGGTCACTGCCAGCCCCACAGGATCAGGCCGCGAATTTCCGGCCAGCAGCAGGCGGAGGAGACATCATGAACCCGCCCAGGTACCCGGCAGCGTACCTGCGCACCGGCTCGAGGGCCGGGGCGCTCGCCATGAGCAGGGCTGCCGCGCAGCGCGGATGGCCCGACCCCGACCTGTACATCGACGGCCCGGACGCCGCCAGCCCCGGTCCCGCCCTGGAAGAGGTGACCGCCGCGATCGCCGCAGGCCGCCACGACGGGCTGCTGCTGGCCGTGCCGCCGACTGCGGACCCCGCCATGCTGCGGCTGCTCGCCAGCTGTACCGCGCAGGGCGTCACGGTCAGCTTCGTCCCGCTCGCGGACGCCGGCCTCGCACAGCAGCACGCGGCCGGATCTGCTGTCCTGACCGCTCCGTCGTCCCGCGCGCCGGTGCCGACCTTGATGCGCGCCCGCCTCGACGCGCTGACCGATCTGTTCCCGGCCTGGCGGATCTGGGCCGACAGCCACGGCTGGCACGCGCGCCGCCGCAACGGCTACATGCAGCTGTTCCGACCCGGCGTGCCCGCCTTCTACGTCCGCGCCGACGACGCGACGGAGCTGGCAGCCCAGCTGTGCTGGCAGCAGGCCGTCGACGCCCACTTCCCGCAGGGGTGCGCGCGCGGCAAGCTGGCGGAGGAGGCCGGCTTGCCCGCGCGCTGGGGCGCGCTAGCCCCCTAGCTGGTGAGCGCCCAGCGCCTGGCGGGGAAGTCGAAGAGCCAGTCCGCCTGCCGGATCGTCGGGTAGCCGACGATGACGTCCATCGGGTAGTCCAGCGTGCTGTTCACGGCCGACAGGTCGACGGCGACTGCCTTGTGCGGCGCGAATGCGCGCCCGCCGATGACCGGGCCGGCCATGACGAGCAGCGGAGTCTCGGCCTGCTCGCCGTTCCCGTCGGTACCGATCACCGTGCCGGCCGCAGTGAAAAGCTCTGGATGGCCATGCCAGAAAGCCACGTCGACCAGGGTGGGGCCTGCCCCGGTGTCCCAGCAACCGCTCGCGCTGGCGCCGGGCCAGCGAAGCTCCACGTAGGGATGACCGCGGGCACTGACAAGCAGGTCGTAGCCGAGCGGGCTGGCAGGAAGCGGGTCGACGTCCAGGATCCCGGCGTCCACGCGGAAGTGGCAGCGGTGCCGGCCGAGGATGTCCATGCCCAGGCGGCTGCCGGTCGGGCGGTCGCTTCTGCTGACATCCATGGCTCCGGTGCGCAGCTCTCCGGCGGCAAGACCAGGAATCGTGACGAGAGGGTCGGTTGCCCGGCCGCCGAAAGCGGCAGACGAGGTGTCATGCCCGACCACGTCGAGTCCCGCGAGGTACTCATCGGTGTCCAGCTGGGTGACTGCCGCGCCGGTGTCCAGGACCAGCCGGTACGCCCGGCCCGCGATCGTGGCGTCGACCAGCACGCTGGCGAATTCGGGCTCGTCGGGATCAGGCTCGATAACCAGCGGCACGGTAGGCACGCGCGCCAGTCTGTCAGCTGCCGCGCGGCAGCGAAACCGCCGGGAATGCGGCGAGCCGGGCGGGCCAAGCGGCCGGGCGGCGGACGCGTAGCCTCAGTCCCGCCGGTCCGCGCGCAGGTCACCGGCGACCGCGGCCAGGCTGCAGCCTTCCAGGTGTCCCTCGGTGGTGACGGCTCCGCACTCAGGGCAGACAAGGTACGCAAAGCACACGGCCTCGCCGGCCTCAGCGTCGGCGTCGGCTGGCTGTGCGCCGCCAGTCAGGCGGCCGCGGCGCATGTCGCCGCCGTCCGGCCGCAGATCCTCGCTCATCGTCGCTCCTGCACCCCTGCTCAGTCTATTTCTGCGCTGCACCCCCTGTTGTTTGGCGGTGGCGGGCAGGGGCATGGGACACGGCGGACGCGCCTCGCCTGCTCGGGGCGCGCCGCGGACTTCACGCCATGGGGGAAGGCAAGGGGGTTAATCAATGCCACCGAGGACATCGAGCACGACGGCCAGGCGGTCAGCCAGGACGGGCACCACCCGATCGGCAGCGGGCAGCCGGCCGACCCGATCGACCCGGTCGACGCGCACGTCGGCGACGACCGCCAGGAAGGCGGCAGGCAACGGGAACGGCAGGGCCAGGCAGCAGATCTCCAGCCAGCCGTGGCTGCATCAGCGGGGGAAGGAGATACAGGAGTTCGGCACTGTCCGCCAGTTCCCGCTCGCGCTGTCCTATGACGCGCGGATGTACTCCTGCGAGCGGCTCAACCAGGTCCTGGCCGACACGCAGATCCTCTACGCCCTGTACAAGAAGCACCACTGGCTCATGCGCGGGCCGACCTTCTACCAGCTGCACCTGCTGCTGGACAAGCACGCGGACGAGCAACTCGAGCTGGTCGACGAGATCGCCGAGCGGGTGCAGACGCTGGGCGGCGTGGCCATCGGCGATCCGCGGCACGTCGCCGAGATCACCTCGATCCCGCGGCCCCCGAACGGCGCCGAGGAGGTCCCGGCGATGCTGTCCCGGCTCCTTGAGGCCCACGAGACGATCCTCATCGAGGCGCACGACGCGGCAGCGCGGGCGGATGAGATGGGCGATGACGGCACCAATGACCTGCTCGTCTCCGACGTCATCCGCACTGGCGAGCTGGAGGCGTGGTTCCTGGCCGAGCATCTGGTGGAAACGCCACTCGTCCGGGCCTGGTGAGCCGGGCCGGGCGGCGGCGGTCTAGGCGCCGAGCAGGCCGACTGCCGCGGCGGCCGCGGACCCGATGGCCGCGTTGATGGCTGCGTCGTGCTGCCAGGCCTGGTGTGCCTGCGTGAAGACGGCCGCGGCGTAGCCGCGGCCGTCTGGATACTGGATAACGCCAACCTCGTTGCGGACAACCCCGATGAGGCTGCCGCTCTTGGCGGCAACCCGGGCAGGGGGCGGGAACGCGGCCGCGAGGCGATGCTTGGTCAGCTGCCGGCTCATGAGCTGGCGGACGCGCCCGCAGGCCTGCGGCGGCCCGGCCTGGTCCGACCAGATCAGCCGCAGCAGGGTGGCCATGTCCGCTGGCGTGGTCCTGATGGTGCGGGCCGGGATGAGCGCACTGGCCGCTGCCATCCGGGCTGTTAGCTCCTGCTCGTCCTTGCCGGAGCGGTGTCGCGCCGCCCACTCCCACAGCGCGTCCCAGTCCCTGAACCCGGCGTCCTGCCCGATGGAGTTGACCATTGTGCGCAGGTCGGCGGTGATCACGGTGCCGGCCAGGCCGAGTCGCGCCGAGCCGGCGTTCACCGCGTCAATGCCTAGCCGGTCAAGGAGCGCGTCGGTTGCCACGTTGTCGCTGATCGTGAGCATGGCCACGACCAGGTCCTGGAGAGAGGCCTGCACGTCGTCACGGAAGAGCGAGAACCCCACCGGGCCCGGGGTTCGGTTCGCGGCAGGCAGGGTTACCCGCTCGTGCGGATCGAGGCTGCCGTCGGCGAACTGCGTCTCAGCCTCCAGCGCCACCGACACCTTGAAGACTGACGCGGCGACGACGGGCCGGTCGGCGTCCACCGCGATCTGCTGCGAGCCATCGAGAGACTGCACGCAGAGCTGACCCGTGCAATGCGCCTGCCCGAACAGGTCCTCAATACCGGTGCCCATTGCCTGAGCACCTTACCGAGGCGGCCGCCAGCGCGGGCCCTCGGGCGCGGGCCTGGTGATGCCGGTATGGTCGGCGGTTATGCGGCTACTTGTCCTGGGCGGCACCGCGTTCGTCGGCCGCGCGATCGTCGAAGACGCGCTGCGCTCAGGCGCCGGGCTGACGCTGTTCGGCCGCGGGAAAACCGGAACTGACCTCTTCCCTGGCGTGCCGCGCCTGCTCGGTGACCGGGAGTCGGGCGACTATGCCGCGCTTCGCGGCGGCAGCTGGGACGCCGTCATCGACGTGACTGGCTACGTTCCCAGGCACGTCGGGCAGGCCATGGACGCGCTCGGAGACAGCGTCGGCCGGTATGTCTTCATCTCCAGTCACGCCGTCTACCGGAACGAGGGGCTGCCGCCGGGCGCGGACGAGGACTTCCCGCGGCGTGAGCCGCTGCGCGACACTGAGGTCCTGGCCGGCGACAACTACGGCCGGCTGAAGGTTGCCTGCGAGGACGACGTCGTGGCGCGGTATGGCAGCCGGGCCACCATCGTCCGGCCTGGCAAGGTCGCCGGGCCGCACGACTGGCAGGACGGCCTGACGTACTGGGTGCGCTGCGGCGCGCGCGGCGGGCCGGTCGCCGTGCCGGCCGATCCGGTGCAGCCGGTGCAGGTCATCGATTCGCGGGACCTGGCCAGGCTGGTCGTCCAGCTGGTCACCGACGACCGGCCTGGCGCGTTCCAGGCGGTCGGCCCGGCGGAGCCGGTCACGCTGGGCGGCCTGATCCAGGTATGCGCGGACGTGGCCGGCACCAGCGTCGAGATCGTGCAGGTGCCCGCGCAGACAGCGCCGCCGATGTTCCCGCTAGTCCGGCCGGTCTGGGCCACCCAGCAGCGCAGCGCGGCGCGGGCACGGGCGGCCGGCCTGCCCGCGACGCCGCTGCCGGTGACCGTGGCCGACGTCCTTGCCTGGGATCGCGAGCGCGGCGAGCCGCCGCTGGACAGCGGATTCACGCCCGAGCAGGAAGCCTGGGTCCTGGCCGACCAGCGCGGGCGTTAGCGCGAAGACGATTTCGCTGGCTGCCGAACGGGAAGTGACCCGGGTGTACTCGCCAGCGGGCCGGTGCCGATCTAGAGGAGGGTCAGGCGGTTGACAACGCAACTCAGCCCTGAAGAGGTTGTACGCAGGTTCTTCGACTGCTATACCGACGGCCGGCCGGAGGATTTCGACGAGGTCGTCGCGCCGGACTATCTCGATTACGGCCACACGCCGCCAGGGCAGGGCCCCGACGGCGCCCGAGACGACTACCACGATGCCGTCAGCCAGGCGGGCGGAGTCGTCGGCTACGTGATCGACGCGCTGGTGGCAGACGGTGACGTGGTGGCAGTCGCCTGGACCGGCACGCTGCCGAGCGGCGCCGAGTTCAAGGGCCTCAGCCTGTACCGGACCTCGGGCGGACTACTCCGCTCGACCCGGCACGCCATCATCGGGAGCATTCCGCTGTAACGGCCGCGCCTGCCTAAGTCCGGCGTTGCGGTGGCCTGCCAGATATCGCGGGCGACTATCTGGATCGCGCCGGCGGCCGGGATGGCAATCAGCGCGGCAACGAAGGCTCCGAACAGGCCGGCAATCCAGTCCCCGAGACCGGCGCCGACCAGGACGGCTATCAGAACCAGCAGCGGGCTGACCCGGACCGTCTTGCTCATGACGATCGGGTTCAGGACGTGGTTTTCGATCACCGTGTAGGCGAGGAAGACGACGAGCGTGACGATTCCGGCGGTGAGCGAGTGCGCGGCCGCGAACAGGACCGTCGGTATTCCGGCTAGTGCCCCGCCGATCATGGCCAGGAAGTCGACCAGCGCAACCCAGAGCGCCCACAGCAGCGCGAACGGAACGCCGGTGGCGAGCAGCGCGGCGAAGACCACCACGCCTGCGATCACCGACGTGACGAGATCGCCCAGTATGTAACCGGCGACCGAGCGGTTCACCTGCCCGGCGAGCCGGGTATACCGGGCGGCCCGGTCGTCGGGCACCTGAGCGAGGAGCCAGGTGCGCACCCTGGGACCCTCCAGCAGCAGGAGCACGACGAGCACCAGGACCACCGCCAGCCCCGCTACCAGGGTCAGCGCGCCCTTGCCCACGGTCAGGGCGGGCTTGCCGAGTGACTCGCCGTAGGTCACCAGCTTGGGCGTGATGTGCTGCACCCATTCCTGAATGTGGTAGCGGCGCACCAGGTGGCCGATCCAGCCGGTGCCGTGCTCAGCGCTGGCTACGTACCGCGGCAGTTGCTGGGCGAAGTGCGAGATCCCGTTGACCAGCGGGTAGCCGAAGGCGGCGGCAAGCCCGGCGAAGACCAGCGCGGCCCAGGCGATGACAACAGTGACCGCCAGGCCGCGCCGTGACACCACCCGTCGTTGCACCGCGTACACCAGCGGGTTCAGTACCAGCGCGATGAACCCAGAGACGACGATCAGGAGCAGGACATCTCGCAGCCGGTAGACGATCTTCCCGAGCAGGTAGGTAGCGACCACGACCGCGACGGTGGTAAGAATCGCGCGTAGCGGGACATTCCGTGACTCTGCGGCCGTCCACAGGCGCGTCAGCCGGGTACCCTTCTGTGGCACGCCCCCCATCAGGCAAGCATGACAGCCGCCGAGGTGCCCACCTCAGATGGGCCACGCTGCCCGGCCGTCGGGTCATCCTGAGCTGGGTGCGGACCTGGCGCGGACGGGGACGCTCTCGTAGCCGCGCAGCACGAGCAGCGGCCGCCGGGCAGGCTCTGCGGCCAGATCGAGCCCTGGGTACCGGCGGGTGAGTTCCTCCAGCGCGATGCGGGCCTCGAGGCGGGCGAGCGCGGCGCCGAGGCAGTGGTGGATCCCGAGCGAGAACGACAGGTGCTTGGAGGCGTCAAGCCGGTCGATCCGGAGGCTGTCGGGGTGGTCGAAGGCCGCCGGGTCACGGTTGGCGCCGCCGATGACCACGGCGATCGGCATGCCCTGCGGGATCACGATGCCGTCGAGGTCCACGTCCTGCGTCGCGATCCGTGAGGTCAGCTGGACCGGGCTGTCGTAGCGGAGGAGTTCCTCGACGGCGGAGGGAACCAGTGCAGGCTCCTCCCGCAGCCGGTCCCAGTTCTGCCGCTCGCGCAGCAGCGCGACGGTGCCGTTCCCGATCAGGTTCACTGTCGTCTCGAACCCGGCGACCAGCAGCAGCAGCGCCGTGCTGACAAGCTCGTCGGAACTGAGCCTGTCACCCTCTTCCTCGACCGCGATGAGCGCGGAGAGGATGCTGTCGTCGGGATTGGCGCGGCGCTTGCTCACCAGGTCGCGCAGGTAGGCGGTCAGGGCAAGCTCCGCGGCGCGGGTCTGGCTCTCGGCGGCCGCAGAGGTCTGCGGCTCGAGGCTGGCGGCGACGTCGTGGCCCCAGGCGCGGAAGCTGGCCTGGTCCTCGTCCGGGACGCCGAGCAGGTGGCAGATGACCGCGATGGGAAGCGGAAACGCCAGCGCGTCGATGAGGTCGAAGCCCGCCTGCGCGTCGACAGGCCCGAGCAGCCGGTCTGTGACGTCAAGGATCCACGGCTCGAGGTCGGCTATCGCCCGCGCGCTGAACGCGCTGCTGACCAGCCGCCGGATGCGCGTGTGGTCGGGCGGGTCCATCGTGAGCAGGTCGGCGGCCGGAAGCTCGGCGCGCGGATCGCCGGGCGGGTAACTCGGCGGCCGGTACCCGCGCTGGTGCACCGGTGAGGCGCTGAACCGCCGGTCGCGCAGGACGGCGGCGGCGGTCGCGTGACTCGACGTCGCCCACACCCCGAGCGGGCTGCGGTACAGGCCGCGCCGCCGGAGGTCGGCGTAGATCGGGTACGGGTCGGCCCTGGCCCCAGGCCGCATCAGCCTGGCGACGGGATCGCCGCGCCACTGGCAGAAGCGCAGCACCGCGGGCTCCACGACGCGATTCATCAGCTGCTTCTTGAGACTCATCCGCGACCTCCCGCCCAGGGCGGCGCAGCCAGGCTGGCCGCTGCATTCATATACCATCGGTATATAGAAGCTGACGGTATCTAGATGCCGCTGGAATGTCAATGTGGCAGCATTGAGCTGTGGCCAGGGTGACTAGGGAGACGTCGAAGGCGATAACGCGGCAGCGGCTGCTGTCCGAGGCGCAGCGGCTGTTCCGGGAACGCGGGTACGCGGCGACCTCGCTGGAGCAGATCGCCGAGGCGGCCGACGTGACCAAGGGCGCCATCTACGGCCATTTCTCGAGCAAGGAAGACCTGCTGCTCAGCGCGATCGAAGCCACGCCGACGCGGGATTATGGCGCGCTGAACGACGCGTCCAGGCCGCTGCGCGAGCGGCTGGCTGAGTTCGGCAGGACGATGGCAGCCGACGAGGCGTCCACCGACAAGGCCGAGGTGGCCGTGAGCCTGGAATTCGTCGCAGCCCTGCTGCGCAACCCCGACGCCCTGCGCCGCTACACCGCTGACCTTACCCAGCGGCTTGAGGAACTGGCGGCGCAGGACGAGGAGCTGCCGCTGCCGCCGACCACGGCCGTGCAAACCTGGGCCATCGGGCACGCGCTGCTGATCGGGCTGCAGATCTACCAGGTCGTCGCGCCGGAGATCGTCACGCCCGCGGTCTTCGCGCGCGCACTCGAACTGCTCGCCGGGCTCTACCCGGAGGACGCGCAGTAGCCTGGCGGACAGCCATGGTGACCAAGCCCACCGGACATGACCATCCAGACCCGGCGCTGCCGGCCCGGCCGGCAGCCGGGTCTCGCCCTGCCGCCAGCCGTTCCGGCGACGCTGCCTGGCTTGCGCAGGCGCGTTCCCATCTGCGCGGTGCCGATCCGGTGCTTGCCCGCCTGATCGATGCGCGCCCCGACTTCGACCCGCGTGCCTGGCTGGCCCGGCTGCCGCCGATGGACCTGTACGGGGCGCTGCTGTTCCAGATCACCGGGCAGCAGCTCTCGGTCGCGGTGACCAGGCGGACCATTGCCCGCATCCAGGACCTGTTCGGCGGCCACCTGCCCGCGCCCGCCGAACTGCTCGCGGTGGCGCCGGAGCGGCTGCGCGAGGCCGGGCTGTCCTGGCGGAAGGTCGGCACGCTCCGTGACCTGGCCGAGCGGCTGACGGACGGCCGGCTGGACGCGGATGCCCTGGCCACGCTGCCCGATGACGAGCTGATGGCACAGCTCACCGCGATTCCCGGCATCGGGCCGTGGACCGTGCAGGGCACGCTGCTCATCGCGCTGCACCGGGAGGACATCGTGCTGCCCGGTGACCTCGCGCTGCGCAAGGCCATCCAGGCCGCCTATCGGCTGGACCACCTCCCGAGTCAGGACGAGGTCGTCGCGATAGCCGAACCCTGGCGGCCCTACCGCAGCCTGGCCACCAGCTACCTGTTCTCCGCCACGACTGGCTAGCCCGCGCCTGGCCTGGCAGTGTTTGCGACGTGACCGGCGGCCTGTCCGTTCCCCTGTCGGTGCTCGACCTGTGCCCGGTGCCGGCCGGCGAACCGGCCGGCGAGGCGCTGCGCCGGAGCATCGACCTGGCCGTCCATGCGGAGCGCTGGGGCTTCGCGCGGTACTGGGTCGCGGAGCACCACAACCTGCCGGGCATCGCCAGTTCGGCGCCCGCGGTCCTGGCCGGCCAGATCGCGGCGGCCACGGCGACGATCAGGGTCGGCTCGGGCGGGGTCATGCTCCCGAACCACGCGCCGCTCACCGTGGCCGAGCAGTTCGGCACGCTCGAGGCGCTGCACCCGGGACGGATTGACCTCGGGATCGGGCGGGCGCCCGGCACCGACCGGGCGACGGCGCGGGCACTGCGGCGCAGCCCGGGCGCGGTGTCGGCGGCCGGCTTCGGCCGCCAGCTTGCCGAACTGCGCGGGTACTTCGGCCAGCCCGCCGATGACGGCTCGCCTGGCCCCATCCGTGCCATCCCCGCGGAAGGAAACGAGCCGGATCTGTGGCTGCTCGGGTCCACCGGGTTCAGCGCGGAGATGGCCGGCCTGCTCGGGTTGCCGTTTGCCTTCGCCTACCACTTCAGCGCCGCCAACGCCCGGCCGGCGCTGGCCCTGTACCGCCGGACGTTCCGGCCTTCGGCGCGCCTTGCCGAGCCGCACTGCCTCATCAGCGTGTCGGTGCTCTGCGCGGCGGACGAGGCCACGGCGCGCTGGCTGCACGGGTCGTCGCGACTGTCGATGCTGCGCCTTCGCTCCGGTAGCCCGTCCGCGCTGCCGAGCCCGGAAGAGGCCGCCGGCCGCTCGTACTCCGGGGCCGAGCAGGCGGTGATCGCCGAGGCCACCGGCTCACACGTGGTCGGGGACCCGGCCGCGGTCGTCGGGCAGCTGGACCGGCTGGTGGCAAGCACAGGCGCGGACGAGCTGATGGTCACGACCAGCACGTTCGCGCACGCCGACCGGCTGGCCAGCTACGAGTTGCTCGCCACGGCCGCCTCCGGCGCCGGCCTGAGCGAGGGCACGGCGGGTAGATCCGTCCGGCTCTCATGAAGCGCCGCACCGGCTGGCGATTGCCCGCGTGAGTGCTATGGCGCGCACCGTGAAATGGGTAAATAGCGCTGATGACTGCCGGGGGGCCTGACAGCAGCTTCGACCCAGATGTTGACGGGCTGCTTTCCGGCCTGACTCGGTTCTTGCTGCTGCACAGCGCGGAGGGCGCATTCGAGCTGCGCGACACCGTGCAGTCGGTCGGCCGCGCTTACGGGGTACAGGCCGAGATCCTGGCGGTCGCCGAGGGGGCGGTGCTGACCGTCAGGCACCCGGACGGGGCGTCCTATCACGACACGGTCAGGGTCGGCCCTGAACTGACCAGGCTCGATCTGGTCTCCAGGGCGAAGTTCCTGGTCAACCGAGTCCTGCGCGGGGGGATCAGCGCGGCCGCGGCGCGCCGGGAACTGGCCAGCATGGAGTCCAGCCGTGACCCGTATCCATGGTGGCTTCGCCTCTTCGGCGTCGCCCTGTTCGCGGTTGGCTTCGCTCCGGGCGTGCAGCAGACCTGGCGTGAGGTGGCGGCCGCCGCCATTCTCGGCGCGGTCATGGGGGTGATGTTCGTCGCGGCTGAGTGGGCTGGCGGCCTGCGCGTGCTGCTGCCCATAGTCGGCACGCTGGTCGTGGCAGCGATCGCCTTCGAGGTCCTGCACGCTCAGAGTGCTCCGGGCGGGCCGGTGCTACTCATAATTCCTGGCCTGTTCATCCTGATTCCGGGTGATCTGCTTTGTGCCGCGACGGCCGAGATCGCCGTCGGCCAGTTCACGCCAGGCGCGGTACGGCTTGCGCAGGCAGCGGTCACGCTGCTCCAGCTGGCCGCGGGAGTGATGATCGCTGCCGAGCTGACCGGGGTCGGGGTGAAGGCCCTCTCGCAGCCCACGCCGCCAGGGCACTCGCTGCCTGGCTGGCTAGCGGTCGTGGCCTGGATACCGTTCACCGTCGGCCTCGCGTGGACGTTCAACGCGAGGATGCGGGACGTGCCGTGGATGCTGCTGCTGGTTTACCTTGCCTGGGGAGTCCAGCAGCTTGTGCTCGCGCACTCCCTGGTCGTGCCCCAGGAAGGTGAGACGGGAGCAACCGCCGCGGTGTTCGTGGCAGCCACCGTCCTGGCGTTCGCCGCCGGGGTGCTTGACCAGTTCGGCAGCCTGCCGCCGCGCGGCGTCACCATCCTGGGCGGCTTCTTCGCCCTGACCGTCGGCGCGGTCGCGCTGCGCGGGCTCACCAGCCTGGCCGGCGCTCCGCGCATCGAGGGCTTCGACGACATCAGGGACGCGACGTCCGAGACGGTCGCGCTGACGCTCGGGCTGATTACCGGAGCGGTTCCTGCCGCTGCCCTCGGCGTGTACCGGCGGCGCGGCAGGCGTGCCACGGCAGCGGACCGCGTCGGGGGAGATTCAGCACGGTGATCGCAGATGTCGGGTGCTTGTCGGCCGGCGCGGCGCCGCCACTGACCCATCCGCTGCAGGTGCCGTTGTGGATCGACCTGACCGCGGTGGTTGTCGGCGCTCTGGCGGGTGCGGGCGTTGCGGTCCGGCAGCGGCTGGATGTCTTCGGAGTCCTCCTGCTCGCGGTGGTCATGGGCCTGGGCGGCGGGATCGTGCGCGACCTCCTGCTCGGGCTGCGGCCAGTCGCCGTCACCAGCCGCTACTACCTCCCGACCGTCGCTGCCGCCGCGCTGGCCGGCTTCCTTTTCGCCAGCCTCGTGCGGCGATTCGCGACGCTGTTCGTCATCCTTGATGCGTTCGCGGTTGGCCTGTTCACGGTCGTCGGGGTGGAAAAGGCGCTGCTGTACGACTTGCCTTACGTGTCGGCGATCTTCATAGGCGTCGCGGCTGCCGTTGGTGGCGGCCTGATCGTGGACCTGGTCGCCGGACGCCCCGTGGAGGTGGTCCAGCGCGGCCCCTGGAATGCCACCGCGGCACTCGTCGGCGCCGGCGTTTACACAGCGACCGCCGCCCTCGGCGCGCCCACCGGAGTCAGCCAGGCCGCCGGGTTCGCCGTGGTTGTCGCCATGCGCCTGGCCGCCGTGCGCTGGGGGCTGCAGACCCCGCTGCCAGCCGACGTAAGCCGCAAGCTCACCCCGCGAGCTAACCGAGACGACAAGGACACTCCGCAGAGCAGCGGCGAGGACAGCGGCAAGCCGCCGTCGTCCTAGGGTGCCTGGTGGCCGTCGTTCCGGAAATAATTCCCGAACAAATCGTCCATGCCGGAGGTCCCGTGCAGGCCAGGGATCCCGCCGAAGGTCTGCGGTAGCGCCGGGTCGTTCACCGGCGCCGGCGAGACGGACTGCACGCTGTCGGCCGAGCAGATGTCGGCGGGGTCGTAGGACGCGGTGCCCTCCAGGACCTGCAGCAGCGACTCCGACGGCGGGCTGATCGCCGGGCCGATCACGTCCGAGCTGGTGGGGATGGCGGACGGCTGCACCGCCCAGCGGCCGGCCACCGGGTAGGGAAGCAGGACCTCCTGCAGATTACGGGCGTAGCGGTCGCGGGCGGTCAGCGGCGTCAGGCCGAAGGTGGACTCGATCAGCGCCAGGCTGGAGCAGTGCTCGAACGGGCCGTCGTGCACGACACGGTGCGGCCAGGCCAGGTTGGACACCACGATGCCGGGGACGCGGAAGCCGAGCTGAGAGTAGTTCGGGTAGAGCCGGCCGTCGGTCGGCGTGCTGCTGTCGCCGGCGTGCATGACATCGGCGGGGTTGGTGTCGTCGATGACCTGCGGCGGGGGCACGTGGTCATAGAAGCCGCCCCATTCGTCGAAGGTGACGACGAAGACCGTGTCGTCGAGATGGCCGTTATCGGCCAGGGCGTGGTAGGCGTCGGCGATGAACCGCTCGCCGAGCCTGATGTCACCCTGCGGGTGGTCATCGCCGGAGGTGCCCGTCGTTTCGTTATAGAAGGCAGGGTCGATGTAGCAGACGTTAGGCAGCGTGCCGTTCTGGCAGGCCGTGACGAACGAGGTGCCGGAGGAAAGCGCGGCGGTGGCGGCGTCGGCGTCGGAGAACGGGTGCATGAACGCCTGGTACTTGAACGTCGCGCCCGGCTCGATGGCCGGGTCGGCCCACAGGGCGAGGAACGGGGCGTCCTGGTAGTAGTAGCCGCCGGTGGGAATGCCGGCCGAGTTGGGGATGGGGGATAGCTGGTCCCAGATGGTGGGCAGGGTGGACGGCACGAACGAGTTGTGGTCCCTGTCGGTCTGGCCCGCGTGCTGGTAGAAGCGGTTGGGGTAGGTCTCGCCGGCGAACGCGCAGAAGTAGCGGTCCAGCGCGGTGTAGCTCTCCGCCAGCGCGCCGATGACGGGAACGTCGGGCAGGGCCTTGCGGGACCGGTCCGGGTTGAGGTTGGTGTAGTAGCCGACCGGGAACGTGTTGGCCGCGGCGAGGGTCACGCCCGGGTTGTCGGCCGGGGTTGTCGGCCGCTGCAGGAAGCCGTCCATCGCGCCGTAGTTGTACTGGACGAGCCAGCCCTCCCAGCTGTGGTCGGGGTCGCTGTACCCGCAGCCCTGGAAGTCGGGGGCCAGCGGGTAGTTCGGGTAGGTGTTGCCGTCGACCGCGGACACGTACGTGAGGTCGTGCCGCCCGTCGGCACCGGGCAGCCAGCCCAGGAAGTGGTCGAAGGAGCGGTTCTCCATCATCAGGATGACGATGTGGCGGATGCCGCGCGAGCCGTCGGCGCGGATGCTGGCCGAGGCGTTGGCGACGGCCTGGCTTAGCAGGTCGGTGCCGGTGATGGCGAGGCCGGTCGAGGCGGCCGAGATCTGGAGGAACCTGCGACGAGAGAACATTGCGTCACGCTAGGTCCGCAAGACGGATGCGAGTTCTCCGTTAACCCGACGGCGGCTGAAGAAATGGCGACATTTTGCTGACCCTCCGCGCGCCGCTGGCCGGCGGCCCGGTCAGCGCCCCGTCCAGGAGCTGATCTCCATCCCGTCCGCGACCGGGAACGCGACGGTGACGTAGCCGTTCGCCTCCTCCCTGACGAAGTCGAGGTAGTTGGCCATGCCCGGGTTCGTGATGTCGTCGGCCGCGACTAGCGCTCCGGCTGCCAGGGCCGGCTCGAGCAGGCGCAGCACCGGCAGGCACAGGTCCTTCCAGCCGTCCAGCAGCACCAGCCCGACCGGCCCGGCGAGCCCGGCCAGGGTCTGCAGCGCGTCGCCCTCCAGGATGGTCACCGGGCCGGCCACGCCGGCCTCCTCCAGGTTGGCGCGCGCGGCCGCGGCCTTCTTGGCGCTGAGCTCGGTCGTGATGACCTGGCCGGTGCCGTTGTCGGCGACGGCGGCGGCCAGGTAGATGGTCGAGATCCCGAACGACGTACCGAACTCCACGACGGTCTGCGGCCGGATGGCGCGCACCAGGGCGTAGAGCAGGTGCCCTGCCTCTGGCGAGATCGGGATGTAGAGGTCCTGGAACGCCTCTGCCCGGTCGGCGGCTGGCGCGTCGTTCCAGGAGCGGAGACCGGCTGGCGGTGGCGGCAGCCGGAGTTCCCCTGACTCCTGCGCCTGCGTGGCGGCGAACAGGCGACTGAGGACGGCGCGTGCGGATGGTGTGGTCAGTGAGTTCGGCATGGCGCCTACATTAGACGCAACGTTGCGTCCAGTCAAAGGTGCCAGTAGGCTGCCGTGCATGCCAGGGCATCCGGTGACCGCGCGCCCCGACGGCGACCGGCAGCACGACAAGCGCCCCGATAGCAGCGGGCGCGGTGTCAGCCGGCGCGGCGTCAGCGGGCCCGGTGTCAGTGAGCCCAGTGTCAGCGGGCGCGGTGCCAGTGGGGGCGATGTCAGCAGGCACCATGGCAACCGGCACGGGCGCAGCGAGCCCGCCAGGATCGCGGTCCTGGAGGCGGCCGACGACCTGCTGGTCGAGCGTGGCTTCGCCGGCGTGACCATCGAGGGAATCGCGGCCAAGGCGGGGGTGGCCAAGCAGACGATCTACCGGTGGTGGGAGTCCAAGACCGACATCCTGTTTGACGCGCTGATGCAGGACGCGGCCGAGTTCTTCACCGGGCCCGACACCGGCGACCTCGGCGCTGACCTGCGCGCGCGGTTGCGGGAGCTGGCGACGTTCCTGGCCAGGACCGATGCGGGCGCGGTGTTCCGCGCCCTGGCCGGGCAGGCGCAGCACGACCCCGCGGTCGCGACCAGGTTCGAGTCTGATTTCATGGCTGGCCAGCGCGACCTTGACCGGCAGCCGTTCCTGCGCGCTCTCCGGCGGGGCGAGCTTGCAGCCACTGCGGATGTGGAGCTGGCCATCGACCAGCTCACCGGCCCGGTGTACTACCGGGTGCTGCTGAGCGGCCAGCCAGTCACGCCGGACTACACCGACGCGCTGGTCGACTCGTTCCTTGCCGCGGCCTGCTGATCTGCCCGTACACGGCTCGCGATCGGGCCGCGGTGTGTACGCGAAGCGTCGTTTCGGTTAATTCCCGGCTTGGCCTGACAGCACGGCGTTGCCCGCCCCGTTCCATTAGGCTATTGTGCTAGCCAACTAGAGTAATTTCTGATGGCGGGAGTGCTAGTGATCGAGTTCCACCTCGACAGCAGGTCTGGCGTCGCGCCGTACCAGCAGCTCATCAGGCAGGTGCGCCAGGCCTTGCGGCTTGGCCTGCTGCGGGCCGGCGACCAGCTGCCAACTGTCAAGGACGTGGCCGGCTCGCTGGCCATCAATCCCAACACCGTGCTCAAGGCCTACCGGGAGCTGGAGTACGAGGGGCTCGCGGCGGCCAAGCCGGGCGTCGGCACCTTTGTCACCAAGACCGTCAGCGAGGCATCGGTCGCCGCGCATCAGCGGCTGAGCCTGGAGCTGTCGGCGTGGATCGGCCGCGCCCAGCAAGCGGGCCTCGACCTCGAGAGCATCGAGGCGCTGTTTCAGCGGGCCATCAGGTCCGCCACGCGGGAGGAAGCAGTATGACGAACGCAGCCGCGGCGATTGAGGCGCGCGGTCTCGGCAAGCGGTACGGGCGCCGCTGGGCGCTGGCCGACTGCACGCTCACCATCCCGGCCGGGCACGTGGCCGGGCTCGTCGGCCCGAACGGCGCCGGCAAGACCACCCTGATCAGCCTGGCCACCGGCATGCTGGCACCGACCGCCGGCACCGTCGAGGTGCTGGGCGGCTCGCCGACCGGCGGTCCCGATCAGCTCGCGCGCGTCGGCTACGTCGCCCAGGACACCCCCACGTATGCCGGGCTGACAGTGGCCGACCACCTCCGGCTCGGCGCGCGGCTGAACCCGCGCTGGGACGACGGGCTTGCCAGGCGGCGGGTCGAGCAGCTTGGCCTGGATCCCAGGCTTAAGGCGAGCAGGCTGTCGGGCGGCCAGCGGGCCCAGCTCGCGCTCACGCTGGCGCTCGCGAAGCGCCCTGAGCTGCTGATCCTGGACGAGCCGATCGCCAGCCTGGATCCGGCCGCGCGGCGCGAGTTCCTGCAGGTGCTCATGAACGCGACGGCCGAGCAGGAGTTCAGCGTGGTGATGTCCTCCCACCAGGTCGCCGACCTGGAACGGGTCTGCGACTACCTGATCGTTTTGGTCGCCTCGCGGGTACGCATCGACGGCGAGGTGGACGACCTGCTCGCCACTCACCACCTGCTGACCGGCCCGCGCCGCGACGCCTCCAGCCTGCCGTCCAGCCAGCAGGTCATCACCGAGAGCCACACCGGCCGGCAGAGCACGTTCCTGGTGCGTTGCGGCGAGCCGATCGCCGACCCTGCCTGGGCCGTCGACCCGGTCAGCCTGGAGGACCTGGTGCTCGCGTACATGGGACACGCGACCACGGGATCGCCCGGCCTCAGGATGATGGAGGTCAAGCGATGATCTGGCTTACCTGGCGCCAGTTCCGGCCGCAGGCCATCGTCGCGGCCGGTGCCCTGGTCGTTGTCGCGATCCTGCTGGCGGCGAGCCGTGCCAGCGTCGGCGGCGCGTACACCGCGTCGGGCCTGTCCGCGTGCCACGCCAACTGCTCCACGCTGGTGGCCACGTTCCTGCTCGACCTGAACCCGCTCGACAGGTTCCTGTGGCTCGGCAGCATCCTGCTGATGTATCTGACACCCGTGGCGATGGGCGCGTTCTGGGGCGCGCCGCTGATCGCCCGCGAGTTCGAGGCCGGCACGCACCGGCTGGCCTGGAACCAGAGCGTCACGCGCACTCGCTGGACCTTCGTCAAGCTCGGCCTCGTCGGCCTCGCGTCCTGCGCGACGGCCGGCCTGCTCAGCCTGATGTGGACCTGGTGGGCCGGCCCGATCGACAGCGCGGCATCGTTCCTTCACGGACAGGGGCACGTGAACGTCGCGGGCGCGAACGCTGCGTTCGGGCTGACCCGCCTTGACCCGGTCATGTTCGCGGCCAGGGGCGTGGCCCCGGTCGGCTACGCCGCGTTCGCCTTCGCACTCGGCGTGACGGCGGGCGTGCTGCTGCGCCGCACGCTGGCTGCCATGGCCGTCACGCTGGTCATCTTCATCGCGATCCAGGTCCTGGTGCCGAACCTCGTCCGGCCGCACCTGCTGCCTCCCGTCCAGGTCACGACGCCGCTGACCGCCCGCAACCTGACCTTCGCCGTCAACGAGAACCTGAACGTCGGGCACAGCACGGTCCAGGTCAGCGGGCCGAACTTCGCTCAGCCTGGTGCCTGGCTCATCTCCGATGTCACCGTCACGAGTTCGGGCGCGGCGGTCGTGACGCCCAAGGCATGCCAGTTCACGCTCGCCGAGCTTCGCAATGCCGGACCTGGCGCCGAATTGCTCGGCTGCCGGAAGGTGCTCGGGACCATGCGGCTGCGCCAGATCGTGAGCTATGAGCCCGCCAGCCGGTTCTGGCCGCTGCAGTGGATTGAGACCGGCCTTTACCTGGTGCTGGCCGCGGGCCTCGGCCTGGTTTGCGGGTGGCAGGTCCGCCGCAGGCGGGTGCCGTAACGCCGTACAGCGTCACCGGCGGCTTCCGCAGCGTAGCGGTTAAAGCCTGAGGCAAATGTGCGGGTCACCAAGATCTTGTCATGATATTCGCGCTATCCCACAATGAGGGAAGGCCGTGCTGTGCGGCCAGGGAGCGGGAAAAGTGGGGGGCGATGGATGTTGGTGCGGCCTGCCATTTCTGCGGTCATTGAATTTCACGGAGCCTCCCGGTGATCGCGGGAGTAACTGCGCTAGGGGTGCTTTTACTGGCCGCTGGTGTCACGGTTCTCCTGGTCATGCGGTCTTCCGGATCGCCCGTGCGCATTGCCAGGCAGCTAGCCAGCGGCGAGGAGGGTGAATCTCCGGTCAGGGCGCAGGCCGTCGATGACGCTAGGACAGTGCACCTCACGAAGGTGGCGGCTGACAAGCTGGGCCGGTCCGCTATTACGGCGTGGGCGGGATCCCTTTCGGCAGACGTTTCCGTCGGCCCGCAGCGCCAATTGCTGGCCGTGTCGGCTGGCATTGCCGGACTGGAAGAGCGGGCTCGCCAGTTCGGCGTCGTCAGTTCCGCGCTGTCGGCAATCACCGTGCCGCAGGCCCTGGTCGCTGCCCTCGGTGAAATAGCAGCCCTGCCCGGGCCGGACATCGAGCCGGAGAGCCTCGCCGAATTCGCCGCTCGCGTCCGGGCGGACGGGACGGAGCCGGCGGCCGTGCCCGACGACGAAGCTGTATCCGCACGGGTTGCGGGCCTGCTCACGCCCGCCGATCAGCAGGCGGATGCCAGGGCGGCACTGCTAGCCGAGATGGCCAGCCTCGGCCTGGACGCTGACTGGCCCGGCCTGCCCGGCTGGGGTGCCTACGGCGCGCTGGCCAGCGGGTATGACGCCGGCGCCGACGCACGCGCACGAGGTCTCGCCAGCGATATTGACGCCATGCTAAGGCTGCAGGCCGGAGAAATCGAGGCTGCCATCGGACCGGGCCTTTTGCGCCAGCCTGCCACTGAGCCGGGCGCCGTCGTGGCCCGTAACCTGCGGGCGGCCGCCGAGAAGTACGTAGGCCAGATCCACGCGGTGCTGGCCGGGGTGGCGGGGCGGGCTGACGCCGAGGCTGCTGCCGTGGCGTCTCGCCTGCAGGCTGCACCAGACCTGTTCGCCCGCTGCGATGAGCTGATCGGGCAGGGTGAGTTCGCCGCGGCCATCGCCGCTCTTGCCGCGGCAGGATTTCCCGTGGCGCCTTCATGGCCGCCCAGCCGCGCCTATGACGCGGCCTGGACGCAGGC
>DASPWG010000275.1:0-44280 GCA_035621915.1 Streptosporangiaceae bacterium
CATGCAACTCGACCTGCACGCCGACGTTACGTCGCTGCAGTGGACGCTCACCGCCTACAACATTGCCTTCGCCGCGGGCATCATCACCGCTGCGGCAGCTGGTGACCGCTTCGGCCGCCGCAGGGTCTTCATTGTGGGCCTCGCTCTGTTCACCGTGGCATCGGCCGCATGCGCGTTCGCTCCGAACGCAGCCGACCTGATCGCCGCCCGCACCGTGCAGGGCCTTGGCGGTGCGATCGTCCTGCCGCTTAGCCTCACGATCCTGACGACCGCCTTCCCCGCCGAGCGCCGTGGCACGATCGTCGGCGTCTACGGCGGGCTGGCCGGCCTGGCTGTCGCGATCGGGCCGATCGTCGGCGGTGCGGTCACCCAGGGACTGGACTGGCACTGGATCTTCTGGATCAACGTGCCGATCGGAGCCCTCGCCTTGCTGCTGGCGATGCGGTTGCTGCCCGACAGTTACGGCAGCAGGGAGCGGCTCGACCTGCCCGGCGTCACGCTCGTGACCGGAGGAGTCGTGGCCATTGTCTGGGCCCTGGTCCGCGCGAACCAGGCCGGGTGGGCGAGCGGCGAGATCGTCAGCTGCCTGGTTTGCGGCGCTGTTCTGCTGGTCTGCTTTGCGGCCTGGGAGCAGCGCGTCAGCCAGCCGATGGTGCCGCTGCGCCTGTTCCGCAGCCGCGCGTTCGCGGCCGGCAACGCCACGACCTTCCTCTTCATGGGTGCGATCTTCGCCGCCGGGTTCCTGGTCACCCAGGAGTTCCAGCTCGCGCGCGGCTACTCGCCGGTCTCGGCCGGCGTGCGCCTGCTTCCCTTCTTCGCCACGCCGATGTTCATCGCGCCGGTCGCGGGCGCCGTCTCGGACCGCATTGGCCGCCGCCCGGTGATGGCGACCGGGCTGTTCCTGGAGACCGCCGGCTTCGTCTGGGTCGCCATCAGGGGCTCGCTGTCGACCAGCTGGGTTGAGCTGGACATCGCCCTGCTGATCGCTGGCATCGGCGTCTCGATGGCGCTGCCGACGGTTCCCACCGCCGTGCTGAACGCCGTCGCGCCGCGCGACCTCGGCAAGGCATCGGGCATCAACTACATGATGCAGCGCCTCGGCCCAGCCGTCGCGATCGCCGTCGTCAGCGCCGTGTTCGCCGCCTACGGACACCTCGGCACGCCTGCAACCGTGACCGACGGCTTCCAGCCCGCGCTCGCCGCCTGTGCCGGCTTCGCGTTCCTCGCCGCGCTCAGTGCGCTCGCCTTCCCTCCGCCGAAGCGGCAGCACCCCCCGGCCGACGAAGTCGCCGAAGCACCGCAGATGTCACGGGAGCAAAGCATCGCCTGAGGCAGGCCCCCGGCTCCGATCACGCCGCCGCGGGCGGCGGGCGCCCGGTCAGGCTATCCGGCGGACCCGGCCAGCATGGACGGCACAGGCGGCGTCCGGATGCAGGATGGCGGCCAGCGCCTCGACCCCGTCGACAAGGCGCGGTCCTGGGCGCACCACCAGACCATCGGCGTCGATGGCCCAGACCGGGATGCCGGGCAGCTCCCGGGCGACCGCCTGGGCCTGCTCGGCGGCGTCGTCGAGGTGGAAGCCGCAGGGCGCTACCACTACCACGTCCGGCTGGGCGGCTGCGATCTGCTCCCAGGTGGTCTGCGACGATCGCGCGCCGGGTTGCGCGGCCACCGGACGGCCGCCGGCTGCCGTCACCAGGTCGGGCACCCAGTGCCCGGCGGTGAACGGCGGGTCGGCCCACTCGACGACGGCGACCGCCGGCCGGCGCCGGCCCCCGACCCGTTCCGAGACCGCCGCAAGGCGCTGCCGCAGGCCGGCCACCAGGTGCTCGGCCTGCTGCCGGGCGCCGGCGCGCCGGCCGACGGTCAGCACCGTGTCAAGCACGTCGTCGAGAGTGTGCGGGTCCAGGGTGACGACCTCGGCGGCGCAGCCCAGGAAGTCCAGCGCCTGCGCCACCTGCCCGGCGGGCAGCGCGCATACCCGGCACAGGTCCTGGGTGAGGATGAGCTCCGGAGCGAGCGCGGCGAGCGCGCCGCGGTCCAGCGTGTACAGGTCCCGGCCGGCGGCAACCTGCTCGCGGACATAGGCGTCAATGGCAGCCGGGGTCATGCCCGAGGTGTCCCGCCCGGCGACGACGACCGTCTTGGCCTGACGGGCGGCAGGAGGCTCGTCGCACTCGAAGGTCACGCCGACCAGGTCGTTGTCGAGGCCGAGCGCATAGATGATCTCGGTCGCCGACGGCAGCAGGGACACGACCCGCACGGATCGCCAGATTACTGGCTCGGGGCGGCTGGGACGGGCCCAGGGGGCATTACCTATACTGCTGGCGCGGATGGTTCGCCTCCGGCCGACGGCCGGGGACGTCGTAAGAGGGAACCCGGTGCGAATCCGGGACTGCCCCGCAGCGGTAAGTGGGAACGACCGCCGTCATCACGCACTGGGTCAGCTGACCTGGGAAGCGACGGCCAGTAGGAGGCGCCTGCCAGGCGCCGCGCCCGCGAGTCCGAAGACCTGCCTCCGCCCGCGCGCCATGGGGTGCGCGGAGGTCCGTGGCCTCTCGGGCGGGTCCAGGACTCGGCTGCTCCAGGAGCCTTGTTCTGCTCCCCCGTGAGCCATGGCTGATGGCTGGGCGAGGGAGACATAGCCATGGAAACTACCGTGCTCGGGTATCCGCGTATCGGCCCGCGACGGGAACTGAAGAAAGCCACCGAGGGCTTCTGGGCAGGCCGCTGCACGGCAGCCGACCTGGAGGCGACCGGTGCCGCGCTGCGGCAGCAGGTCTGGAAAGACCTGCGCGATGCCGGGCTCACCGGCATCCCGTCGAACACCTTCTCGCTGTACGACCACATGCTGGACGCTGCGGCGCTGGTCAACGCGGTGCCCGCCCGGTTCGCCGGGCTGCGCGGCCTGCAGGCGTACTTCGCGATGGCACGCGGTGCCGACGGGATCGCGCCATTGGAACTGACCAAGTGGTTCGACACCAACTACCACTACCTGGTGCCTGAGCTCGGGCCGGGCACGGACCTGCGCCTCGCCGGGGACAAGCCGGTGCGCGAGTATGCCGAGGCCAGGGCGCTTGGCATCGAGTCGCGCCCGGTCCTGATCGGACCAGTGTCGTTCCTGCTGCTGTCCAAGCCCGCCGAGCCCGGCTTCCGGCCGATCATCCTGCTCGACCTGCTGCTTGACGTCTACGCGCGGTTGCTCAGGGACCTGCACGCAGCCGGCGCGCGGTGGGTTCAGCTGGACGAGCCGGCCCTGGCCGCGGACCGGACCCCGGCGGAACTGGAGGCGCTGCGGCATGCCTACCACCGGCTCGGGTCGCTGGACCGGCGGCCAGCGCTGCTGGTGAGCACCGTCTTCGGTGACATCGGGGACGCGCTGCCAGTGCTCACGGCCAGCCCGATCGAGGCCATCGGACTTGACTTCGTGTCCGGGCCGGGCAACCGGGAGGCGCTCGCCCGGATCGGCGGCCTGGGCGACAAGACCCTGGTTGCCGGGGTCGTTGACGGCCGGAACGTGTGGCGCACCGACCTGCGCGGTGCGCTGTCGATGTGCGCGTCGCTGCTCGGCCTTGTGGGCTCGCTGACGGTCAGCACGTCGTGCTCGCTGCTGCACGTTCCGCTCGACCTCAACGCCGAGCAGTCACTGGCGCCCGGCCTGGCCGACCGGCTGGCGTTCGCCCGGCAGAAGGTCGACGAGGTGGTCATGCTTGGCCGTGTCCTCAGCGGGGGACCCGGGGCGGCGGTGATCCCCGGCCAGCACGGCGACGGCCGGGACGAGCCTGACTCGCAACTCCGCGCGCGGGTTACGGCCCCAGCACTGAACGCCGAAGTCAGGGCCAGGCTGGAGGCGCTGGGCGCGGGCACGGCCCGCAGCCCGTACCAGGTGCGGAGGGAAGCGCAGGCCGATGGCCTTCCGCCGCTGCCGACCACGACGATCGGGTCGTTCCCGCAGACCGAGGAGATCCGCCGGGCGCGCGCCGACAACCGGGCCGGGCGCGTCACCGGTGATGCCTACGAGGCCATCATGCGCGCCGAGATCGACCGGGTCATCGCCCTCCAGGAGGACATCGGCCTGGACGTCCTGGTGCACGGCGAGCCAGAGCGCAACGACATGGTGCAGTACTTCGCCGAGCAACTGGACGGGTTCGCGGCCACCGAGAACGGCTGGGTGCAGTCCTACGGGACCCGGTACGTGCGGCCGCCGATCCTGCATGCCGATGTGTCGCGGCCGAGCCCGATCACCGTGCGCTGGGCGACGTACGCGCAGTCCAGGACCGGCCGCCCGGTCAAGGGCATGCTCACCGGGCCGATCACCATGCTCGCCTGGTCTTTCGTCCGCACTGACCAGCCGCTGCGGGAGACCGCCCAGCAGGTCGCGCTCGCGGTGCGGGACGAGATCGCTGACCTCGAGGCGGCCGGGATCCGGATCATCCAGGTCGACGAGCCTGCCCTGCGCGAGCTGCTGCCGCTGCGCCGGGCTGCCCGCGACGACTACCTGGACTGGGCGGTGGCGGCATTCCGCCTGGCCACCTCGGGTGTAGCTGATACCACCCAGATCCACACGCACATGTGCTACAGCGAGTTCGGCGAGATTGTCGGCGCGATCGCTGCCCTGGATGCCGACGTGACCAGCGTCGAGGCCGCGCGTTCCCGGATGGAATTCATCGCGGACCTGACCGCTGCCGGCTACGAGCGCGGCATCGGCCCCGGCGTGTGGGACATCCACTCGCCGCGGGTGCCGTCGGTCGCCGAGATCGCCGAGGGGCTCTCGCTTGCCCTGCTGGCGGTCGGCGCCGGTCAGCTGTGGGTCAATCCCGACTGCGGGCTGAAGACCCGCGGGTACGCCGAGACCGAGCCCGCGCTCCGCAACCTGGTCGCCGCCACCCGCCAGGTCCGGGAGGGCCTGTCCTCATGACCGCTGCCCGTTACGCGCTGGAACCGGCAGCCCAGCTGGGCTCCGGCGATATCGAGACGCTGCAGCGCATCTACGAGGACGGCTTCCCTGCACACCAGCGCTCCGACTTCGCGACGCTGATCGACAGCAAGGAAGACGGCGAGTTCGCGCTGGCGCTCATGCGCGGGCCGCAGCCCTGCGGCTTTGCCATGCTGCGAGAACTCGGCCCGAGCGGCTGGGTCTACCTGCGCTACTTCGTGGTGGACACCAGGCACCAGGGCCAGGGCCTTGGCGGCATCATGTGGGACCAGCTGACCGCCCGGCTCGCAGCCGCCGGGAGCACGCTGCTGGTATTCGACGTAGAGGATCCGGCTGAGGCGGGCCGCGACGCGGTGAAGGCAAGGACCAGGCTGCGGCGGATCGCCTTCTATGAGCGGCACGGGGCCAGCGTGCTGCCCGTGTCCGGATACCGGACCCCCGGCAGCGGCCCCGACCATCAGGGCTGGACCCCGATGCTGCTGATGACCGCGCCGCTGGCCGGACGCCCGTCCGTCACCAGCCCCGACCAGGCTGATGCCATCGTGTCGGCGGTGTACCGATACCGCTGGCAGCTCTCCCCTGAGCACCCTCAGGTCAAGGCAGTCCAGCCGGGCATCTATCCTGCGGGCGGCGCATCGCGCGGCACCGGCACCGGACCCGGTCCAGGTGCAGCCGGGCGGGGATCACGGGCGGGATGAGGAGGAGCTGACGTGGCCGTCGACTACGAGCTGCGCGAGTCGGTCGCGCATATCTACCTGAACCGTCCGCACCGGCTCAACGCTGTCGTGCCCGAGCTGACCGATGGCCTGGTCGCCGCGCTGGCCAGGGCCGGGCAGGACGGCGCGAGGGTCGTCGTGCTGGCCGGCCGGGGCCGGGCCTTCTGCTCTGGCCACGACCTGAAGGAGCCGCAGCCGGCCGAGTCGCTGCTCACCACGCGCGTCCGGGTCGACGGGATCCAGGAGGTGACCAGGCAGATCCGCCGGTTTCCCGGCCCGGTCATCGCCGCGGTACACGGCTACGCCCTCGGCGCTGGCTGCGAGTTCGCTCTCGGCTGTGACCTCGTCGTCGCCTCGGAGGATGCGCAGTTCGGCTTTCCCGAGGTCTCGGTCGGGCTGAGCGTGACCGGCGGTATATCCCGGCTGCTGCCCCTGCTGGTCGGCCCGGTCCGGGCCAAGGAGCTTGTGCTGCTCGGCGAGCGGATCAGCGCGGCCCGCGCGCTCGACCTGGGCCTGGTCAACGTGGTCGCCCCGGCTGGCGAGCACGAGCAGGTCGCAGCCGGTCTGGCGGCTCGGCTGCGGGACCAGCCGGCGCTTGCGCTTGCCATCGCCAAGCAGGCCCTGGACCGCGGCGCGGACTGCGCGCTGGAGGAGGCGATGGCGGCCGAGGTCGACTTCGCTGCGCTCACCGTGGCCCGCGATCCCGCCGGGCCGGACGAAGCGGGAGCCGCGTGACGATGACAACCGGCCAGGCGGGCCTGCCGGGCACGCTGGCCGCGGCGGTCCGGGTGGCGGCAGAACGGTGGCCGGACCGGATTGCCTGGACCTTCGACCCGGGGGAGCGGCTCACCTTTGCCGACGTGCACCGGCTGACTGCCGGTTACGCGGCCGAGATGCGCGACCGCGGCGTCCGGCCGGGCGACAAGGTGGCGGTGCTGCTGGCGAACGAGGCCGCGTTCCCCCTGACCTGGCTCGCGCTGTCGCTGGCGGGCGCGGCGATGGTGCCGGTGAACACCCGGTACCAGACCACCGACGCGGAGCACGTGCTGCGGCTGAGCGATGCCTCGGCGATCGTGGCCGGCGCGCAGTTCGAGCCGCTGCTGGCGCGGCTGCCGGCGGATGTGCCGGCGCTACGGCTGATCCTGCCCGCGGCGGAGCTGGCCACCGCGGCGGACCGGCGCCGCGAGCCGGAGCCGGAGCTCGCCGATCCCGATCCGTCCTGGACCGCGAACATCCAGTTCACTTCGGGCACGACGGGACGGCCGAAGGGCTGCGTGCTGCCGCATCGCTACTGGACGCACCTGGCGGCCAGCATGGTGACCGAGTTCCCGTACCTGAGCGAGCAGGACGTCATGCTGACCGCCCAGCCTTTCCACTACATCGACCCGCAGTGGAATGTCGCGGCCGCGCTGCTGGCGGGCGCCGAGCTTGTGGTGCTGGACGGATTCCATCCGTCCTCGTTCTGGGCGAAGGTACGCCAGCACCGGGTGACGTACTTCTACTGCCTCGGCGCCATGCCCGCGCTGCTGCTGCGGATGCCCCCCGACCCTGCCGACCGCGACCACGCGGTCCGCGCCGTCCAGTGCTCGGCGATCCCGCCCGGCCTGCACGCGACGCTGGAGGAGCGCTGGGGCGTGCCGTGGTACGAGGCGTTCGGGATGACCGAGACCGGCGCCGACCTGCGGGTCACTGACCTGGACCACGATGAGCTGGTCGGCACCGGCTGCCTCGGCCTGCCGTCCCGGCACCGCCGGGTGCGGATTCTCGGCCCTGACGGCGCGCCGGTCCCGGCGGGCGAGACCGGCGAGATGGTGCTGGCCGGCCCCGGCATGATGGACGGCTACTACCGTGACCCTGACGCGACGGCCAGGGTCATGCGGGACGGCTGGTTCCACACCGGGGACCTGGCCAGGATGGACACGGCCGGCCGCCCGTACCACGCCGGGCGGCTGAAGGACATGATCCGCCGCGGCGGCGAGAACGTGGCCGCCCGCGAGGTGGAAGAGGTCCTGCTCGGCCACCCGGCGGTGCGGCTGGTGGCGGTAACCGGCTTTGCTGATGAGATCCGGGGCGAGGAAGTGAAGGCGTATTACGTCGCGGCCGGCCCTGATGGCGCTGCGGTCACCCCCGCTGAGCTGGCGGATTATTGCCGGAAACGGCTGGCCGCGTTCAAGGTTCCCCGCTACTGGCAGCCCGCCGGCGACCTGCCAAGGACCGACTCCGAGCGCGTGGTCAAGGCACGGCTTAGCGAGCTGACCGGCCCGGTCTTCGACATGACGACCGGCAGCTGGTCCGGCGCTGCGGGTGGCCGATGAACGGCCCGTTCCGCTGGCTGAGCCCGGTGTTCTTCGACGAGTTCGACCCGAATGGCACGCTGCACAACTCGCGGCACGCCGTGCACATCGAGCGCGCCCAGTCCGCGCTGTTCGAGCAGCTCGGCAAGGACCGCGGCGCGCTCGCAGACCGGGATGACGACCTGAAGTACCTGGTCCGCGAGCTGCACATCGAGTACCTGGCGCCGATTGCCTCGCCTGGCACGATCGCGATCGAGCTGTCGGCGGGCGCGCTCGGGCGGACCAGCGCGACGTACCTGTTCCGCTGCGCCGACCCGGCTGACGGCACGACCTTCGCCCGCGGCCACCGGGTCATCGTGAAAATCGGGCCCGACGGCCGTCCGGCACCATGGAGTGCGTGGTACCGGACGGCATTCCGGGCACTGGCACCGGATGGCGCGCACTCGCACGCCAGCGCGGGAGGGATTGATGCCTAGCACCCCCGAGGAGGGCAGGCCGGCCATCGCAGACCTCATGCTGGCCAACGCCAACGTGCTGACCATGGACGAGGCCCGGCCCCGGGCGCGGTCGGTCACCGTGGCGGGCGGCCGCGTGCTGGCGCTGGATGCCGGGCAGGCAGACCTGCCCGCCCGCGAGGTCATTGACCTGCGGGGCGCCACCGTGCTGCCGGGCTTCCACGATGCGCACAACCACATGGCCTGGTTCGGGATGTCGCTGACCGAGGTCGACCTGCGCCCGCAGGCGGCGCCCAGCCTGGACGCCGTCTACGCGGCCGTGGCAGAGCGCGCCGCGCAGACCGCGCCCGGCGAGTGGATCGTGGGCTCAGGCTATGACCAGAACAAGATCGGCGCGCACCCTGACCGGATCGGGCTGGACGCAGCGGCGCCCGGCCGGCGCGTCTGGCTCCGGCACACCTCAGGCCACATGTGCGTGGTCAGCAGCGCCGTGCTTGCCGATCTGGGCCTGTCCGGCCAGGCCGCTGACGTTCCCGGCGGCAAGGTGGTCACCGACGCGGCCGGGCGGCCCACTGGCCTGCTGCAAGAGCGCGCGCAGGAGCTCGTCGGCAGGCTCGTGCACCCGTATCCGCTGGCAGTGCTCGCCGACGCGATCGGCCGGGCCAGCAGCCGGTACCTGAGCGAGGGCATCACCAGCGTCACCGAGGCCGGCATCGGCGGTGGCTGGATCGGGCACACCCCGGTCGAGCTCGCCGCCTACCAGGCCGCGCGCGACAGCGGCCAGCTCGGTGTACGGGTCGAGCTGATGATTGCCAGCGACGCGCTGCACCCGCTGGCCGCGCACGCTGACGACGGCCTGGAACGCGGCCTGGACCTCGGTATCCGCACCGGCCTCGGGGACGACTGGCTGCGGATCGGCGCCACGAAGGTGTTCACCGACGGCTCGCTGGTCGGCCGCACGGCGGCGATGACCGAGGACTACCCTGGCACCCCCGGCGACAGCGGCTATCTGCAGGCTGACGCGGACGAGCTGGCGGCCACGATCATCGCGGCACACCGATCCGGCTGGCAGGTCGCCGCGCACGCCATCGGCGACCGCGCCATCGACCTGGTCCTGGACGCCGTCGAGGAAGCGCAGCGCCGGTATCCGCGGCCAGGCGCACGGCACCGGATCGAGCATTTCGCCGTGTCGAGACCGGATCAGGTGGCCCGCACCGCGCGGCTGGGTGTCATCCCGGTGCCGCAGGGCCGGTTCGCCACCGAGCTTGGCGACGGCATGCTCGCCGCGGTCAGCCCCGAGCGGCACCCCTGGCTGTACCGGCAGCGCTCACTGCTGGCGGCGGGGCTGGTCCTGCCCGGCAGCTCGGACCGCCCGGTCGTCACGGGCGCGCCGCTGCTGGGCGTGCACGACATGGTGAACCGGCGCACCGGGTCTGGCGCGGCGTTCAACGCCGACGAGGCCGTCACCGCCGAGCAGGCCCTGCGCGCCTACACCAGCGGCTCGGCCTACGCCAGCCACGCCGACCACATCCGCGGGACGATCGCGCCCGGCATGCTCGCCGACTTCGCGGTCCTGTCAGAAGACCCGACCGTCGTCAGCCCGGAGCGCATCGCCGGGATCGAGGTGGTTGCGACGTTCATCGCCGGCGAACGGCGCTACGACAGCGCAGGTCAGCTGGGTTGATCGAGGCTGTGCGCGGGGCTGCCTCAGCCCGCGCCGCCGGCCCGGCCCTGCCGTGAGACGATGACGCCATGCGCGACAGGCGGTTCCGCGTGGTCGTCACCGCAGATCCCCGCGGGCACGCCATTATCACGCTGCCGTTCGACCCGGACGAGGCATGGGGGGCCAAGGCCGTGCATCACGTGAACGGCTCGGTCAACGGCTGCCGGGTGCGGTTGACGATTGCGCCAGGCGCAACCGGATGGGCGTTCACCCTCAATCCGGCCAGGATGGCCGGGCTCGGCATCGCGGCCGGGTCCGATGTGCTGGTCGAGTTGGCGCCCGAAGGCCCGCAGCGCGGAGATCTCGCTGATGACATCTCCGCCGCGCTGGCCGCCAGCCCGGCTGCGGGAGCCTTCTTCGACACGCTGGCGCAGTTCTACCGCAAGGCCTACCTGCGCTACATCGACGCGACGACGCGCCGGCCGGATGTGCGCGCGGCGCGGATCGCGGAAGTCGTAGGACTTCTGGAGGACGGGGTCAAGGAACGGCCGCGGCCGCCGGCGCGATAACGGCTGCGCACTTCAGGAATCCTCGCCCAGGAACGCGATCAAGGCATCGGCTACCTGGCCTGGCTGCTGCTGGGTCACCCAGTGGCCGGACGGCGCGATCTGGACGACCTGGTGCTTGCTGGAGATCCGGGCTGCCTGCTCGGTCATCGGGGCCAGCACGTGCGGCTCGGCGAGGGCGAGGTAGGGGACCTGGAGGGGCTCCTGGAGCCACGCGTCGTTGTCCGCGATGTCCAGCGGAAAGGCCCGGAACCATCCCAGTGCTGCGCTCAGGGCGCCCGGAGCGGAGTAGGCCCGCACGTATGCCTCCCGGTCTGACCCGGTGATGCCTGACGCGTCGTAGTTCTGGCCAGGGTCATGGAAGTCGTAGAACCAGTCGAAGTAGGAGCTGAGCGAAGCCGAGATCAGGCGCTCGGGCAGGCGCGGCACAGCGTGAAAGCCGAACCACCACGGCGACCCCGGCCCGAGCAGCGGGATCCGGTTCCAGGCCTGCTCCGGCACCAGCACGGCGGCGATGGCGAGCTTGCTGATGCGGTCGGGGTAACTCTTGGCGAAGGCGTACGCGACCATCCCGCCGATGTCGTGTCCTACCACTGACGCGGCCGGGACGCCGAGCGCGTCGAGCAGCCCTGCGACGTCCCCGGCCATCGTGCGCTTGTCGAAGCCGTCGAAAGTAACGGTCGAGCCGCCAACGCCGCGAAGGTCGGGGGCGATCACCCGGTAGTGCTGCGCGAGTACTGGCATGACAGCCCGCCAGGCCCGCCAGGTCTGGGTGAATCCGTGCAGGAGCACTACGGCGGGCCCGGCCCCGCCGGTGACGGCGTGGATCCGCACATCGCCGGCGTCGATGATCGCCGAGGAGAAACCCGCAAGCCCCGAGGGGATCTCTTCTGTGTCCGGCATGTTCCAACCTCCGTCGAGCTAGCGCCTGAGCAGAGCACGGCTTGCCGAAGCGCGGCCGGTCCGGCGCTACCCAACCTAGGGCGACCCCGGCGCGCTGGCTTCGGTCATCCGACTGCATCCGGCCCGTTCGGACTGGAAGCGCGGCTTGCCCGGCCATGGCGTCCCGGCGCCGGCGTCAGCCGGGCGGACCACTCGTCCTCGAGGCGAGGGCTGTCGGAAGCTCGACCCTGGAGGCGATGCCGAGTTTGGGGAAGACTCGGTATAGGTGGCTGCTGACAGTGCGGTGCGACAGGTAGAGCTGCTGCCCGATCTCCCGGTTGCTTAGGCCGTCGGCAGCGAGCTGCGCGATCACCAGTTCCTGGGGGCTCAGCAGGTCCGGCGCCCCGATTGCTCGGGGAAGGCTGCGCTCGCCGGTCGCCGAGAGTTCCTGGCGCGCTCGTGCCGCCCACGGCACCGCGCCGAGCGCATCGAGCAAGTCCCTGGCTGCACGCAGCGGCTCGCGCGACTCAGCAACTCGGTACCGGCGGCGCAGCCACGCCCCGTAGGCAAGCTGCAGCCGAGCCCGGTGCAGCGGCCAGGCTGTCAGGTCCGAGCTCATCGCGGTCTCGAACAGCGGTCCGGCCGCGTCGTCCGCCGCCAGCTGCGGCGCGCTGATGAGAAGGCCCACCCGCAAGAGCGGAGATTCAGTGGCTGCTGCCAGCACGCTCAGCTCGGCGCACAGCTTGCGGGCGTCGTCACGGTGGCCGCTGTAGAGCGCGGCCTCGACTACGTCGGCTAGCGCCCAGGCCCGCAGGTGCGGATGGTGTACCGGATCCTGAGCGTCGAAGATCCGGATCAGGATCTCGTAGGCCTCGGCGTGCTTTCCGGTGCCTAGCGCCGCGATGCCTCGTACCAGGTGAACCATGGCGAGCATCGGCTGGAGGCCTGCGAAGAGCAGCGTGCGCTCTGCGGCGGCCGTGAGAGCCTCGGACGCTGCCGCATCGCCGCGTCGTCCCGCGTCCGCCGCCATCACAAGCTGGGCGCAGGATGCCCACAGTGTCTGGCCGGTCTCGGAGAATAGCCGATGCGCTTCCTCCGCGGCTGGAAGAAAGACCGCGGGATCCCCGAATTGGACTCCAGCCCATGCCCACGTGTGCAGCGCCTGGGCTAGGTGGTTGATGCGCCCCTCCGCCCTTAGCCGGCTGATCGCGGACTGCAGGAAGCCGCCGCAGATGTCGTAGGCGCCAACGGCGGTCGCGGCGGTTCCGAGGTAGTGGTCGTCGGCTGCGCGCAGCTCGCCCGGGCGAATCGCTGACAGTCGTTCGATGACGGCGGCGCCACGCTCCACCGGGGCGGCGAGCGCCAGGACGTTCACCAGCATGGCGTCCAGCGACGGCATGGCCTCGGCCGCGCGGACCACGAGCATTCGAGTCGAGGCATCGGGGTTGGAGAAGTAGCAGCGCATCGCGATCATGTTCAGCGCCCCGGCCGCTCGGTCGTAGTCACCGGCCAGCCGCATGTTGTCCGCGATCGCCGTGAAGGTGGCGATCGGCTTCGCGCCGGACAGCCTGCCGACGCCCAGCACGGCCTCCCGCAGGTAGTCCGCCCTGGCTTGCTGGCGGGCGTCGAAGCCGGCCGACTCCGCCTCGCTGATCAGCCATGCCAGCTGCTCGTACTGGCCTGCCTCCCAGCTGACTTCCGCCGCGCGCAGCCAGCGCTCGGACCGCAGCGCCTGGTTCTTGCCAACCTCCGCGGCACGCCGGAGCGCCGCCGCCTGGACGTCGGTGGCGCCGGCATTTTCCGCACGCGTTGCCAGGCCCTCCAGATCGAGGGCGACATCCTCATCGGGACCCGTCGTGGACGCCGCGCGGTGCCACGCTCGGCGGGCGGGCTCGCCTCTCAGAGCCTCCGCTAGCGCGGCGTGAGCGGCCACCCGCTCGGCAACGCTGGCGGCCTGCCGGACAGCTGATCGCGTCAGCGGATGCCGGAAGCTGACCTCCCCCGCTGCCACCCGTACCAGCCCGGCGGCTGTGGCGGGCTCGAGATCCGCCTGAGATAGCGCGCTGCCCGCGGCCAGCGAGGCGGCGGCCAGGATCTCGGTGAGACCTCCCTGATCGGCCAGCGCCGCGACAACCAGAATGGTCCGTGTTGTCGGTGGAAGCTGGGGCAGACGGGCTGCGAAAGCCTGCTGGAGACGCGTGGTGATCGGCATCGAGTCTGGCGCCGCCGCTGCCAGGTCCAGGTCGCGCGCGGCCGCGGGCAGCTCTAGCAGCGCCAGGGCATTGCCCGCGGCCTCGGCCAGGATGCGTGCGCGGAGCGTCGGGTCAAGGTCCGCGGCGTGCCTGGCGAGGAGCTCGGTCGCCGCATCCTGGCGCAGTGGCTCAAGTCCGAGCTCCGGCAGGCCGGCCGTGGCCAGCGGGTTGCCATCCAGGTCGTCGTCGCGGCACGTCGCCAGGAACACGACCGCGTCGCAGTCCAGCCGCCGGCCGACGAAGGCGAGAACCTCGCACGTACGGCCGTCAAGCCAGTGCGTGTCGTCGGCGATGAGCAGCACCGGACTCCGCTCGGCGGCAAGCCCGAGCAGCGCCAGCACGGCCATCCCGACCCGGGCCACTTCGGGAAACGATCCCTGGGTAACGCCAAGGGCAACCTGCAGCGCTGCCCATTCGCCGGATGAGAGCGCTTCAGAGTGCTTCAGGATCGGCCTGATCAGCTGATGCAGTCCGGCGAAGGGCAGCCGCGTTTCGCTCCTGACCCCTGTGCAGGAGAGTACGGTGAAGCCGCGCTGCTGCGCCATGTCCCTCGCGGCCTCGGCAAGCGCGGTCTTACCGAGCCCCGGCGCTCCCCGCACCAGTACGCTCGCCCCGCCGCCCGCCGCGCCGGCCAGCAGCGACTCCAGGAACTGCAGCTCGCGGTCGCGCCCGATCAGCAGCCCCGGCACCGATCCCCAGTTCTCGCCGTGGTTATGCGACGCACGCGGCCAGTATGTCAGCCTGGAGCACGCTGCGGCACCGGGGCGGCCCGGCCCCGGCCACCGGCCAGGGCCGCGGCCGAGCGGGCTCCTAGAGACCCTGGCTACCCAGCCAGCGCAGGCAGGCGTCGGCAACTGCGCGCCACTGGCTGTCAATGGTCAGGGAGTGACCGCGGTCGGGAAACTCGACCAGTTCGGTGATGGCAGGGGAGTGCCTGTACTGCTTCACGGTTGCCTTGGTGATGGCCTCGGGAACTGTGTGATCGCGTCCGCCCATGATCAGGAGCAGCGGGCCGCGGCCCTCGTTCGCAGTGTTGACCTTGGCCGGAGAGTGCAGGGCGAAGTTGGCCTCGGCGGCCTCGAACAGCGGCCTGCCGGGAGCCGGGATCGACCAGCGCTGGTAGAGGTCGTCGGACTCTTCCGGGGTGAGCGCGTTGCCGAAGCTGTACCGGAACTGGTCAGCGGTCAGCGAGACAGCGTGCCGGATGTTGGCCGGGTTCTTGAACACCGGCAGGGTAGAGCGCAGGGACGACAAGGGCAGCGGCAGGACGCCCTTGATCTGCGCGGCGTCGATGCCGATGGCGGCGCTGCAGTAATCGAGCCCGAGCAGCTTCTCGGCGATCATGCCGCCGAAGGAGTGGCCAATCGCGATGGGCCTGTCTGGAAGCCCATCGATGATCTTGGCGTAGTGCTCGGTGACGTCGTCAATGCCATGATTGGCGATGCTCTCGGGATCTGCCCGTGCTGCCTCGACGGTGTCGGGTATTCCGGGCCAGCCGGGTGCCGCCGGGTCGTAACCAGCCTCGGCGAACAGATCTAGCCATGGCTGCCAGGACGAGGCGTGCAGCCAGAGCCCGTGGATGAACAGGACAGGAGTCTTTCCGCTGGTCATGACGTTTGCCTTCCGCGCAGTAACGATGAATACGCCGTTATCCTGCGCGTGCCTGCGTGCCCGCCGCTTCAGTCAGGTGACTGCCCTGCCGGTGCCAATGTGCTGCCTTGCATGCCTTCCAGGCGGGCCGCCAGCTCGGTCCGGGAGGTGATGTCGAGCTTGGGGAAGATCCGGTAGAGGTGGGATCCGATAGTCCGGGGCGAGAGGTAGAGTCGCTGGCCGATTTCCCGGTTGGACAGGCCCTGCGCGGCCAGCTTTGCGATCTGCAGTTCCTGCGCAGACAGGGTGCTGAGGCCGACGGCGACGGGCGAGACGGCGCGTTCGCCGGCCGCGCGAAGCTCAGCCCGCGCCTGCTCGGCCCAGCTGCTGGCACCGATGAGGTCGAGCGTGATCTGGGCGGAGCGCAGGTACTTGCGTGATTCGGCCACCCTGCGCTGGCGCCGCAGCCAGCTGCCATAGGCGAGCTCGATCCTGGACCGCAGCCACGGCCATCGGACGAGCTCTTCCCGCAACGCGCGGTGGTACAACTCCTCGGCTTCGTCGTCGGGGGCGAGCACTGCCCGGGCGTAGGACAGGTGCCTGTGCAAGGTCATCGAGGTCGTGGTCCTGGCGTCGGCTTCAAGCGCACTGATGATCGCTTGTGCCTCGGATACCCGGCCGGCGTGAGCCGCGGCCTCGGCGAGGAACATGACGCCGTGGAAGCGCTCGGTTTCGTGGAAGGCAGCGTCGTCAGGGTCAAACAGGCGGCGGAGCGCGTCGCACGCGGCGTCGTATTCGCCCGCGCTCGTCAGGCCGATGCCGCGGGCAAGCTGCACGCAACTCAGGAGGTCGTTCAGCCGGCGCCCGTTTGCGGCCTGCTCCGCCTCGCCGGCGACAGCCTGGGCCCGATCGTTGTCGCCGTGCAGCGCAGCCATGATTGCCGTCAGCGTCTGGGTGCCGATGTCCCAGATGGACTGACCCGTCTCGAGGGCTAGCTGGCGGCCCTCGTGCAGGGCGGCGTCTGCCTTGCCCCAGTCGCCGAGCTCCACGTTGTCAAGCACCTGCAGGGCGAGCACCTGTGATAGCAAGCCCAGCCGGCCGTCGTCACGCAGCTTTGTCTCGGCCCGGGCCAGGAAGTCCGCCGCGTAGACCGGCTCACCGACGGCATGGGCCGCCATCCCGAGCAGCCAGAGGTCGGCAGGGTCGGTGACACCCTCCAGCACGACGCCCTGGAGGCGCCTGATAACCCGGCTGCCCTGCCGGAGCGGCTCGGCTACGGCAAGGACTGCCACCTGCCGCGGATCATCCTGCATGCCGTCCAGCTGGTCGCAGACCGCCACGACGGCCTTTCTCGCCTCCGGGCCAGTGTCCGACCACCAGCATCGGAGGGCCGCGCCGAGGAGAAGGTTGAGGGCCAGGCCAGTGTCCGCTGCCGCCAGGGCCTGGCTGGCCATCTCGCACAGCTCAAGCACCCGGGCCGGGTCGCCGGGCACCCCGTCGTGGAAGATCTCCCTGAGCCACTCCATCCGGGCCAGGTCGATCGGGGAGAGCGGCATGCGGGCAGCCCTGCGCAGCAACTCGTCAACGAGGTCCGCGCGGCCCAGGCCGAACGCGTGCTCGGCGGCAAGGAGCAGTCTGCGGCCCCGGACCGAACTGTCGGTGGTTAGCTGGGCCGACCGCTCGAGCGCCCAGATGGCCTCTGCTACCGAACCGCGGCGCAACGACATCAGGTGGCTGGCTTCCAGTTCGTCCGCCACCTCGTCATCGGGTCCGGTGATCGCCTGCGCACGGTGCCAGGTGCGGCGGTAAGGGTCGTCGACGAGCACCTCCGCCAGCACCAGGTTCGCGTCCGCGCGACGAGTGGGCGGCTCGGCTCCGATGACCGCGGAGCGCACCAGCGGGTGCCGGAAATGCACGTGCATGTCATCGAAGCGAATGAGCCCTATCTGCTCAGCGGGCTCCAGGGCGGCAACGCTGATTCGCTGCCCCGCCAGCGCGGAAGCAGCCGCAAGGATCTCGGGCAGATCGTCGGCAGAGTCCACGGCGGCGACGAGGACCGCGTCTCTCGTCGGCTGCGGCAGGTCCGCCAGCCGCGCGGCGAAGGCACGCTCGAGCCGCTTGGTCAGCGGCAGGAACGGCGGCAGCAGCTCGATGCCCTCCGCCAGCGCCGTGCGGAGCGCTGTCGACAGCTCAATCAGGGCCAGCGGATTGCCCTGTGCCTCCTTCAGGATCCGCTCCCGGTCCGCAGCGCTGAGGTCGCCGGCATGGGCCTGCAGGAGGGTGCGGGCACTGCCATCGCCCAGGCCGCCGATCCTCAGCTCGGTCAGGCCGGCTGACGCGAACGGCACTTCGTGGCCGGTGCGGACACCCCCGGCCAGGACGACCGGATCGGCGGTAATCCGGCGTGCCACGAACGCGAGCACCTCCTGGGTCGGCCGGTCCAGCCATTGCACGTCATCCGCGACGATGAGGACGGGCTTTCCAGCGGCGGCTTCTGCGATCAGGTTCAGGACTGCCAGCGCAATCATGAATCGTTCCGGGGGCGCCGTCGTCGCGCCGCCGAATGCGGCGAGGAGGGCCTGCTGCTGAACGTCCGGGAGATCAGCAAGCGAGCCAAGCAGTGGCCGGACAAGCTGGTGCAGGCCGGCGAACGGCAGCTGAGTCTCGGACTCAACCCCGGTAGTCTCCAGGACCTGAAGGCCGCTCGAACGGCCTAGCCGGGCGGTGGCTAGCAGCAATGCCGACTTGCCGACCCCCGGCTCGCCGAGCACGATGATCGCTCCGCCGCGATCGCTGATCCGGCTGACCATGCCGGCCAGGGCCTCGAGCTCAGCGTCCCTGCCCACCAGGCTGTGAGTCGTCATATTTCAGCCGATTACCGTTGGCCCGCGCCAAGATCTCGGACCTGCCCGTTGGCGGCCTGCAGCGCGGCGAGTTCCCGGCCGGCCTGGCGGGCCCACGTCCTCGCCCCGATGCGGTCAAGTGTTCGCTCGGCGGCGCTCAGCGCCTGCCGGGAGGCAGGGAACGCACCCTGCCGGGCCAGCCAGCGCCCGTAGGCCAGCCACGCCCGTCCGCGCGCCCAGGGCCAGCGGGTGAGGTCGAGGCCCATGAGCTCAGCATAGGCGCCCGGGGCGTGATCATCGTCGGCCAGGACGGCTCGCGCGTATGCCAGGTGAATGCTGAGCATGGGCGAGGGCGCCCGGGCCGCGACCTCCTCGAGGCCCGCGATGACCTGCCGTGCATCCGCGGCCTGGCCGCTCCCGGCCGCGGCATCTGCCAGCAGCATGATCGCGCCGTACCGCTCCCGCTGGTGGAAGCTCGGATCGGCCGGGTCAAACAAGCGGCGGAGCTCACGGTAGGAGCCGCGGTGATCCTCCATGCTGGCCAGCGCCGCGCCGCGGGCCCGCTGGACGCACGACAGCATGTCATTGAGCTGGTGCCTGCTTGCTATCAGCTCGACTTCGGCAGCGTACGCAAGCGCCTGGTCGGCATGCCCGAGGAAGGCGTGGCGCAGCGCGTCACAGAACAGGGTGCCGGTGCGCCAGATAGGCTGGCCGGTCTCCTTGGCGAGCCGCTCGCCCTCATCCGCCACGGCCTCATCCCACTCGCCGAGCTCGAGCCTGTCCGCCATGAGCATGCTCAGTACGTGCGACAGCAGTCCCAGCCGGCCCTCCGCACGGAGCATGGTCTCGGCCCGGCTCAGGAAGTCGACGCAACGAACCGTGTCTCCGACGGCGTGTGCGGCCATCCCGAGCAAGCGCAGCGCGTCAGCGTCGGAAACCTCGTCGGCACGGAACTGTGCGAGGCCGCGCAAGACTTCGCTGCACTGCAGCACAGGCTCGGCGACCGCAAGCGCGGCGATGTAGCGGGGCTCGCCCTGCTGGCCCGCGAGCTCGGTGGTGGCGGCCGCGACGGCGGCCCTGGCAACCGGACCGGCATCCGCCCACCAGCAGCGCAGCGCAGCGCCAACCAGCAAGTTCAGCGCTAGATCGGTGTCACCTGCCCGGGCCGACCGGCGCGCGACCCTGCATAGCTCATGCACCCGTCTGGCATCGCCAGGCACGCCGTCGTTGAAGATCTCGCGAAGCCATTGCAGCCGGGCCCAGTCGAGTTCGGAGAGCTGTGTCCGCGCGGCGGCGGCTATCAGGCCAGACATCAGGTCAGCGCGGCCCAGCCCGAACGCATGCTCGGCCGCCATCAGCAGCCGGTGACCGCGCGCCGCCGAGCGCGTTGTCAGCTCGGCCGACCGCTGCAGGTCCCGGATTGCGGACGTCACGCCGCCGCGGCTGAGCGCGATGGCGACATTCGCCTCCAGTTCGTCGGCAACCTGGTCGTCGGGTCCGACGATCGACTGCGCCTTGTGCCAGGTCCTGCGGTACGGCTCGCACGTCAGGACCTCGGCCAGGGCGGCGTTGGCCGCCTGCCGCCGCAACATGCCCTCGCCCTGGACGACGCCGGACCGGACCAGGGGATGGCGGAACCGGACGTGCCCGCCGTCGATCCGCAGCAGCCCGGCTTCCACCGCTGGGTCGAGGGTTTGCGCGCTGGCGGGCGTGCGGCTAAGCACGCTCGCCGCCCGCAGGATCTCCCCAAGGTCCGTCGCGGGATCGGTGGCCGCCACCAGCACGGCGTCTCGTGTCCGAGCCGGAAGATCCGCCATCCGGCCGGCGAACGCACGCTCCAGCCGCGCTGACAAGGTCGGCAGCCGCTCGGCCGCGGCATCGGCCTGCGTCCAGGCAGCCGGCAGTTCGATGAGCGCCAGCGGATTACCTTCCGCCTCGCGCTGGATCCGGAGCCGCGCGGTCTGGCTGAGGGTGCCGGCGTGAGCCCGCAGGATCTCCCCGGCAGAGACCTCGTCCACGCCGCCGAGTTCCAGCACAGTCGACCCGGTTGCCGGGAACGGGCTCGGGTGTCCCGTGCGGATGGCGCCGATGACGACGATCGCGTACTCGGCCGCCCGCCGCGCCATGTATGCGAGCGCCTCCTGGCTCGGCGGATCGAGCCACTGCACGTCGTCTGCGACAACGGCAACCGGACGCCCCAGGCTGGCTTCCGCGACCAGGTTGAGCGCGGCCAGCGCGACCAGGAACAGCTCCGGGGGCTGGCCGGCGCCGAGGCCGAGTGCCGACATCAGCGCATCCTGGTGCGCAGGCTGAAGCCCGGTTACGTGTCGCAGGACAGGCCTGAGCATCTGGTGAAGCCCGGCAAAAGGCAGCTGCGCCTCGGACTCGATCCCCACCACGGTCAGCACCAGGTGCCCCGCCGCGTGCGCGGCCTCCTCAGCGGCCGCGAGCAGCGCGGACTTCCCGATGCCCGGGTCTCCCGCAATGACCACCACCCGGCCCCGCCCGGGCACCGTGGCAATGATCGCCGAGATTTCCGTCAGCTCCGAGCGTCGGCCGATCAGCGGCGTCACGGTACCGCGCTAGTGGTCATCCCGCGCCTCCCGAGGCTGCGATGTGCCGTCCTAAGACGGTAGGAGGCGCGATCCCGCCCTGGCTTGGGTCAAGTGACTGCTGGCCATGTCGAACGCCGCCAGCGGCGGATACTGCCGCCGCTCGGCTCCCGCAAATCAGTCAGGTGACGCAAGCGCGGCAGGGTGGCGGCCTCTTAGCTTCTGGCTCAACCAGCTGAATCAGATAGGAGCGGTCATGAAATCCTCACTAGCAGCTAGCCCGGCACGCCAGCGGCTGATCATCGTCACCATCTTGCTTGCCCTGGCCGTGCTGGCCGCGGCTCTCACCGGAGGCTCTGCGAGGGCTAGCAGCTCGCGCTCGTTCCACTGGAGCGGCGGAACCAGGCCGGTTATCGTCCTCGAGCATGGCGCCTGGGCGGACTCGTCCAGCTGGAACGGCGAGATACGGCTGCTGCAGCACGACGGCTTCACCGTGTATGCGCCGCCCAACCCGCTGCGCGGACTGTCTTACGACTCTGCATACCTGCATGATTTCCTGACCGAGAACCCGGCGCTGCAAGGCAAGCCGGTCGTGCTGGTCGGGCACTCCTATGGCGGCGCCGTCATCACCAATGCCGCTGTCGGCGATCCGGAAGTCAAGGCGCTGGTCTACGTGGATGCGTTCATCCCGGCCGAGGGCGAATCGATCGGCGAGCTTCTGAACGCCCAGCCCGGCTCGTGCCTGGGCGGCAATCCCGCCAGCGTCTTCGACCTCGTGCCGTACCCTGGCGGCCCGGCTGGCGATGTCGACACCTACATCAAGCCCAGCGTGTTCCCCGGCTGTTTTGCAAGCGGCCTTCCCGCAGGTCTTGCTGCCCGGCTGGCAGCGACCCAGCAGCCGCTCGCCGCCAGCGCGGTCACCGAGCCGTCCGGCCCGCCTGCGTGGCTGACGATTCCGTCATGGGCGGTCATCGGTACGGCTGACAGGGTCATTCCCCCGGCTGAGCTGCAACTGATGGCGACACGCGCTGGCGCGCACATCACCTACGTCGACGCCGGCCACCTGTCCCTCATTTCCGACCCTGGCGCCGTCACCCGCGTGATCATCGACGCGGCCATCGCGACCAGCTGACCATGAACAGCGAGCCCGAGCGGACCGCCGGCAATTACCTCAACTCCGCGCGCAGATGGCTCACGGCCGGGTGGGCCGGAGAAGTGGCCATGGCGGACGACCTGTTCAGCGAGTCTCTCAGGGAGAACGGGGTGCTCGTCGGCATCGACGGCGCTAAGAGCCGGAGCCTGGATCGGCTTAGGGGATTCCCCGACCTCGTCACGAGCATCGAGGACATGTTCGCCGCCGGAGACAGGCTGGCCATCCGGCTTGTCTGGCGCGGGACGCACTCCGGCCCGTACGCGGGAGTCGAACCTACCGGCAAGACCGTCGAGGTCGGCTACATCGCGATCTGGCGATTCAGTTACGGCAGGGTCGCGGAAATCTGGGCAACGCAAGACCAGCTTTCTTTGCCCAGGCCGGTCGGATCAATGCCGGGCGCGAGCCACTGTTCCAGGCCAGCCACAGCACCGCCGGCGGACGCGGCGGGACCAGCCGGTAGACCGGACCTGCAGTGTCGTCGGTGAAGCTGGCTCCCGCCGGGACTGGCCAGCGCGTCGGCAACGAAGGGGATGTTCGCCAGCGAGGCCTACCAGGTGGGGATGAGGCCGCCGTCGATGGTGATGTCAGCGCCGGTGACGTTAGCGGTCCGGTCGCTGGCCAGGATGAGCACCAGGTCCGCGACCTCTTCCGGGCGGCTGAACCGGCCGGTCAGCGACTGGTGTGCCGCCTGGTTCCGCACATCCTCGGGGCTGGAGCCGGTTGCCTGGCTGACCGTTGCCGCGACTCCGTGGTCGCCGAGCCACAAGTCGGTGGCGACGGGACCCGGGCTGATCGTGTTGACCCGGATGCCGCGCGGGCCGACCTCCTTGGACAGGGACTTGGAGAAGTTGGCCAGCGCGGCTTTCGCGGCGCTGTAGTCCATGACGGCCGGGTCGGGCAGGAACGCGTTGACGGAGCTGATGTTCACGATGGCCCCTGTCCCGGCCGCGAGCATCACGGGCAGCGCGGCACGGGTGGTGCGCACCGCCGCCATCAGGTTGAGGGTGAGCGACGTCTGCCAGTCCTCATCGGCGATCCCGCCGAATCCACCCGTCCTTGCCGGAGCGGCGCCTACGTTGTTGACCAGGATGTCGATCCGGTCACCGGCGGCCGCAACGAGCGTGGCGGGCCCGCCGGGGTCGGCCAGGTCCACCTCCACTACCTGCACCATGCCGCCTCCCGCCAGCTCTTCCAGCTCGGCCGAGGACTTCAGCGCCCCGGCGGTGACGCGCACGCCCTCGGCGGCAAGCCCGCGCGTGATCGCCAGCCCGATTCCCCGGCTGGCGCCGGTGACGACTGCCGTTTGCCCGTTCAGGTGAAGATCCATGAGTCACTCCTTTCCTCCAGCTTCAAGCCTGCCCGCCGGCCGCTCGCGGCGGCTTGCGTCATACGACTGAGACGCGGCCGTGGTAACTCAGCTGGGCGTTCTCAGGCGTCCATGACCAGGACGGCCTTGCCGAGGACCTGGCCGGCCGCCAGTTCACGGTGCGCCTGAGCTGCCTGCTCCAGCGGGAAGGTAGCACCGACCTGGACGCGCAGCTCGCCAGCGTCGAAATGCTTAGCGGCCTGCTCCAGGATCGCGCGCTGGCGCTCGCGGTGCTGCTCCCAGCCGAACACCGACGGTGCCGGCATCCAGGTGAACGACACCCGCAGGTTCCGGTCATGCATGGCCTGGATGGCCTGGTCCTCCCACGGGCTCTCCACGTTCGACACCAGGTCGCCGTACGGGCGGACGAGCGAGAAGGACGCCGTGAACGTCTTGCCGCCGACGGTGTCGTGCACCACGTCGGCGCCGTCCATTTCGCTCCAGGCACGCAGCGCCTCGCCCACGTCCTCGCGGCTGTAGTCGATGCACAGCTCCGCGCCGAGCGAGGAGGCCAGATCGGCCTTCGGCCCGGGCGTCACCGTAGTCGCGACGCGCGCTCCGGCCAGCCTGGAGATCTGCACGGACATGTGCCCGACGCCGCCGGCACCGGCCTGCACCAGGACATGCTGATCCGCTTCCGCGCGCGCCCGTTCCCGCACCGCCTCCCAGGCGGTGATCGTCACCAGCGGCGCGGCTGCGGCCTCGGCAAACGAGAGCCGGGCCGGCTTGCGCGCAAGGAACCGCTCGTCAACGATCTTGATTTCCTCGTAGGTACCTGGCGTGGGCCCGAAGCCGCCGTCGCAGAAGTACACTTCGTCGCCGGCCCGGAAGCGCGTCACCGCGGCCCCGGTCTGCTCGACGGTCCCCGCCCCGTCCCAGCCGAGCACGGCGGGCAGCACTCCGCCGATGGTCCCGCTGGATCGCAGCTTGTAGTCCACCGGGTTGATGCCCGCCGCGTGCAGCCGCACCTTGACGTCTCGCTCGCCGGTGACCTGCGGTTCGGGTACCTCGGCCAGCTTCAGGACCTCGGGGCCGCCGACCGCCGTCATCTGGATAGCCCGCATATGTAAGCCTTCCTGATCCTTGCTGCCCGTCCCCGCCCGGCGGCTCCCTGAGTTCGCTCCCTGACAGGTCTGCCCAGCGCAGCCGGCTCCGAACGCGGACACGGACCCGGCGGTTACCGCAGCGGCGGGCAAGCGGCTAGCCTGGCAGGCACGGCATGGGCGGAGGGGCCCGCCATCGAAATGCGGCGCGGTCCGCCAACGGTCCCTACCTGGCAGAGGTAGGTGACTAGTCATGAAGGCCGCTACCGGAACCGAGGTCCGCGCGGTCCTCGCGCGCCTGGATGAGCTGGCAGGCGACGCCGACCGCGACGAACTGGCCGCGCTGCGGGACCGCCTGGAGTCGGCCCGGCTGCGGGTGCTGGTCGCGGGGGAGGCCAAGCGCGGCAAGAGCACGCTGGTGAACGCGCTGCTCGGGCGCGAGGTCCTGCCATCCGGGGTGATCCCGCTGACCGCGGTACCGGCGACCGTGGTCCAGGCGACGGGCAGCGATGAGGGCATTGAGGTCGCCTTCACCGACGGGCGGTCCGCCCGCTACCCGCTTCCGGCCTTGCCCGATTTTGGCACGGAACGGGGTAACCCAGGCAACTCTCGGCACGTCGCGGCGATCACCGTCCTGGCTGATGCGCCGATCCTGGCCCGCGGCGTGGAGATCGTCGACACGCCGGGAACCGGCTCGGTGCACGCGCACAATACCGCCGCCGCGGACGCGGCGCTCCCGTCGATGGACGCGGCGATATTCGTGCTGACTGCGGACCCGCCGGTCTCGGCCAGCGAGCGGGACCTACTGCGCCGGGTGGCCGGGATGTCCGTGGCGCTGTTCATCGTGCTGAACAAGGCCGACTACCTGGATCAGATCGCACTGGCCGAGGCCGAGGAGTTCACCGCGCGGATCGTGGCCGAGGTCACCGGGCGGCCCGCGCCGGTCTACCCGCTGTCGGCGCGCAGCGCGCTTGGTAAGGCCGGCGACGCCGGCTTCACCGCGTTCGAGACCGACTTCACTGCCTACCTGGACTCGGGCAGGGTGGCCGGGCTGGAAGTGTCGGTTACCCGCCACGCCAGCAGGATCGCGCAGCAGCTGCTGGACGAGGTGGCCCTCGCGCAGCGCGCCGCGCGGCTGCCGGGCGACGAGGCGGCAGGCCAGATTGCCGCCTTCCGTGCCCGCCTGGATGCGGTGAGCGGCCGCCGTGCCGACGCCGGGGATCGCGCGGCGGCGCAGTCGGGGCGGCTGCTCGAGGCGCTGAATACCGCCGCCGAGCAGGCGGTGCCGCTGCTCACGACGCAGCTCGGCGCCCGGATGGCTGAGCTGCTTGACGGCGAGCTGGCCACGGCCGCGACCGCTGACATCGAGCGCCTGGGCCGGTCCCGCCTGGCCAGCATGGTGGCGCAGGCCGCCGAGGCCTGGCGGCAGGAGCAGGCCAGCCTGCTGGAACTCGGCCTGCGTGCCATCGACGACAGGCTGGCCGCCGAACTGGACGCCGAACTCGCCGCCGTCCGCGCGGCTGCCGCCGACCTGCTCGGCGTCGGCCTCGCGCTGCCGTCGCCGGGGGACCGGCTGCCGGCCGCGCTCGGCTTCTTCTACACCCTGGACGAGCACGTCGACCAGGCCGAGCTGCTGGCCGGGGCGGTGCGGCGGCGGATGCCAGGCGAGTACGGCCGCCGCCTTGCGCGCCAGCGGCTGCTCGGGCAGGTCTGCGACCTGGTCGGCAGCCAGGTCGGCCGGGCCCGCGCGGACCTGCAGTACCGGCTCGCGGAAGCCACCAGGAAGCTGCTCGCCGACCTGGCGCGCCGGTACGCCGTCACGACGCAGCGGCTGGATGCGGCGCTGGACCGGGCGGCAGCGATCCGCGCCGAGGCCGGGACGCAGGGCGAGCGGGAGCTGGCCGACCTGGACGACCGCGAGCGCGCACTGCGCGCGCTGCTCGCGCAAGTCCCGGCGCGAGAATCCGGACCGGTGGCGGCCAGCACCGCCGCCGGCCGGGCCGGCGAGAGAAGCTAGGTTGCCCAGCGCCGCCCCGATCCCGCGGGGGCCGTCGGTCCTGCTTCTCGGCTCGCCGGCCGGCCTGCTGGGCAGGCCTGGCTGCCCGGCGTGCTGGTACACCGCCGAAACCGGCGATGCCTACCTGAGCTGGTTCGCGCTCGAGGGACATGGCGATGCCGACATGATCACCCGAGTGTGCGCCTCTCGTGGCATGTGCGCCTCGCATACTCGGCGCCTGCTGGATCAGCCGGGTGCGGCTGCCAGGCTCACCGCCGTGTACAGGTACGTCGTGCGCGCGGCGATTGGCGACCTCGGCGCGGAGCCGGCCCCTTGCCCTGCCTGCGAGCAGCTGTCCGCGGCGCGGGACCGCGTACTCGGGCTGCTGCTTGAGGGTCTCTGCGAGGCCGACCGCCGGGCCTATGAGCAGCACGGCGGGCTCTGCCTGCCGCACCTGCGCCGGGCGGTGCTGACGGCCGCGCACGGAGACGTTCGCTGGCTTGTCCGGTTCATGGCCAGCCGTCTGTCGGATGCCCGGCCCGGCATGGACGTGCTGGCCGGCGGTCCGGATCCTGATGCGCAGGCTCGCGCCGGCCATCGCGGCGCGCTCGCCCGCCGTCTGTCGCCCGGCCAGCCGTGGACGTGCTCAGTCTGCTGGGCCGCTGCCAGCTGGGAGCGCACGAGCCTGGCAGACCTCGCCGCAGCGTCCCCGGCGTCGGCCGCTCGCGATGTCCTGTGCAGCATGCACCTGCGCGATCTGGTGCTGCTGGCGCCGGCTGCCGACGACCTGCTGGGCTGTCATGCCGCGGCGCAGCGTGAGCGGCTCGGCCAGGTGCTGGACGGCAAGCCACGGCTGCTAGGCATCGCACCTGGCTGGCTCTCCGTCCGCGCCCGTCGCGTCCTGGCCGAGCCCGACTGCGCCGTGTGTCATGGGATGCGCACAGCCGCGGGCCGAGCGACCGGGCAGATTGCGGCGGGCCGGTCGGAGCTGATGCCGGCCGCGTTCAGGCTGTGCGTCCGCCACATCCGCGGGCTGCGAGCCGTCGACCCGGTTGCGCGGCACCTTGCCAGCGAGGCCGCCCGCGAATACGGCGCTGCGCTGCTGACCGAACTCGATGAGGCCGTCGGGAAGCGCACCCAGGCCCCCACGGTCGGCGGCTCCGGCCATGCTCGCGGTAACGCCTGGCGGCAGGCGGCCGCGTTCCTCGACGGAGCGGTCTTCGGCGGCTGCCCGGCGAGCTAAGCGGCCATGGCGCCTGAGTCGGCCTTATGCGTAGCTGTGCGCCAGATCCGGGTAGCTGCCCGCCGCGACCTCGTTCACGTACTGGCCTGCGGCCGTCAGCAGGCTGGCACGCAGGTCGGCGTACTGCTTAACGAACCGCGGCATGCGCCCGGTCGTCAGCCCGGCCATGTCCTGCCAGACCATGATCTGCGCGTCACAACCCGGCCCGGCGCCGATGCCGACGGTCGGGATGCGCAGCGCGGCGGACACCCGGCTGCCGAGGTCGGCGGGCACGGACTCCAGGACCACTGCGAACGCCCCGGCCCGTTCCAGTTCGCGGGCATCGGCCAGCAGTTGCTCGCCAGCGTCGCCGCGGCCCTGAACTCGGCGCATTCCGCCCAGCGTGTTCACGCTCTGCGGGGTCAGCCCGAGGTGGCCCATGACGGGGATGCCGGCCGCGGTCAGTGCCCGGACCTGCGGCAGCACCCGGCCGCCGCCCTCCAGCTTGACCGCCTGGGCACCGCCCTCTTTGAGATGCCTGACCGCGTTAGCCAGGGCCACTTCCGGCCCTGCCTGGTAGCTGCCGAACGGGAGGTCGGCGACCACCAGGGCCGTCCTGGTGCCCGCGACGACGGCCCTGGTCATGCTGATCAGCTCGGCCATGGTGACCGGCAGCGTGCTGCCGTACCCGAGCACCAGCTCGGCGCTGGTATCCCCGACCAGCAGGGCGCGGACACCGGCCTGCTCGAAGATTCCCGCGGTGAGCACGTCGTAGCTGGTGAGCATGGCCCACCGTTCGCCGCGGTCGGTCGCCGCCTGCAGGTCACTGATGGTGATGCGCCGATCCTGCGGCCATGCGGATGCGCTGGACATGAGATCTGCCTTCCTGGTCGCCACCACAGTGGTTGGCGCCAGGTCCGATCCTGCCAGCTCACCGCTCTGCCAGCCAGCCGCCGATGCGGTAGTAGATGTCCTGGCCGAAGCTGGTGGGCAGCGGCTCGGCGGCGACGAGCCGGAAGGTCCGCTGTCCGTCTGGCTGCCGGGGCGCCCGCAGGAACAGCGTCGTGTCGGCGGACTCCCGGTGGAAGCTGTCGGCAAGGTCGAACTGGTGGGTGACGAAGTAGACCCTGATACCGGCTTCGAGGAGTGCGCGGACGACCTGGCGGCCGATCTCCGATCCCTCGCGCTCGTTGGTCGCGGCGAACGACTCGTTGAACAGGACCAGGCAGCGCGGGCCGATCTGGTCGGCGATCACGCTCATCCGGCTCAGTTCCTCGTCCAGGCGCCCGCTGGTCATGGTGGCGTCTTCCTCGCGGATGAAGTGCGTGCAGACGCCCGCGCACACGCTGGCGCGCAGGTGCTGCGCGGTGACGAACATGCCGCACTGCATCATGAGCTGCGCGAGGCCGGCGCTGCGCAGGAAGGTGGACTTCCCGCCGGAGTTCGCCCCGGTGATGATGACCAGCGATTTGCCGTCGGCGTCGACGTCATTGCCGGTGACGCTGCCGGTTCGCAGCGCGAGGCTGGCATCACGCAGGTCGGTGCACGCCAGCTCCCACCGGTCCCATGGTGATGGGTCGGGGAACGTCACGGGCTGGCCGGAGGCGGTGAGCAGGTCGCGCAGGTTGAGGCAGCCGACGTAGAAGCCCAGCTCTTCCCTGAGCATGCTGAAGTAGCTGGTCACGTGGTCGGCTGACTGCGCGGCGGCGCTGGCGACCAGGTTGATGCCGCGGTTGGTCATGGCCGACAGCGCCTCGGCTCCTGCCTCGTCGCGCGGCGGGATGGTGAAGGAGTAGACCGATCGTGGCTCGATCCCGATGCGCTCCTTCCAGCCGCGCCTGCCGCCGCCTGCGCGCAGCACGTAGTTGATCCCGCTGTTGTCCCGGTCCAGCTGCACGCTCATCGGCACGCCGTCGCGGAACCTCAGCTGCCGCAGATGGGCGCCCAGTGTCTGGAAGTACTCGTCGTCCAGGTCAAGCTGGAGGGTGCGCAGCAGGGTGCGCATCCCGTCGGAGCTGAACTTGCCGAGGTGGCTGTCGGCGACCTGCCGAAGCTGGCGGAGCCGGGCGATGAGGACCTCGAGCTGGCTGACCGCGCCGGACAGGATGGAAGCCGGGTACTGCGATGACAGGAACCCCCAGACGCCGCGCCTGTCCTGCAGCGCGCCCACGGCAATGCCGTACATCTCGCGGATGATCTCCGGCTGGGCGATGCAGTCGGCCAGGATGTGCTGGCGGTAGCGGATCTGTTCGGGGTCGGCGATGCTGGCCAGCACGACCTTGACGCAGACGTCGTACAGGAACTTGTCGCCGGCGGCCATCGAGGCGAAGACTGTGCCGAGCTCGAGGTCCTGGACCAGGTCCTGATGGCCAGCAGGCAGCTCGGCCTCGAAGTCGAAATCCCGGTCCCCGAACAGCAAGTGGGCCTTCACCGAGCCAGCCTTCCCTTCAGCTGCTGATAAGTGACGTGGTGCTTATCGGCGATGGCCAGTGCGTAGGCAAGGCCATCGGCTGGCTTGCGGACGATCTTGTAGGTGCGCTCGGCAGGGTTGTCCGGGACGATTGTGCTGGCCATGCTGACCACCGACGGGGCGAAGGACGACAGTTCGTCGACGAACGTCACGTAGACGCACAGCAGGTCTAGCTCGACCACCCTCGCCAGCACTCTCTGGCCGAGGAACTGTGCGTCGGCCAGCGTTGTGGAGGTGAAGATCTCGTTCATGATGACGACGCTGCGCGGGGTGGCCGACCGCAGCGCGCGCTGGATTCGCAGCAGGTCATCTTCGAGCTTGCCGGTGAGGCTGGCGAGGTCCTCCTCGCGCTCGAAGTGCGTGAGGATCTGGTCGAACACGAATAGCCGGGCCGCGGTTCCTGGCACCGGGCAGCCGGTGCACGCCAGGTGGTGCAGCTGCCCGAAGGTCCTGGCAAACGTCGTCTTGCCGCCCTGGTTCGGCCCGGACACGACAATCACGCGCTCGGGATCGCTCAGGTGGAACTCGTTGGTGATGGCGGCCTTGCCGCTGGCGGCGAGCTTGGCAGCCAGCGCCAGGTCGAAGGTGTCGCGAGCGAAAATCTCCTTGGAGCTGGCCGACAGCTCGGGGTAGCAGAAGCTCAGCCCGGCCGCGCGCATCGGCCCGATGTAGTCCAGGTACGCCAGGTAGAACTGGAGCTCGCGGTCGAGCCGGTCGATGACCGGGTCCAGGAACCTGGCGTGTCGCCGGCAGTAATCACTCAGGGCGGAGAACTCTTTGCTGAACAGCCGGGCGACCAGCCCGACGACCTGCGCGCCTACGTGGTTCATGCCGGGCCAGGTGCGGTAGGCCACCCGGTAGTCCTTCACCGCGCCCTGCTGGAACCGCTCGAACGTCTTGGCGATCTCGGTGCTGTAGTCGGGCTCGCCGTCGTAGCGGCTCACCTCCACCCGCGGGCCCTTGATCCGGACCTGGTAGGTGATGCCAGCCAGGTCGCCCTGCCGGTCAGCGGTGTCGGCAGCGAGCGCGGCGAACTCCGCGGACGCGGCGTAGACGGCCAGGTAGTCGCGGAACGCCCGCAGCCCGCCGGAGCTGACCGGCCTGGCCTCCAGATCCGCGGCCAGCGCACGGACCGCCTCGCAGTACGTCGCGGCCGCGTCGAGGAACCATCCCCGCTGCTGATGGACCGAGTGCATCTTCGTCAGCGCGGTCAGGTGCGCGCGCACCTGGCGCATCGTCTTCGCGAACCGCGCGGCGGCGTCGAACAGGCCAGGGTCCTCCAGATCGCGGAAGACCTCATGCCGGTAGCGCACGGTGGCGACGTCCCTGACCTGCCGGTACAGCAGCTCGGTGATCAGCTCGCACTCGTCCCGCTCGCCAGCGACGGCAGCGACGACCTGGTCGAAGTTCAGGTCAGAGGCGAAGGTCCGGTCCGCTGGCTGCTCGCCGGCCGGCAGGCGGCCCGCGTCCTGGCAGAGCAGGCTGATGCCTTCCGCAGCTGGCATGGCATGCTCCAGTTCTCGCCGCATGGGCGCTTACCAGGAGCTATCAGCCATCTCGGGCGGTTTGGACGAGCCCCATCGCCACCATCACTCTACGGCCAGCCAGCAGCCACGGCGACCGGCGCCCTAGCAGTGCCGGTCGTCGTAGGCATCACGGTGCGCGTCGATCTCAGGGTTATGCTCAACGGCCCAGCTTGCCAGCGCGATCGCGTGCGGGATCAGGGTGGTGGCGAGCGCCGTGGTCTCGTACTCCACCCGCGGTGGTACCTCGGCATGGGCGGTACGGGTCACTAGCCCGTCGCGCTCGAGCTTGCGCAGCGTGAGGGTGAGCATGCGCTGGGAGATTCCGGGAATGCGCTGCTGCAGTTCGGTGAATCGCAGCCGCTGGGCGTGCAGCGTCGCCATGATCAGCAGCGCCCACTTATCTCCGATTCGATCGAGCAGCGCGCGGATGGCCCGGCCCTGGTCGCCTCTGATCAGGCACACCTTCTCGTAGTCGGACACGGCACCTCGCTGATAGCTACGCACACAGATGTGCCTTTTGTGGAGCCGTCAGTTGTGACGGAGAATGACGCTACTTACAAAAGGTAACTCAGGAGCGTGCTGCATGACCGTGGCCTACTGGATCGTCGCCGCCCTGCTGGCGCTGGTCTACCTGTACTCGGGCGGGCTCAAGGTGCTGCGGTCGCCGGATCAGCTGCGGCCGATGATGGGGTGGATTGACGCACTGCCGCTGCGACTCGTGCGAGCCATCGGCGGGCTGGAGGTGCTCGGTGCGCTCGGGGTGATCCTGCCACCGCTGACCGGCATCGCGCCCGGCCTTGCGCTTGCCGCCGCCGCCGGCTTCGTGCTGATCCAGGTGGGGGCCATATCGCTGCACCTCAGCCGGGGCGAGGCCAGGCTGATCTGGTTCAATATCGTGCTGCTCGCCCTCGGCGGCGCGGCGATCTGGCTGTCAACCACGTGGCTCTAGCAGGTCGGCAAGTTGCTTCGCGTTTACCTGAGCGTTGTCGCGGTAGCAGTTGTTAAACAGGACATCGGTGGTGCCGGCGCGCTCAGCGAGGCTGCGGACCTTGTCCGCCCACTCGGCCAGCTCCGGCTCGCCGTACCGGTAGCCGAACCGCTCATGGATGTCCCTGCTGGTCCACTTGTCGGAGTGGCCGTGCATCCGGACCACGGCGAGATCGGCGGTGGCGGCCACCACTGGCGGAATCGAGCTGGGGTAACCCTGCGGCATGTCCACGCACACGTACGGCAGGTCGTGCTCGGATAGGAAGCGCAGCGTCTCCTCCTGGTTCTCGGGTGTCATCCAGGTCCGGTTCCGGAATTCGACGCAGACGCGGTCGGGTGCGACGCGCCTGGCGCAGGACAGGATGTAGTCCTTGTTGGCGCGCGAGATCGGGAACCACTGGGGGAACTGCAGCAGGATGGCGCCGAGCTTGCCGGCCTGGCGCAGCGGGTCCAGCGCGCCGAGGAACCGGTTCCACGCCTCATCCGCGACCGCGGCATCCACCTGGCGCAGGTAGAACGGGTCCTTGCCCGCCTGCTCGGCGGCCGGGCGCAAGTCCACCGGCAGCGCGCCGACCCTGGTTGGGTGCTGGGTGAACAGGCTGAACGCCTTGACGTTGAAGGTGAACTCGGCGGGTGTCCGCGCCGCCCACGAGGCGGCGGTCTGCTCAGCCGGCAGCGCGTAATAAGTCGCGTCGACCTCCACCAGCGGGAAACGCTCGGCGTAATACCGCAGCCGCCTGGCCGGGTTGTCGGCCTCGGGCGGGTACCAGCCAGAATCGATCAGTGTCCGGTCCGTCCACGACGCTGTGCCGACCCGGATCTCGCCCACACTTGCTCCTTGACCACGGGGCTCCTGCGCCACGGAGATTGCGCTCTCAGAGCGCAAACCGGAGCGTAGCGCCGATGCCGTCCCTTGGCCTGGCGATGCCGCCGCAGGCGGCCGGGTCGCCGGTCGCGATGAGGTCCTCGGGCAGGAAGTGCAGCTCGGCGTCCGTGGTCGCGACGGCCCTGACGAGTGCGGCGTCGGCCCGGTCAGTGGCCGGCTCGGCCACGCCGAAGTCGGCCAGTTCCTGCCTGCTCGCTGCGACTTCAGCGCCGGCCGGGCCGATCCAGGCCTGTGCTGTCGACGACGGGTCGTCAGCCACGAACAGGTCAAGGACCTGGCCGTCGCGGAATGCGGCAAGGGTGTGGGCGAGACCCTCGACCGCGTGGCCGTGGGCCAGCCGCGTCTGGAAGTCGTCGAACCGAGCCCTGACGTCGAGCAGTTCCCAGTTCGACAACGCTGCATCCGCGGCGAGCGCCATCTCCGCGCTGTCGACGGTGACTTCCTCCTCGACGACAGCGGCCGACTCTTGCAGCTGCCTGGGCAGGTGCGCGATCAGCAGCGTCCTGGCGTGCACGTCACCGGCGACGATGACGTGCTGCGCGCCGACGCGCTCCGCCGCGGTGATGACCTCGGCCGCCAGTGTCTTGGCGTTCTCGTCCCAGGTCTCCTCAGTGTGGCGCTGGTAGCGATCCTGCGACCAGCCGCCGACCGACGTCTTGTGCAGCGGCCAGTCCAGGCCCGCGATCCAGTCCCGCCACCCTTGGCCGTCGCCGCCGACGGCGACGATCTCGCCGCCGGCCCTGGTGGCGCTGACCCGGACGTGCGGGACTGGCGGCCGGTGCTGGGCCAGCAGCGGCATCAGGTGCGGCAGCGCGGCCAGCCGCGCGATCTCATGGCGCGGCGGCGCCTGCATGGTCCCGCTAAAGGAAATCCCGCCGTCCCGCGCGAAGGCCGCGGTGCCCGGAGCGCCCCGGTCACGGTCGGTCATGAGCCCGCCGACGGCGTCGAGCGTGGCCGGGGCGGCGCCGGCCTGGGCCAGCCGGTCGCGCGCGTTCTTCCACCTGATCTCGACGGCCCGCTGGGAGTTCTCGTGGACCCGGTCTGTATCGAGATAGACCGAAACGTAATCCCCGATCTCGTCGTACAGCGGCCGCAGGAAGCCCAGGTCCACCGGATCGCACCTCCTCGCCATGCAGGCCGGGCTGGTCGGCTGGGACGCCGGCCACGCAGCGAGCCTGTCAGAAGGGGCATACCCAACTACGGGGCCGCACGTGCCTGCAGGGCGGCCAGGTCATGCCCGAGCTCAGGTGGCGGCGGTGGCGGCAGCGGGCCGATTCACCCGGAAGATGATCACGCCGCCCACTGACTGGCCGCGCAAGCCGAGGTGGTCAAGGCTGCCGGTCCACCGCACCTGCTTGTCGCCCTCAACGAGGATAGCTCCGACATGCGCCTGCCTGAGGAAGGCCGCGGCCTGCCTGTAGATGGCCGGGCTGGGATCCGACAGCCGCTGGATCGGGCCGGGCAGGTCCGAGTGCCGCGAGATCGCCTGGCTCACGAAGCCGCCAGCGATCCGCACGTAGAAGTCGGTCTCGGCCTGCCACAGCAGTCCGGCGTTCCCGCGCGTCGAGATGACGACAACTGTCTCGCCGCTGGTCAGGTAGTGCCGGAACAGTCCGGTGCTGATGAACGGCGGGAGCGCGGCCGATGCGGTCGGCGTGGCCGTCGCGATCGGGGCAATGTCCAGCAGGATCCCGGCTACCGCGAGCACGCCGAGCAGCCACCGCCACGTGGCCTGCCACGCCGGGGAGGCCAGCCAGCGAGCAAGCACGACGGCCAGTGCCAGGAAGCCGAACACCATCACCCTGTTCGGGAAGGCGCTGCGCGCGATCGGCAGCTTCCACAGTTCGGCCCACGGCAGCGGCAGCTCATGCAGGTTCCCGGTCTGCACGTCAGGGCCCATCGAGACCAGCACCGCGAACACGAACATGATCACCAGAAACCTGGTGAGCCTGCTCGACCAGGTCGTGACGCCCGCTGCCACCACGAGCAGCAGCATCGGGATGCCTACGTAGCACGACTCGGAGACAGTGAAGTGCGAGGCCAGCGAGAGTGAGTACTGGTGCAAAAAAGACAGCCCGAGGGTCTGCGAGGGCCGCGGGACAACCATGTTGGCCAGGTTGAGGGCGGAATTCTGCGGCGAGGTGCGAACGAAGCCCGTGGGGGTGTTCCTGACGACGTAGTACAGGTAAGGCGCTGAAAGCGCGAATGTGATCAGGTACGCGATGCCCACGTAGCGGCTCAGCCTGGCGATCTCCGGCCGCCATGACCTCCTCGCCACCAGATAGCCAGCGACCAGCCCGGCCGCCCACATTGCCGTGAGGTCGGCGAAGGTCTCCAGGAACAGGAACTGCTGGACCAGCAGACCCGCGGTCAGCAGGCCAATGAAGGCGTTGCGGCCGATCCTGCCCTCGTGCCAGAGCAGCGTCAGATAGCCCATGAGCGGCAGCAGCAGGCTGAAGGTCATGTCCAGGTGCCCGGGCACGGAGTGGTTGTACTCGTAGGCGGAGAACGCGTACACCGCGCCGCCGGCGAGCGCCGGCCAGAACCGGCCGGTCAGCCGGCGGCACAGCACGAAGGCTGCCCAGCCGGCCAGCGGCGGGGCGATGACGACGAGCAGGTTGAACGACACGACCGGGCCGAACAGCACGGTCACCGGGGACACGATCAGGGCTAGCGGCGGCACCGTCGTCAGCCAGGCCAGGTTGAACCCGGCCGGCACGCCGATGAGGCTGGTCCGCAGCGGGTCGAGCCCGTGCGAGATGGCGTACGGCCACCAGCGCAGCATCCAGGTGAACAGGTTCGGGTCCATGCTGGACTGGTCGAGTTGCGGCATCCCCGGATGCAGGACCAGCGCGCGCACGCAGTATCCGATCCAGGCGGCTGCGTAAACACCAAGCGCGGCCAGGCCCTGGAGCCTGGCCGGGGACGTCCGGCTCGGGCGGCTGTCCGCGCGCACGCCAGCCTGCGGGACGGCCGCCTGCGTGGTCTGCATGGTCCGCCTTCCTGCCCCTGCTCGGCAGGGCCCCCCAGAACGAGCGCATGCCTGCCCCTGCTCCGCAGGGCCCCCAGAGCGAGCGCACGAAGTTTATGTGACGAAGATGCCGGTTTGCGCTATCTCGACTGTCTCTTTGACCTGTCGATACCCGGCTGGCCTGGAAGTTTAGTCGCGCGGCTGCGCGCTCTCCGGCCGCCGGGGCCGGCCTCCGGCCGGTAACTGACTGATGGGGAAGAATGCCGGAATGAATGACCGCGACCGCCTGCCAGCGTTCCAGCCCCCGCCTGCCAGCGGCCGCGTTTACACCGGCCGCCGCATCGTCCGCAGCACTGACGTCACGACGGCCGGCCGGCTACGGCTGGATGCGCTCGCCCGTTACCTGCAGACCGTCGCCGAGGACGACCTAGCCGACTCCGGCCTGATCGGCCCGGCGGTCTGGCTGGTACGGCGCTGCGAGCTAGCCATCGGCAGGCTCCCGGCCATGGGGGACCGGATCACGCTGCGCACGTTCTGCTCCGGCACCGGGCCGCGCTGGGCGGAGCGCACGACGACGGTCTCTGGCACAGCCGGGGACCTTCTCCAGGCACGGGCCGTCTGGGCCGCGGTCAGCCCGGAGTCTGGCAGGCCGATCCCGCCTGGCCCGGAGTTCGAGAAGGTCTACGGGGAGTCCGCGCGGGGCCGGACTGTCTCGGTCCGGCTGTCCCATCGCAGGCCCGGAGGCGGGGAGGCGAGCCGGCCGTGGCCGCTGCGGGCCGCTGACTTCGACACCGCCGGCCATGTCAACAACGCCATCGCCTGGTCCGCGGCGGAGGACGTGCTGGCGGGGCTCGGCTGGCCGCCTGCCAGGGCCGAGATGGAGTATCACCGTGAGATCCTGCCCGGATGCGAGCCCCGGCTGGCCGTCGGGGCGGATGACGGGCTAGCCATGTTCTGGCTGCTGGACGCCGGCCGCCCGCTGGTCTCGGGGCTGCTGGCAGCACGCTGACCAGGCCGCAGGCGGGACCCTTGCTGATCCCGCTCGTCCCGGCCGGAACTCGTTGCCGGGCTGGCTTACCGGGTTGGGAGCGGCTCGTTGACCGCCGGTGGCATCGGGAACGGGTTGTCGTTGACCTGCTGCTGTGCCCGCAGCAGCCGGCTCTCGGTCACGGCAAGTCCGAACTCGCCGTTGCCGCTCGGGTAGGGGGCCGGTGCGCCGGAGAAACGGAATGCCGATGTCAGGTCGCCGCAGGTCTGCCTGCGCCAGGGGCTGATGTTCGGCTCGTAGACGCCGAACCTGGTCTCGATGAACCGGATCAGCGAGCTGTGATCGAACACTTCCGAGCAGACGAACCCGCCCGCGGTCCACGGCGAGATGATCGTCGTCGGGGTGCGGAACCCGAGGCCTATGTTCAGCCCGTCGACAAACTCGCCTGCAGTGCCAGCCGGCGCTACCGGCGGCGGCACATGGTCGAACATCCCGTCATTCTCGTCGTAGCAGAGTATGAACGCGGTCTTGGCCCAGACGTCCGGGTTGGACGCGATGGCCTCGAGCTTCTGCGCGATGTACTCCGCCCCGGCTGCCGGGAAGTAGTCCGGGTGCTCGCTTTGCGCGGTCGGTGCCACCAGCCAGGACACCTGCGGCAGGCGATCGTTCCTGGCGTCGTCCTCGAACGCCCCAGCCGGTCCCTTGTACATGCCCTTCTGCCACAGCGGCGACGATGTGGACGCGTAGCCGAACTGCTTGAACCAGGCCAGCGCGTTGTCGTCGTAGTTGTCTTCCTCCTGGTAGACCTTCCAGCTGAGGCCGGCCGCCTCGAGCCGCTCCGGGTAGGTAGTCCAGGACAGGATGACGTTGTCGTAGGCCGGCGAGTCGTCGATGATGGGCCCGCCGCCGGTGCCGTTCGGGTCAATCGTGCCCGTCCACATGTACAGGCGGTTGGGGTAAGTCGGGCCGAGCACCGAGCAGTGGTAGTTGTCACAGATGGTGAAGTTCTCCGCCAGCGCCCAGTGGAACGGGATGTCCTGCTGCTTGAAGTAGCCCATGGTGTAGGGGCCCTTCGCCGCGATCCACTGGTCCATCTTGCCGTTGTTCCAGGCCTGGTGCTGGGTCGGCCAGCTGTGATCGGTGCCCGGCGTGGCCTGCGCGCTGGTCCTGGACGGGTCGTAGTAGAAGGGCAGCAGGTAGCCCTGAGCATGCGACGGGTCGGGCTGGTAGAACACCGGCAGGCCGCCGGGCAGCGTGATGGCCGTCGGGTCGGAGAATCCCCGTACCCCCGGCATCGTGCCGTAGTAGTGGTCGAAGCTGCGGTTTTCCTGCATCAGGATGACGATGTGCTCGATGTCGTAGATGCTGCCGGAGGGCCGCGTGCTGCTCAGCGTGGCCTTGAGTGCCTTGCTCAGGCTGACCGGCAGCACCGCGGCGCCGGCCACCGCGCCGGTCAGTGCCGTCGCGCCGGTCAGCAGCGAGCGGCGGCTCACCGCGGGCGCCGGGGCAGGTGCCGGCGCTGGCGCGGGTGGTGCCGCACGGCGGCGGGCCAGCAGGACCAGCCCGGCCAGGCCGGCGAGCACCAGGATGCCGAGCGCGACCGGCAGTAGCGGCCCGTTGCCAGCTAGCGCAGATCCTGGCGGCGGCACGAACGCCACGGCGTCGGATGCCGAGGCTGGCGAGTACTCCACGACCCGGCCGTTACCGCTGTCGGCAACGTAAACGGTGCCGTTCGCGGTGACCGCGATCTGCTGCGGGAACTGCAGGTCCTGCGCGCCGTCGGCTGGGTTCGACTGCAGGCCGAACTCGGTGTAGAAGCTGCCGTCCGGGTTGAGGACCGTGATCAGCCCGTAGTCCTCGTTGGCCACGTAGATCTTGCCGCCTGGCCCGATCGCGATCCCGGCCGTGGTGGAGAACGCGCCGTACTCCGCCTGCGTGTTCCCGTAGTACTGCAGCTTGCTGCCGTCCGGCTGGAATTCGTAGACGGCGTTCCCGTCCGCATAGCTCGGGCTTGACACCCACAGGTTGCCGGCGGAGTCGATCGCGACTCCGTCCGGAGTAGCGACCCCGATCTGTGACAGGTACCGGCCGGTGGCGGAGAACTCCTCGATCCTGTTGTTGTCCTGATCGGCGACCCAGACGTCGCCCGCGGAGTCGAACGCCAGCGCCTGCGGATGGTCTAGCTGGCCGTGGCCGGAGCCGGCCGAGCCAAATGTCTGGAGGACCCGGCCGGCCGGGGAGAACTTCACGACCTGGTCCTGACCGGTGTCGGCTACCCAGATATCGCCCGCCGAGTCCACCGCCACGCCATCGGGCTGCTGGAGATGACCGCCGCCGATGGCACCGACGAACTGGCCGGCCGCGCTGAAGTGCTCGACCAGGCCGGTGGCACGGTCACTCACCCACAGGCTTCCGTCCGCGCCGACGGCGACGCCGAACGGGTCGGTCAGCATGCCCGGTCCTGACTGACCGATGGACATGGCGAACCGCGGGGCCGGAGCAGGCTCCGACGGGGTCACGCTGAAGCTGACCGGGCCGGCGAGTTCGGTGTAGCCGTTGTCGTAGAACAGCCAGGCCACGTACGGGCCCACGCCGTTCAGGCAGGTGCTGGCGAACGTCAGCATGCCGCTGGCGCCAGGTGACCAGTCCCAGCAGGCCAGGTCCTCCACGCCGGGGGTCTGGCCTGGCTCGTATATGCCGATCCAGTTCTCCGAGGTCAGCTGCGTCGCCGGAACCGTGTAGCTGACGGTGAGACTCGCGCCGTCGGGCACCGAAGACGGGGTCTCGGTCAGGGTGGCGGACGTCGCGCTATCGGCCGCGGCGGAGTTGAGGGTTATATGCGCAAGGCGCACATCCCACGCGGGCCGTCCCACGGCGTGCACGGGTCCCGCGGGCGGGATGGACTTGCGGGCGGCAAGTGCCGGCCCGGCGAGCATTACCGACAGCAGTGCGCCGGTGAGGCAGAGTACTGCCACCGCTGCCGCTCGAGCAGTGTGCGGCGAGCGGGGACGGCGACGTGGCCGAAGGTCAATAGTGACATTTTCGCACACTGAGTCGCCAGCAGGGCACTACCGCCAGGAAGGGTTAGGACCGGACGAAGTCTGCGTGCAGCGCTGCGCTGCCGCCCGGACCTGGCGGTCGTGCATGCTTGTCCCAGGGCGACAGTGCAGCAAGATTCCGGAGGACCCAGCGATGGCTGACATGCTCGATGAGCTGCGGGCCAGCGCGCCGGACGCGCAGGTCATCACCGATCCTGACCTGATGGACGCCTACCGGCGCGATCACACTCCTGCGGTCACACCCGGTCAGCCGGCGGCCGTGCTGGTGGCCCGCGGCACGGCCGACGTGGCGGCCACGCTCGCCTGGGCCCAGCGCCACCGGGTGCCGGTCGTGCCGCGCGGCGGCGGCACCAGCCTGGCGGGCGGGGCGACCGCCACGGACGGCTGCGTGGTGCTGTCGACCGCCAGGATGACCGCCATTACCCAGGTCGACCCGGCCAACGAACTCGCCGACGCGCAGGCGGGGGTGCTGAACGCCGACCTGGACAGGGCCGCGGCCGCGCACGGGCTGATGTACTCGCCTGATCCGTCCAGCTATGAGATCTCCACGATCGGCGGGAATCTCGCCACGAACGCCGGCGGGCTGCGGTGCGTCAAGTACGGCGTTACCCGCGACTCGGTACTCGGCCTGGAGGTGGTGCTGGCCGGCGGCCGCGTGCTGCGGACCGGCAGGCGAACCGTGAAGGGCGTGACCGGGTACGACCTCACGAGCCTGTTCGTCGGCTCGGAGGGCACGCTCGGCGTCATCACGGCCGCCACGCTCAGGCTGCGGCCGCGCCCGGCCAGCTATCCCACCACGGTCGCGGCCGGATTCGCCAGCTTCGCGGCCGCGGCCAGGGCGGTGACAGCGATCCTCGCGGCCAGGATCAGGCCAAGCCTGCTGGAGCTGATCGATCGCGCGACGCTGCAGGCGATCGACGACTGGAAGCACACCGGGTTCGGCGACGAGGTGCGCGCGCTGCTGATCGCCCAGGACGACAGCGACGCCGCTGCGCACGGCGCTGAGCAGATGCGCAAGATCTGCGTGGCCGAGGGCGCCGCGATGGCCGACGTCTCGGCCTCGGAAGCCGAGTCACGGCAGCTCATCGACCTGCGCAGGCTGTGCTATCACGCGGTGGAGCGGCTGGGGATCGCGCTGGTGGAGGATGTCTGCGTGCCGCGAACGCGGCTGCCGGAGATGGTCGAGCGGATCGAGGAGGCAGCCAGCACGCACGGCGTCTTCATCGCCACGGTCGCGCATGCCGGCGACGGCAACCTGCACCCGGTCTTCGTCTTCGAGCGCGGCCAGGTCGAGATCCCCGCCAAGGTCTGGGCAGCGGCGGACGAGATCTTTCGCGCCGCCCTTGACCTCGGCGGGACGCTGACCGGCGAGCACGGCGTTGGCAGCATCAAGCGCCGCTGGCTGGCCGAGGAGCTCGGGACCGAGTCGATGGCGGTGCACCAGGCCATCAAGACGGCGCTGGATCCGGCCGGCATCCTGAACCCGGGCAAGGGGATCTGACGGTCAGCTCGCCCCGATGCCGGGAACCCGGCCAGACGGCACCAGCGGCATCGATCGCAGCCGCACCCCGCACGCACGGCGGATGGCGTTCGCGATGGCCGGCGCCACCGCGATGATCGGGGCTTCACCACCGCCGGCCGGTGGCTGATCTGGCTGGTCGAGCAGTACCACGCGGACGTCGGCAGGCAGGTCGGCGAGCCTCGGCACGCGGTAGCCCGGCATCGATCCGTTCAGGATCCGGCCTGCGGCAAACTCGATCTGCTCGAACAGCGCCGGGCCGAGGCCCATCATGACCGCGCCCTCGACCTGGCCGCGCAGTCCGTCAGGGTGCACGACAGCGCCACAGTCCACGGCCGTGACCAGCGCAAGCACGGTGACGGTGCCGTCTGGCCCGACAGCGACCCTGGCTGCGGTGGCGACCCGGCCGTCCTTCTCGATGCCGAGCGCGATTCCGTGCGCGACGCGCGCCAGCCCGTCACCCGGCGGCGGGCGCTCCCACCCGATCTGCGCCGCGGCCGTGGTCAGCACCGCGGCGAGCCGGTCATCGTCCAGATGACGTAGCCGGAACTGCACCGGGTCGGTCCCGGTCGCGGCGGCCATCTCGTCTATCTGCGACTCGCGGGCGAAGTTGTTCGCCGTCGCCGCCAGGGCGCGGTACGAGCCGCGGGCGAGCGGCCCGAGCGCGGGCTGGTAGCTCACGTCCTGGTTGCGCACCAGGTACGGGGTGGTGATCCCGGCCGCTCCGGAGTGGATATTGGTGAACGACCAGCCTGTCAGCTGCCCGCCATCGTCAGCGCTGCTGGCCACGTCGATGACGGCAGCGGGGCGCAGGTAGCCGGCGGTGAATTCCTCCGCCCGGCTCCAGGTCACCCTGACCGGGCTGCCGACGGCCCTGGCCAGTCGCGCCGCCTCCAGCGCCACGGCGGACCCGTGCTTACCGCCGAAGCCGCCGCCGAAGTCCGGCACGACGACGTGCACCTGCGACTCGGCAAGGCCGAGCGCCGCCGCGAGCTCCCGCCGGGCGCGGAACGGCGTCGAGGTGGCCGCCCATACCTTCAGCTCGGCGCCTTGCCAGCAGGCCAGCGCGGCCCGCGGCTCGAGCGGCACGTGCGCGACGTAGGCGGCACTGTAGCGCGCCTCGTGCCGGACCGGCCCGGATGCCAGCGCCGCCTCGACATTGCCCTCGCTATGCCGGAACGGGCCGCCCCGGCCGTCGCCGTCGACCGGATGCGCGCGCAGGTAGGACTCCAGTTCGGCGGCGGCCGGGCCCGGCGCCTCCTGCCAGTCCGCCCTGATTGCGGCCAGTGCCGAGCGGGCGGCCGCGGGCGTGGCCGCCACCACCCCGATCAGGTCCCCGTCGGCGATCACCCGCACTCCGGCCATCGCCGCGGCGGCCGTCGTATCGGCGCCGAGCAGTCGCGCGCCCGCCGAAGGGGGGTGCAGCACGCAGCCGTGCAGCATGGCGTCGGCGCGCAGGTCGGACGGGAACTTCTTGGCGCCGGTCACGACGTCGACGGCACCGGCAGGACGGGCCGGCCGGCCGGCCGCCCGCCACCGTGCGGCGGGCGTGACCGGGGCGTCCGGGGGCACAAGCTCTACCCGGCGCTGCCCGGCGACCAGTTCGCCGTAGCCGGCCGACGGCGCCCCATCAGGCCCGGCGAAGATGCCGTCGGCTGCCGTCAGCGCGTCGGCCGTCAGGCTGAACCGGTCTGCGGCCGCTGCACGCAGCAACCGGAAGGCAGCCGCCGCCGCGGCGCGCAGCGGTGGCGCCGCGTGCGGCATGGACCGGCTGCCGAACGTGCCCGCGTCGAAAGGTGAGATGTCGGTGTCGGCCATCGCCACCGTGACCGACTCGGGCCTGACGGCCAGTTCTTCGGCGACTAGGAGCGCGAGCGCGGTCCGGGTGCCCTGGCCTGCGTCGACCTTGCCGGTATAGGCAGTGACGCTGCCGTCAGCGCCCACATGCACCCAGGCCTCGTCGGTCGCGTCGAAGCCATGGCCGTCGCCGTCGCCCGCAACGACGGTCATCAGGCCCTCGTGCATGGCGGCGAATGAGTCCGGCCGCCTGGTGCCGAGGTCCCACGGCAGTGCCGGAGCCGGTCTGCCCTGCTGGCTGGCTGCGCCGGCCCGCGCAGGTGCGGGCACTTCCTTGAGGCTGTCCGGGCGCTCCATTAGCTCGGCGGCCCGGTGCACGGCCTGCCGGATCCGCGGATACGAGCAGCAGCGGCAGACATGACCGGCCAGTTCGGCGGCGATCCGCGCGTCGTCGGGGTGCGGCGTCCTGGCCAGCAGCGCCGCAGTGCCCATCAGCCAGCCGGGGGTGCAGAAACCGCACTGGAAGGCGGCGGCCTCCAGCCAGGCCT